>NZ_UQBH01000023.1 GCF_900539295.1 uncultured Megasphaera sp.
CGACACCATTGCCTGCGTCTCCTACTTCGGGTTCCCCGAAAAGATGGAAGTCCAGGCTCCGGCAGCTCGTGAACGGATTGAACGAGAACTCTTGAATCGATAAAATATACCCTTGAATGCGAGGGCGCTCGGATTCTGAAAAAGATACTGTCTAAGAGGTTAAAGACACCTCTGGACAGTATCTTTTTTTGATGCCTGATTTTACCTTGCAGAAAACTGCAAATAGTCCTATTTATCTCGGTCATTTTTATAGAAAACGAGCAAGAATGATAAAGTAATTAGGCCAAAAAATGCCTATACTGTAACCAACAAAGGAAATAAACCTACACTACAAAAAAGGAGAAGATAGACATGAAATTGAGCATGAACCAGGCAACCTGCTTGGAAAAATCAAGTTTGGAAAAAGATTTAGCCTTATGTGAAAAATATGGGTACGATATGATTGAGCCGCGCACCATGGACGGCATCCCCAATTATTTAAAGGATCATACGATTGACGAATTGGCTGAATATTTTCAGACTCATAACGTAAAACCGTTGGCCTTCAATACGCTGTGCTTTTTCAACAACCGGACGCCGGAAGAATACCAAGGCGTGTTGAAGGAACTGCGTCAGATGTGTGAATGGGGACAGAAAATCGGCTGCAAGACCGTCATCACTGTTCCGACTGTCGATTTGAAAAAAGTAACTCGTCAAGAAATTCATGAATCGGCTGTACAGTGTCTGAAGGAAATGGGCAGCATTGCTGCTGAATACGGCATGCGTATTTCGGTTGAATTCATCGGTCACCCGGCTGCTTCCATCAACACTTTTGGAGAAGCCTGGAGCGTCATTCAAGACGTAGACATGGATAACGTCGGCATCACCTTGGACTGCTTCCACTTCCACGGCATGGGCTCGAAATTGGAAGACTTGGCCAAAGCTGACGGCAAAAAGATTTTTATCGTTCATTTAAAC
Source organism: uncultured Megasphaera sp. (assembly GCF_900539295.1). Lineage (GTDB taxonomy): Bacteria > Bacillota > Negativicutes > Veillonellales > Megasphaeraceae > Megasphaera. Next base: position 958 of record NZ_UQBH01000023.1, read on the forward strand.
GATACAGAAGATTTCCCCATCGGTTCTCTTCTCGATGAAGACCGCGTATGGCCGGGAACGGGATGCATTGATTTAGACGGCATTTTCAAGACCTTGAAAGCCATCGGTTGGCAGGAAGACGTCGTATCGTTAGAATTATTCCGTCCGGAATACTATAAGATGGATCCTGACGATGTTTATCGCATCGGCAAAGAAAAATCTGAAGTTGTTATCAAACGTAATTTTTAATAAAAAGCATAGTTTATAAAATTGGAGGCGCAGTATTATGGTACGAATTGGTGTAATCGGTTGTGGTGGAATTGGTGTAGAACACATTAAGAGAATTACGAATACTCTTTCCGGCGGCGTTGTTGTAGCTGTCAACGATATCAATCAGGAACATGCAGAACAGGTTATTAAAGACCTTGGCTTACAGGCAAAATTTTATGCTGACGGCCATGAATTGGTTCATGCAGACGACGTAGATGCCGTATTGGTTACTTGCTGGGGTCCGGCACATAAAGAATATGTTCTCGATGCTGTAAATGCTGGTAAATATTGCTTCTGTGAAAAACCCTTAGCTACGACGGCTGATGACTGCTTGGAAATTGTTGAAGCTGAAATGAAACAGGGTAAACACTTGGTACAGGTCGGATTCATGCGCCGCTTTGATGCCGGCTACGTCGCTTTGAAAAAAGCTATCGATGCAGGCGAAATCGGAGCTCCGCTCATGCTCCATGCCGCTCATCGCAACCCTGTCGTCGATGACCGCTACTCGACGGATATGGCTATTAACGATACCATGATCCATGAAATCGATGTACTTCATTGGCTTCTCGATGATGAATACGTATCGGCTCAGGTCGTATATCCCCGCAAGACGAAATATGCAGCAGATCACTTGGCCGATCCGCAGATCGTCATGGTAGAAACCAAAAAAGGCGTTCGCATCGACGTAGAAATCTTCGTCAACTGCAAATACGGCTATGATATCAAGTGCGAAGTCGTCGGTGAAGACGGCGTAGCTTATCTGCCGGAACCGGCAACGGTACAGGTCCGTAAAGATGCAGCTCTCCAGCGCCCGATCTTGATGGACTGGAAAGAACGCTTCATCGAAGCTTACGACGTAGAATTACAGGCTTTCCTCGATAATATCAACAGCGGAAGTCCCCTCAACGGCCCGACCTCTTGGGACGGCTATGCTGCAGCTTTGACGGCAGACATCTGCGTAAAAGCACAGCAAAAACCCGGCGAAATTCTTCCCATCCAACTGAAAGAATGCCCGGATTTCTATAAGTAATACCTTTTCATAATACAATAGTACGAAAAGCCCATCTAGCTGACCGACTAGATGGGCTTTTTACATGTGTGCAATGAAAATGAAAGACGGTTTTCAGACACGATAGAATCTGTTTTTTGATGATATGTGCATACTGGTACCAAGATATGACCCTAAAAAGTTAGACCTGCCGCCGCAACAGAAATGTTGTGGTGTTTTTATGCTGTCAACGCCGCGGATATAGGCATCTTTAATAGAATTTGTAAACCGTTTTTCACAAGGTGATCATGTTCTATGAACTTACACCTCCCATGGATTTCCGATAAGCACCCGGGGTGATGGTCTCGTGCTGCTTGAACAAATTGATGAAGTGACTTGTATTGACATAGCCGACCGCCTCGGCAATAGCCGTAATTGTATCGTTTGTATTTTGCAGCATGTATTTCGCTTGCTGGATTCGAACTGCAATCATGTACTCGCCGGGTGTTGCGCCGTAACTTCGCTTGAATTGGCGTAACAGATGATATTTATTGATGTGAAAACGGTGTGCAAGCAAATCAAGGCTGATCTCCTCCGCATAATGACTCTTAATATAGCGACACACCTCACGAATGACTGGTGGGATACGGCACATATCATTTTGAAGCTGACTGCAAAGCGTGAACAGTGTCATCAGTTGTACCAAGTCCGTCGAGGCCGTGATGTCCTGCAGCAGCGTGTTTTCACCGTGTTCGTACAGATGGAGCATCCGCGTCATGATTTCGGCTGCGTCTGTTGTATGCGCAGAAAGCTGTATGACGGGAGAGTCATTGTTTGCCTGGTTAAAGAGAGAATAATAGTCATCGCTGGAGCCGCCGCGGAAATGATACCAGAGAATATGCCAGTGTGTGTGTTCTTTTGACGTTCGATAAAACTGATATTCTCGGCAATCAATCCAGAAGGCGGTATCTTTTGTCAAGGTATATTTTTTACCACGATAGGATAGGATTCCTGCACCATCCAGTGTGTAAACAATCAGGTACATTGGCAAATCTTTTCTCTCTGTGCAGTAACGGGAACCGGCATCATAAGCCCCTAATTCCAAAACATGGGGGAGCACATGTCGTACTTCCGGTGCGATGACCGGATAAAGCCGGCTTTGTACCATCGTTCCCTCCATAACCGTCTTTTCTTCGTAGATCATACTGCAGCGGTTTGGAAACTGGTTGTCATCCTTCATTGTGTCTCCCTCCTTTTGACAATAGTCAATATTCTGCAATCAAACGGCAACATCCTCTGATGACGTTATGCGGTGTTGCTAATATAATTATAGCAAAGAACGGACATAAATACAGTCCATCTAAAAAATTCATACAGGTTTTTTAACTTGCAAAGGAGAGATTGATATGAAAAAGATAATTCGTGTAGGATTGATTGGTGCCGGTTTCATCGGACGCAGTCATGCAACCGCTTATGTTAATCAGTGCCAGTTTGAATCGGACGTCAAGGTGGATTTACGGGTCGTCTGTGATCCCGTTGAAGCGGCAGCGAAAGCGCTGGCAGATAGCCATGGTTTTTCTCGATACACGACCGATTGGAAAGAGGTTGTTGCGGCAGATGATGTGGATCTCGTATGCATTTGCACTCCTAATAACATGCATTGTGAAATTGCTAAGGAGGCCGCGCGTCATGGTAAGCATATTAATTGTGAAAAACCGCTCGGCATGGACGGAAATCAGTCCGAGGACGCAGCTCGTGTCATCAAGGAATGCGGCGTTGTCGCTGCTTGTGGCTTTAATACGATGAAAACGCCTGTCATTGCCTATGCTAAACAGGTTATTGACTCGGGCCGCCTGGGCCAACTCGTTTCTTTCCGTGGTTCATATGATACCGATGGACTTGCAACTCCGGATGCACCGCACGCATGGCGTATGCTGGCCGTCAATTCCAAGTTGGGTTCGATGGGGGATCTGGCTGCACATGTACTGTCTATTTCGCAGTATTTGTTGGGTGATATTACGGCTGTATCCGGAATGACGAGAATCGTTTACGACAAGCGTAAAAATGCAAAAGGTGAGTATCTGCCGGTAGAAAATGATGATGTCGCGCAATTTCTTTGCACTTATGAGAATGGCGGTATCGGTTATATCTCTTCGAATCGCGTCGCACCGGGCTGTAAACAGGCAGAGGTGTTCGAAGCACAATTTACAAAAGGTACTATTCGCTGGTCACTGGAACGTATGAACGAAATCAATATCTATTATACCGATGATGCGGCAGGAGACCAGGGCTTCAAAAATATTATTTCTGCACCGGAACACGGCGAATACGGCAAGTTCTGGGCTGGACCGGGCATCGGCATTGGCTACGAGGATCTCAAGACAATTGAAGAGCATCACCTGTTGGAAAATATTGTAAATGGTACGAAGCCGGTTGCTGATTTTGTCTTTGCTGCAAAGATTGACCGCGTCATGGAAGCCGTGTTGGAATCGGCGCAGAACGGTCAGTGGACCAAGGTAAAAGCTGTCAATGTATAATAAAAAAACGAAAAGGAAGCTCTATTGGAAGAGAGGAGAATCATCATGCGACTTTGCTTAAATACAGATGGATTGGCAAATCTTTCCTTTGAGGAAATGGTACAGACTTCCGCGCAAATCGGTATCGAGTCATTAGAAATTGCCTGCGGTAACTGGTCAAACGCACCGCATCTCAACTTGGATGAACTGCTGGAAAGCGAATTGGCTCGTATAAAATACATGGATACAATTCATAAGAATGGCCTTGTCCTTGAAGCGCTGAACTGCTCAGGAAACCAGTTGGAGCCTAATGAGACAGGCCACCAGCATCAGGAGGTTGTCGAAAAAACGTTCCGACTGGCAAAATTGCTAGGGGTTAAGCGCATTGTCATGATGTCGGGATTACCGGGCGGCAATGCAACTGATACAACGGCAAACTGGATTACGACCTGCTGGCCTATGAGTTGTCAGACTATGCTTGACTATCAGTGGAATGAAGTCCTCATCCCTTATTGGAAAAAGACTGCTGAGATGGCCAAGGACTGTGGGATTACTTCTATTGCACTTGAAAACCATGGCGCTCAGTGTGTTTATAATGCTGAAACCTTACTGAAACTGCGAGCAGCAGTCGGCCCTATGGTCGGCATGAATCTCGATCCGTCCCATCACATGTGGATGGGGGGAGATGGCATCGATATGGCAATGGCACTAGGAGGAGATGCCATTTACCATGTTCATGCTAAGGACCTGCGTAAAGAAAAACATAAATTTGCTGCAAATGGTGGCTTAGAAACAAAATTCTTTGACCGTTACAATGAGCGGACATGGAACTATGTTGCGCTTGGCTATGGAGAAGATCGCCGCTGGTGGAAAGAATTCTTCTCCGTACTCAGTATGATGGGCTATGATGGACCGGTTTCTTTGGAAATCGAGGATAAGACCATGCCTGCGCTGACGGCAATTAAGAAATCGATTAACTTCCTGCATGATGTTTTGCCGAACGATTACGACTGATTTAACGCTTCTCTGATGTATATCCGTTTGGGTGGATGATGCAGTGTCACCACTCAAACGGATATTGACATTTTTATGAAAGGTGATTTCTATGGGTAATTTAGTGCAATCCAGTCCGCCGCCCGCAGTAGCCGGTGAAGAGCGGCTCTCGTGGTTCACACGAATCTCTTATGGCGTTGGCGATACGGCAATGAATGTCGTAGCGGGTGCCATGACGATACTGACATTTTTCTATACGGATTATGCAGGTGTCGACCCTGCTACTATCGGCCTCATCATTCTGATTTCGCGTGTCTTCGATGGAGTGTCTGACCTTATCATGGGGGTTCTTGTCGAGCGCACACATTCAAAATGGGGGAAATCGCGTCCCTGGATACTCTGGACGAGTATTCCCTTCTGTGTTTCCATTGTTCTGCTGTACACTGTACCACAAGGGTCAGTGTTGATGAAGGCTGTCTATATCTTCATTACGTACAACTTCTGTAATACTATTTGCTACACTGCATTGAATCTCCCTTACGGGAGTCTGTCCGCGATGATGACACGCAGTTCTCGGGAGAGGGATATGCTCTCTGTTACGCGCATGGCATTGTCACCGATTGGCAAGCTCATTTCTATTTCTGCTACATTGCCGCTCATCAAAGTGTTTGGGGACAATCAGCAGGCATGGGTTATCGTCATGAGTATATGGGCGGTATTTGCACTGCTCCTTCTCCTCTTATGTTTTTACAAGTGCGAAGAAAAGGTTGTCATCGAGGCGCGAGAAAATGCTGACAAGCTGCCTATCGGAAGGGCAATCAAATGCCTGCTTTTGAACAAGTATTTCTGGATGACTATGGTCATTTGGGCAATGCAGTGCGTCATTCAGATGGTAACGGGAACAATCCTTCCCTATTACTGCAAGTATATTTTCTTTGATGACTCATTGTTTAGCGGTCTCATGATTTTGGAAACGGTTACGACCATTTTTTGTACTGTAACCATATGCCCAAGACTGCTGAAGAAACTTGGCAAACGCAAGATGTCGCTCATAGGTGTCATCGTCGCGCTCGTCGGACATCTTATTTACTGCCTGAATCCTATGAATTTTTATTGGGTAGTGTTCAGCTGCTTTATTCGCGGTGTCGGATTCGCGCCGCTCAATTCGGTAATCTTTGGCTTTCTGGGTGATGTCGTGGAATACGGACAGTGGAAATTCCACATCCGGACGGAGGGACTTATTTTTTCCGGCGGATCGATTGGTTACAAGGTGGGACTTGGCCTTACCGGTGCCCTGATTACGATGCTGATGTCCTGGTCGGGATATGTTGTCTCATCGACGGGCAGTGCTGTCCAGCCACAGTCGGCCATTGATATGATTGTGAATATTTATATGTATGGCATGATTATTATCTGGGTTATTTTGTTAGGAGTCCTGGCAGTCTATAAATTGGATAAGGAGTACCCGAGAATTATGCGGGATCTTGTCGAACGCGAGGCACGGGGCGAGATGTAAGCAAGAACCGAGAACCTGTCTTTCCAATCATGGAAAGACAGGTTCGATGAGGAATAGTACCATTGCCAGTATAATAAAAGAAAATGGTACAAAGCGTGCAAATCTTGCATGTCATGAATATAAGGTGAAGTGATATGATTATGAGACGTGTTTTTTAGTAATTCATAGCTCCTTTGTATAGATAAAGAGCATGGAAATATGACGACTTAAAATGGAGACGATGGGGCCGGGCCGGCGATGCTGCTGCAGGCAATAGGCCCCATTATAGGGGCTTTTTTTATGGTTCTGATGTTTGCTGCTTCAGTTCGACGCATCGTAAGGTCCAAGGCCGATATTCTATATCTATGCAGAAGGACGGGCCTATGAAGAAGCGACATGAGAAAGAAAAAGGACTTGACAGTAGAATGGATTTCGACAGACTGACAGAATTTCATAATATAGCCTAATGCTTTTTTCCTTTATCCAGTGCAAGAAAATTATTGCCATTGAGGCTCAGGAAAAAAGATGAAGTTAAAATTTCGACTATGGAGTCCTTAAAATATATTGATTTAACGACTGTTTCTGGTAAGTCATAATCCTTTTGATAATGCAAAATGTTATTTATGGCATGGCTGAGACGAGTACATTCTTATTATTGTAAATATGTATTTCACAACAATACCGTTTATAGTGTATTATATTTAGTAGAAGCAGTAATCGCTATTGTTTTTAGCCCGATGTTATTATGACGCTTTGGGAAGCGCAACAGGTCCTTAGTCGGCGTCTTGCTTTGTCGGCCATCTCATTTTCTTGCTGAATCCGTTGAACTTTAATTGGGGTGTCTTTCGCTGTGTTATCTGCTGCTCCCATACAATCGGTTATCTTCTTGATCGTGGTGACGTCCTGATACGTTCCGTGAAAATTCCATATGCATTAAGATGACCTGATTTTCTAGGGCAGTTCTATCGGTACGAAAGTATCTCTGGCCTTACCATGCCATTTTGATGGGCGGATATATCCTGTTGACGAATGGCAGGGGACAGCCGGAAAGGGCTGCTTCGATGGTTTTGACGGTGATGAGTGATGGTACAACGCAGAGCAAAGGGCGAATTATGAGCAGGCTTTTCTATAGGAGGTGTATTGCATGAAAGAAAAAACCTTAATCACGATTACCCGGCAATACGGCAGCGGTGGCAAAGAAGTAGCGGAGCTCATTGCCAAAAAATTGGGTATTCGCTTCTATGACCGAAACATTGTATCCATGGCAGCGGAACATGTCTATGATGGCGAGGATATCAATGATTTGTTGGACCGTTCTTACAATAATCCGGAAAATTGCTTGGGGAATCTCGGCGATTTTGCTTATGAACGGGTTCCGACCCACAATCGGATGTATATTGAACAGGCCAAGGTACTGCTGAAAATCGCGGAACGGGAAAGTGCTGTCATCTTAGGCCGCTGCGCCGACTACATCCTTCGGGATCAGCCGCATATCTATTCTTTCTTTATCTATGCTGATGACGAATTCCGTCTCGAACGGGCTAAGACCCATTACGGCGAACGGTCGTTAAAGGAACTGGATGAAGAAGACAAGGGTCGTAAACGCTACTATGCCTATTATACGGGCCAAGAGTGGGGAAATCCGAAGAACTATGATTTGATGATTAATGTCAGCCACCTTCCTTTGGAAAAGGCCGCCGATATGATTATCAAATACGTTGAGCTGCAGCAGGAAAAAGAAGGATAAAAACGGCGTCTATCGCCGGATACTCCCTTTGGGCAGACATGAGAAATGAAATCTCATGCTGCTTGAAAGGGAGTATTTTTTTGCATAAAACAAGGGCGGAATCCTGATAATGAACACGAAAAAAGGATGACTATGGAAGCTATAGAATAAAGTAACAGGGTCAATCCGGACAAAGACTTCTGAAGACTTCGTGACGACTGGGAAGCGGTACGGAGACATCTTGGCAGAATATTTTCTTGCAGATGAGGTATAGCTGTAGCTGCTAACGAAAAAAGTCTGACGGATGATGTCGTCTTTAAATATGGCCTTGGGAATGACGATTAAAAAATCTACTTGAACGAAAAAAAACTGCCAACGGGAACCGATGGCAGAAACAATAACGATGTATGGTTTTTGATCTCCTGACGGCCTGCCGTTCACTGGAGGGCAAGACGATTTCCTTTTTCTGTATTTGTCCTCAAAAATCGAGATGACGGAAATCGGTAGGCGTCATGTGATTGACGTTCTTGAAGGCTCGGGCGAAGTGGGAGGCGCTGTTGAAGCCGCACTTTTCGGCGATGACCTCGATGGAGTCCGATGTGGTCTGCAGCAAATGCTTGGATTGGAGCAGGCGGTACTGCAGGAGGTATTCGTGGGGCGTACAGCCAAGGTGTTTCTTGAAGGTCCGGATGAAGTGGGATGAGCTCAGCATGCAGAGATTGGCCAGGCTATCGAGTTCTATGGACTCTGCGTAATGTTCTTGGATGTACTGCAGGACCGGGGTCAGTATTTCGTTGACTGGCTGGGAATGGTCTTCCAGATTGGCGAGCGTCATGAGAATGCGGTCGATGCGGTGCGACAGTACGGTTTCCCGCTGGAGCGTATAATGTCCCATGGACAGGACTCTTTTGAAAGTCGGCTCGAGGAGGGGAACATTCTCGCCGGTGAAGAGCAGTCCATTCTTCTCGAAGAGATAGCCCGTATAAGCAATGCTTTCGGCTCCGCGGAAGTGAAACCAGAGAAAGTCGCCGGTTTCTTGACAGCCGTAAGAATGAGCATAGCGGCAGTCGAGGAGCAAAATCTCTCCGGCATGTGCGACGGCTTTTTGCTCGCGGCTTTCGGCGTAGAAAGCGCCGCTCTTTACGAACATCAAGAGCGATGAGTCAAGATGGAGCCGTTCGACATGATATTTATCCTGACAATAAAAATGTCCGAACTCCGGTGTGTAATAAAGTGCCTGCCGGGCAAAGCTTGAAGGAATCGAGAAGCCCATGAAGGACGGCGGCACAACGCCTTTATCGCGTATTTCCATAATAAGCACCTCGTATCATATGAAGTAGATTCGTGAAGTTTCTTCCATTTTAATCCTAAGTTATACAAAAATCAATAGAGCAATTTTTGTATAGATTGTGAGAATTGTATGTAATGATTTCCTTCTGGCATGAGGCTATAATGTAGTCAACGTAAGGAGCTAAACCAAATACAAAAGCCCCAAGCAATTATAGTTATACATATTAAGGAGGAGTAAAAAATGAAAGAAATTCATATTGGCCTCGTTGGCGCAGGTTGGATGGGTAAGGCACACAGCACGGCAATGCTTAATGAACAGATGCTTTTTGGACCGGACTTCGGTGTACCTGTCTTTGAAATGGTAGCAGACAGCAATGAAGAAAGTGCTAAGGTTGCGCAGCATAAAATCGGTTTCCGCCGCATGACGACGGACTGGCACGATCTGGTAACGGATCCCGCCATTGACCTCGTCGATATCGCAACGCCGAATGCCTTCCATTATGAAGTCGCTAAAGCTGCCCTTGAAAACGGCAAGAATGTTTACTGTGAAAAACCGTTGTCCATTTCTCCGGCAGAATCGGAAGAATTGTCTAAATTGGCTGCTGAAAAAGGCGTCATCAACTACGTCGGCTTCAATAATACATGCAATCCGGCAAATGCCTATGTTCGTGAACTCGTACAGAGCGGTGCTCTCGGCGATATCATGCTCTTCATCGGCCGCTATGATCAGGACCAGCTGCTCGACCCGGAACTGCCGATTACCTGGCGTCACATCAACAAACTGGCTGGCTGCGGTGCTCTCGGCGATCTTGGCTCGCATCTCTTGTCTGTTTCTCAGTTCATCATGGGCGACATCACGAAAGTCGATGCCATGAAACGTACGATTTTCCCGGAACGTCCGAAATCCAAAGGTTCGAAGGAAATGGCCAAGGTTGAAAATGAAGATATCATCTCCTTCATGATGGAATACGCCAATGGCGCTTCCGGCATGATTTCCTCGAGTCGTGTCGCTACGGGCCGCAAGAACTATCTTGCTTATGAAATTCAGGGCACGAAGGGCACGGTCAAATATGATCTCGAACGCATGGGAGAAGTACAGGTCTACTTCCAGTCCGATGATGAACGGGACCGCGGCTTCCGTCAGGTATTCCTGAACCCGCTTCACAAAGGCTATTCGGCTTTCCAGCCAGCCGGCGGCATTTCCATTGCCTACAATGACATGAAGATTCTTGAAGCACATGAACTCTTCTCGGCCATCACCAAAGGCACAGAATACGCCTGCAACTTTGAATTCGGCTATAAGATTGACCGCACGGTCAAAGCAATCCTTGAATCGGCTGACAAACATGCATGGGTTGACGTAAAGTAAGGAGGTAAAGAAAAATGGCAATTCAAGTTGGTATTGCTCCGGATTCCTGGGGCGTATGGTTTCCCGAACATGAAAAACAGCCGTCATGGGACCGCTGCCTTAATGAAATGGCAGAAGCCGGTTATGCCGGTGTAGAACTTGGCCCGTGGGGGTATTTCCCTAACACGGCACCTGAACTCAAACAGGAGCTCGATAAACGTAATCTCATTCTCGTAGCCGGCACGGTCGGCGGCAATTTTCTCGATGAAGCTTCCGTACAGGACATGATGAAGACCGTCGATGAAATGGCTCCGGTACTCAAGAATTTTGCTCAGGCAAAGTACATCGTACTGCTGCCGCCGATGTATACGGATCTCGAAACCGGTGAGATCGCCATGAACCCGGATCTCACGGATGAAGAATGGAAACGCTATGCAGGCAACGTTCAGCGCGTGGCTGACCATGTAGCAAGTTACGGCCTCATCGGCACTTTCCATCCCCATGTCGATTCTCATATCCAGACCGAAGCTCAGATTGAACGTCTGCTGCAGGATACGGATGTCGTGCTCTGCCTCGATACCGGTCATCACGTCTATGGCGGCGGTGAACCCGTTTCCTTCTACAAGAAGCACGCCGACCGCATTCCCTACATCCATATCAAGGACTGCGACTTGGACGTCAAGGCCAAGATGGATAAAGAACATTGGTCCTTTGCCAAGGCCGTAACGGAAAATATCATGGTTGAACCCGGCAATGGCAGCATTGATTTCAAAAAATTCTACGATGCTTTGGTAGAAAAGGACTACAACGGTTGGTGCGTCGTCGAACAGGACCTTTTCCCGGTAAAATCTTTTGATATTCCGCTCAAGCTGGCTAAAAAAGGCCGCGAAAACTTGCGTGCTGCCGGCTTCCGCTAATAGTAACCCCCTTTTATTCCCCATACCCATAAATGAATCCCGTAATGGCGGGAAAGCCTTCCCAAATTCGCGGAAGGCTTTCTTTTTCGGCAAAATTCGGTGAATTCATCAAAATATAACCTGATTATTCACAGATAGGTATTAAAGGAGGAATTTCAATGACAGGACAAACAGGACAAACAGGGCAAGCCGGACCTGCCGCCCCGGCGGTGCAGCATTATTCAGACACCTTATCTTGGTTTACCCGCATCTCGTATGCCCTTGGCGACACAGCACAGAATGTTGTCTGGGGTGCGATGAGTATCTTGACGTTTTTTTACACCGATTATGCCGGTGTCGATCCGGCCCTTGTCGGCATGATTATGCTGATTTCACGCTGCTTTGATGGCTTTTCGGACGTCTGCATGGGCTTTATCGTTGAACGTACTCGTTCGAAATGGGGCAAGGCACGGCCTTGGATTCTCTGGATGAGCCTGCCCTTTGCGCTTTCTATCGTACTGCTGTATATGGTACCGCAAGGCTCGACGGCCCTGCAGTTTGCATATATCTTCGTGACTTATAATTTTTGTACGACGATTTGCTATACGGCTATGAATCTGCCCTATGGCAGCCTTTCTGCCTTGATGACGCACCTTTCTAAAGAACGTGACATGCTTTCTATTACGCGTATGACGCTGTCCCCGCTGGGAAAGATCCTCGCCGTATCCGCGACCTTGCCGCTGATCAAGCTCTTTGGTGACACGCAGATGGCCTGGATTGAAGTCATGAGTATCTGGGCTGTCGTAGCGCTGCTGCTCTTGCTGCTGTGCTTCTATAAATGTGAGGAAAAGGTTAAACCTTCACTTAAGAAAAAGGTGGAGAAGATATCGGCGAAAGTTACTTTAAAGTCTCTCGGCCTCAACAAATACTTCTGGATGGCCACGGGACTCTGGACGATGCAGGCCTGCATCGCACTGCTTACCGGTACGGTCCTTCCGTATTACTGCAAATACATTTTCTTCGATAATTCACTTTACAGCATTTTGTTCCTCGTTGAAACGTTTACGACGATTATTGCGACGATGTTGTTCTGCCCGACGCTCCTGCGCAAGTTTGGCAAGCGCAATATGTCACTGTACGGCATCATTCTGGCTTTTCTCGGTCATCTCGTATATCTGCTGAGTCCCTACAGCTTCGACATGGTCATGTTCAGCTGCTTCATCCGCGGACTTTGCTTCGCTCCGCTGAATTCCGTTATTTTTGGTTTCTTTGGCGATGTCGTTGACTATAGCGAGTGGAAATTCCATATCCGCCAAGAAGGCATGATTTTCTCGGGCGGTTCTGTTGGCAATAAAATTGGCGGCGGCCTTGTCAGCGCCCTGCTCACCGGTCTTTTATCGTATGCCGGTTATGTTTCTTCGGCGACGGCTTCGGCTACCCAGCCGCAGAGTGCCATTGATATGATTGTGAGTCTCTACCAAATTGGACCCCTTATCATCTGGGCCATCGTCATCTTCATCCTTTACTGCTACAGACTGGATCAGCTATATCCGCGCATTGTGAACGATCTCGTAGACAGAGCTCAAAAAGGCGAAGCTTAATAGGTATACTTTCGGCAAGACCGTTGCTCTGACGGCGCGGTCTTGTTGCTTTTATGCTATTTTTCCGCAAGATAGTCACTGTTTTTTTGATATGATTGTGGTAAGATAAAGAGTATATTGAGTAAGTCGATTTTTTGTGGAAAGAGGGGATTCCCTTGGTTAAGGCTCTGCTGATGATTTATCTGGTCTGGGGCATGAATTGGGTCGTCATGAAGACAGCCAATACGTTTTTTCCGCCCATTACCTTTGTAGCCTATCGTTTTTTGTTCGGTGCCATTGTTTTGCTGGCGGTTTGGCGCTGGCTGGGTCTGCCGCTGCCCAAGAAAAAATATTGGCCGTGGATTTTTCTCACCGGCGTCCTGCAGATGGGACTTAATAATATTGCGGCTCAGACGAGTATGGTGACGCTCGGCGCAGGTATGGTCTCGGTGCTCAACTACAGCATGCCTATTTTTGCGGCGGTCATGGCACACTTCCTGCTCGGTGAGAAATTGACGTGGCGCAAGGGGGCCGGCATCATTCTTTCGCTTGCAGGCATGGTCGTCCTCATGGACATACAGGCCGGCGGCGACGTTACGGCTATTTTGATCGGCCTTTTGAGTGCGGTATTTTGGGGGCTGGCAAGCATCTTCGTCAAGCTCAAGCTTTCTGATGTCAACGCTATTTCCCTGACGGCCTGGCAGATGGTCTGTGCGGCCGTGACGCTGTTCATCTATACGACGCTTGTGCCCCAGGGACCGGTCATCTGGAACCAAGCATCCATCCTCTGTCTGCTCTATAACGGCGTGCTCGCCTCAGCCCTGGCCTTTTTCCTCTGGAGCTGGATCCTGCAGCATATTGAGGTCAGCAAAGCGTCAGTTGCCGTGCTGGCCGTGCCTGTCGTCGGCGTCGTCGGCGGCATCATCTTCCTCGACGAGCCCATGACGCTGCATATCCTCTTGGGGATGGTCATGATCATGGCGGGCATTTACACCGTCGTCACGGCTCGGGCGAAAGTCAGAACGGTAGAAAAAAGGCTGTCCGGCAGTCATTCTGGTGAATAAAGACGGGTTGATCTTGTTTTGACGCGAAATCGCCGAGCCAACCTGTATCTTTTGAAGACGGGTTTTCTGATTTATTTCTTTATAAATTTGCTGGGAGCTCGTGAAGCAAAAGGCGAACTCTAAGATTGATTGTCAGATACAGCCGGCTCGATTCTTCGGAAGGGGCCGGCTGCATTAAAATTTAGAAGGAAGAGGGTATGTATTATGGAAAAAAACACGCTTGTCACGATTACGCGCCAATACGGAAGCGGCGGCCGGGAAGTCGCTGACCTCGTCGCCAAGAAAATGGGCGTGCGCCGCTATGACCGCAAGGTCGTCGCCATGGCTGCACAGAATATCGGCGAAGAGAACGATTTCCACGATCTCATCGAGCGTTCGTACAATGCTCCGGAGAACTGCATGGGCAACCTCGGCGATTACGCCTACGTCCGTGTGCCGATGCACAACCGCATGTATATCGAACAGGCAAAAGTCATCCTGGGTATTGCCAAAGAAGGCAGCGCCGTATTCCTCGGCCGCTGCGCAGACTACATCCTCAAGGATCATCCGAATGAATTCTCGTTCTTCATCTACGCTGATGATGAATTCCGTAAGAATCGCGCCCAGACCCATTATGCCGATCATACGATCGAAGACCTCGACGCAGAGGACAAGCATCGTGAGAAGTACTATATGTACTATACGGGCCGTACCTGGGGCGATCCGCAGAACTACGACCTCATGATCAACACCAGCAAGATTTCCCTTGAAGCTGCGGCAGACCTCATCATCTCCTATATCGAGCTTCGCCAGAATGAGGCTTCCGAAAAAAAGGATTAATAGAAAAAGAGTACACCGTCCGGCTTGACCGGTTCCCTTTTGGCCGATATGAGGCATCATAAAATTCCATGTTGCTTGAAGGGGACGGATCAAAAAGCATCATCGATACGGATTCTACTGCAGTCAGTACAGTGTTTGGTAAAAAAAGAAGCTCCCTGAGTTACAACTAACTCAGGGAGCTTTCCGTTTTGCGATTTTTCACCTGGCGCGAATTATAATAAGATGAAATGATATGATTACGAAACCTGCTTTTCCAGGGGATTTACGGCTCCTTTGCCGTAGATGATGGGGACGGCGGCATGGCGGTTGAAGAAGGAGACGATGGGACCGGTGCAGCAGACCAAGGCTACGGTACCGACGCCGACAACGCTGCCGCAGAGGAAGCCGATGGTGACGCATATGGCGTCGCAGGCAATACGACCCCACTTATAGGGAATTTTTTTATTGCTTCGATGCTCGATGATCCAGTTCAGTGCATCGTAAGGACCGAGGCCAATGTTCGAACAAAGATAGAAGGCGGTGCCTATACATGAAATCAGAATGCCGGAGATGAGAATGAAGATGCGGGCTGGCAGCAGAACGGATTCCGGCTGGCCGACAATAGAGAACAGTAAAAAACTGTACACGTCACATAAGGGACCGAGTAAGAGAAGATAGATAATCGTGCCGGCTTTAATGAATTGCCGCCCCAATAAGAGAACGGGAATGAATAAGGTGTAACAGACGATGGCCGTACAGGTGCCGAAAGAAAGCTCGCTTAGAAGACTGAAACCGAGATTCATACAGGCATAGGGATCAGTGCCTAAATTGCTCAATCTCAGAAGGGACGTTGCCAGACACATGGCGTTGATGGCAAAAATATTGGCCATCAGTCGTCGGCGAAGCAAGGGCGTATCAGATAGGCGATGATAAAGTCTGTTGTGTGTGCTTTTGATGCTCAAATGATTTACTTTCATTGTTCAAAATTCCTCCGAAACCCGATATGGTTATATATGGGTATTATGATGGGTATATTATAACACCATATAGCTTTGTTTTGTATGTTGTTTTGGTTGAATTTAATGTAAAGTGATGGAAAATAAAAAGGGAATGAATGCGAAAAATTTTTACAAATAAGCAAGATAGTGTAGACGATGTTAAAAGTGCATGCATGACTCTTGAATATTACCTTAAAATACCCATTGTTAATTGAACGATTTATGAAGACATAAAAAAACACATTGAAAGATAGAGCAATTTTTTGTAGATGTAATGGGGAATATGAACTTATAATATACATGTATAAAGCAGATACATGGAACACATGCATGGAACGGTATCAAAATCATATCAAATTTAGTATTGGAGGTACGCACTATGAACGCTTCTGTAAGCACGCCTGTACCCAATCAAGGCCAACTGTCTTGGTTAACTCGTATTTCTTACGCCTTGGGTGATACGGCGCAAAATGTTGTTTGGGGTGGCATGTCCATCTTAACCTTCTTCTATACGGACTATGCCGGCATTGATGCAGCTGTAGTCGGTATTGTTATGTTGATTTCTCGTTGTTTCGATGGTTTTTCCGACGTTATAATGGGATTTGTCGTAGAAAAAACCAATTCCAAATGGGGTAAATCGAGACCTTGGATTCTGTGGATGAGTATTCCGTTTGCTATTTCAATCGTCCTTATATATACGGTTCCACAGACAACTCCGTTAATGCAGTTTGCCTATATCTTTGTCACATATAACTTATGTACGACCGTTTGCTATACGGCACTGAATTTGCCTTATGGCAGTTTGTCGGCCATGATGACCCGTATTTCTAAGGAACGGGATATGCTTTCGATTATTCGTATGTCCTTATCCCCTATCGGCCGTATTCTTGCCGTATCGGCAACCCTGCCTTTAGTAAAAATCTTTGGCGATTCCCAATTAGCTTGGGTTAAAGTTATGTCTATCTGGGCTGTATTGGCCTTGGCTTTACTGCTCCTTTGCTTTAGTCAGTGCAAGGAAACGGTTGTCATTGACGCTCGGAAAAAAGCAGAAACTAAAATTCCCATCATGAAGTCTTTAAAATGTATTGCCCTTAATAAATACTTCTGGGCTGCCATGACGATTTGGATGATGCAGAACGTTATTTTCTGCATTACCGGGACAGTACTTCCTTATTATTGCAAATATGTATTTAACAACGATACTGTTTATAGTGTGCTGTATTTAGTAGAAACATTGATTACGATCTTTGTTATGCTTGTCTTTAGCCCGATGCTGCTGCGCCGTTTTGGGAAGCGTAACATGTCCTTGGCCGGCGTCCTGATTTGCTTTATCGGTCATGTCATTTTCTTGCTGAATCCGCTTGATTTCAACTGGGTCGTCTTCAGCTGCATTATCCGCGGCATCGGTTTCGCTCCGGTACAGTCGGTTATCTTCGGCTTCCTTGGCGACGTCGTAGAATACGGTCAGTGGAAATTCCATATGCGTCAAGAAGGTCTGATTTTCTCCGGCGGTTCTGTTGGGACGAAAGTCGGTTCTGGTCTTACTAATGCTATTTTGACGAGTCTCCTGGCTTTGGCCGGCTACATCTCGTCGACGACCGGCAGTGCTGTACAGCCGGAAAGTGCTATTCAGATGATCGTTCGCTTATACGAAATTGGGCCTCTGTTTGTTTGGGTTGTACTCATCGGCGTCCTTTATTTCTACAAGTTAGATAAGATATATCCGACGATCATGAATGACTTGGTACAACGCGAAGCAAAAGGCGAATTATAAGCCGACTTTTCTATAGGAGGTGTATTGTATGAAAGAAAAAACCTTAATTACGATTACACGGCAATATGGCAGCGGCGGTAAAGAAGTCGCGTCCATTGTTGCCAAAAAATTGGGATTCCGATGCTACGACAGAAATATTGTAGCCATGGCTGCTGAACACGTCTATGATGGTGAAGATATCAATGAATTGTTGGACCGTTCTTATAATAACCCGGAAAACTGCTTGGGAAACCTCGGCGACTTTGCCTATGAACGCGTTCCGACCCACAACCGGATGTATATTGAACAGGCCAAAGTACTGCTGAAAATCGCGGAACGGGAAAGCGCCGTCATTTTAGGCCGCTGCGCTGACTACATCCTTCGGGATCAGCCGCATGTTTACTCCTTCTTCATCTATGCTGATGACGAATTCCGTCTCGAACGGGCTAAGACCCATTACGGCGAACGGACGTTAAAGGAACTGGATGAAGAAGATAAGGGACGTAAACGCTACTATGCCTATTATACGGGCCAAGAGTGGGGTAATCCGCGGCACTACGACTTGATGATCAACGTCAGTAAGCTCTCCTTGGAAAATGCTGCCGACATGATTATTAAATACGTTAAGCTTCGGCAGGAAAACGAAGAATAAAACATGGCTTCCCGTGTCTGATGAAACCCATCCTTACTGATGTAAGGATGGGTTTTTGCATGATATGAGCCGGTCGCCTAAAAAGAAAAGGGACGGATGGCTGTTTGATGCAGTCATCCGTCCCTTGACGTCTTTGGAAAGTGCTTGTTTACCTTGAGTTACGATTGGTAAGCGGTGCGTAGGAACCCAAAATAGGAACTGCCTTGGTGCAGCGCTTGACTCGAGGCTATTTCGAGTCTAGGGTTTGACCCACTTTTGTCGGTATTCTCCCGGTGTCATGCCGAAGGTTTTCCGGAATACATTTTGAAAATAATTGGAATTGTTGTAGCCGACGCTGACGGCTATGTTGGTAATGCTCATATCGGTGTTTATGAGTAGATTCTGAGCTTCGCCGATGCGTCGAAGAATGACGTACTGCATCGGTGAGAAGCCGACATCATTTTTAAAGAAATGGGACAGGTAGTATTCGTTGACACCGACGTGAGCGGCCAAGTCACTGAGCCGCAGCGTTTCTTTGTAATGTTCGTTGATATATTGGATGACTTTTTGGGTCAATGGAGAATGGTCATTTTGCATCAGTACGGCATTTTCATCGATAATGGTCTTCGTTTTAGCAACGAGCGCAACGGCTAAGGGAAGGGTGATTTCCGTCGTATGCTTGTTGTCGCGGTTTTTTTCGATGAGCTGAAACAGTTGGAGTATATCGTCGAAGGAGTCTTTGCAGCTTACGACCGGGCAATACTTATCGTCAATGATTTTGTTTTTTTCTAAATGAGTCAGTTTCAGATTGCTGATCGCCAGGCAATAGGTGCAAAGATTATTGCCGCTTCCGCCGAATTCGTCATGGACGACTTTGCTGTTGTAGAGGATGAGGTCCCCTTTTTTTGCGGTGTAGCGCTTTTGGTCGATAATATAGATTCCGGCTCCCTCATAGACCAATAAAATTTCAATGAGGTTGTCGTGGGAATGCATTGTACGGGGCATATGAGAATTGTCGCTTCCGACGTGGCAGATATATTCCGGCTTGGGAATATATCCGGGGTCAAGAATAGGGTGGTATTCATTCTTATAGAAATATTGCAGCATGCGATATACCTGAACCTTCCAAAAAAATAATGTCATCTAAGACATGGATATAGATAATGATTCGGCTAAAAAATCTGCAGATAACAAAAAAAGGACCGGAGAGACCGGCCCTTTTTGTTTGCAGTATGGAGCTGCAATGTAAAGAAAAGGAGTATGTATTATGAAAAGCGATAATACAAATTAAAGGTTGTATTCTTTGCGGATTTCGTCAATTTTTACCGGACGATGTTCAGCAACCGATTTTTTAGCAGCCAGGCCAATCAAGACCGGAGCTAAACCGTCGTTGGCATTGACCGGAGTTTCCGTATCGTTGACGATCGAATTTACGAAGGAATCGATTTCAGATGCATAAGCAGCCATGTAGCGTTCCAGGAAGAAGAACATCGGCTTTTCAGCGACGACACCGTCTTTGCCGCTGAATACTGCATTGGAATCAGAATCATTAGAAATGGCGATACAACCTTCCGTGCCGAATACTTCAGCTCTCTGGTCATAACCATAGCATGCTGCGCGGCAGTTGTCAATAACGGCAGTTGCGCCATTGTCAAGCTTCAAGGTAATGACAGCCGTATCGATATCGCCGGCTTTGCCGATTTCGGGATCAACTGTGACCGAACCTTCTGCATATACTTCTTCGACTTCGGCGCCGGAGAGGTAACGGACCATATCGAAATCATGGATGGTCATATCGAGGAAGATACCGCCGGAAACTTTTACATAATCGATGGAAGGCGGTTCCGGGTCGCGGGACGTGATTTTGATGATCTGCTGTTTGCCAACTTTGCCGGCAGCGACAGCGTCATGAATGGCTTTGAAGTTGTGGTCGAAACGACGATTGAAGCCGACCTGATATTTTTTGCCGGATTTTTCAACGACGTCGAGAACTTCTTTGATTTTTGCGACATCATGATCAATCGGTTTTTCGCAGAATACGTGTTTTCCTGCCTGCAGTGCTTCGATAGATAATTTGGAGTGCTGGTCCGTCGATGCACAAATCAAGACGGCTTCGATTGCAGGATCGTCCAGGATTTTTTTGTAGTCCTTGTAGGTTTCCTGAATGCCCAAGGATTGAGCCCAAGCGATGGTCTGATCGTTGAGGAACGGATCAGCAATTGCCTTTACCTGTGCATTTTTTACGAATTTAGAAATACTTTCGCCATGTACGCGGCCGATACGGCCAGCTCCGATGATACCAACATTAATCATTGTATAACATCCACCCTTCTATATATTTTTTTGTGTTTTTGTAGACGAAAAGATAATAAGTTGGATATGTCTTGGTTATCTTTGTACATATTATAGCATAAGCCATGGAAAAGTATATCAAAAATATTGCTCTCTTTCAGGGGAAAATAAAGGCGTTTACAGCATTTTTGGGCAGAATATATAATTATTTGCTGTTCTGGATTTTTGATGACATTGGGTCCTTTTTCAGGCATCTGCAGCTTATATAATATTGAATTAGAAGAATGCCGATAATCGGCATTCGAATCAAGGGTGAATTTTTTGCTGGGCGAGGTGTTGACCGCTTCTTTCATGGATACGTGGGTCGACCTGGAATCTTGCTGCGTAACTCCCTTTATGAATGATTAAATAGTATGTAAAATAACATATGAACACTTGAACATATGTTATTTTGATGGTATCATGTAGGCATATAAAGAATGTTTTTTAAAGGGGGCTATGTTATGGCAGAGCATACGTTGCATGAAGAAAACTGCACTTGCTGCGGTCATCATCACCATGATGACAAATACGTTGAAAAAGAAGAACACTGCAGCTGCTGCGAAGGTGAAGAATCGGTAAGTCTTGATTCTATCGGTACCTGCAGCTGCTGCCACGATGAAGAGGCGGAGGAAGAAGAAGGGGGCGCCTTGTGGACCCTGGTCGTCGGAACCCTTGTCTTTTTAATTACTTATGTAACCGACCTTGTTCCCGAAGCTTTTTCTCTTCCGGCATATATCGCCGCGTACTTACTGCTCGGCTATAGTGTCCTTCGCGAAGCGGCTGAAAATATCATGAAGCGTCAGCCTTTTGACGAAAACTTCCTCATGGCTGTGGCTACCATCGGGGCCTTTGCCATCGGTGATTACCCGGAAGCCGTTGCCGTCATGCTCTTTAGCCGTATTGGGGAAGCTCTTGAAGAACGAGCCGTCAACCGCAGCCGGAAGCAGGTGGCTGCTGCCATCGATATGCGGCCTGACGTCATCCACCGCCTTCAGGAAGACGGCAGTACCATTGAAGTTCCGGCTCGCGATGCGGCCATTGGAGACGTTGCCGTCGTCCGCGTCGGTGACCGCATTCCCTTGGACGGTGTCGTCGTGTCCGGCGACAGTCTCCTTGATACGTCGGCCTTGACCGGTGAACCGGTCCCTGTGGCCTGCCATGAAGGGACTGAAGTCATGTCCGGCAGCATCAATACGACGGGCGTTCTCCACGTCAAGGTCACGAAACCTCTGGCGGAATCGATGGTCACCAAAATTTTGGAATCCGTCGAAAAAGCGGCTGCCAGAAAACCGAAGATCGACCGCTTTATCACTCGCTTTTCCCGCATTTATACGCCGGCCGTCGTCGCTATCGCCGCAGCTACGGCCATCATCCCGTCCTTGATTACGGGCGAATGGCATTACTGGATTTATACGGCCTTGACCTTCCTGGTCATCAGCTGCCCCTGCGCCCTGGTACTCAGCGTGCCCCTCAGTTTCTTTGCCGGCATCGGTGCCGCGTCGAAACAGGGTATCTTGTTTAAGGGAGGCATTGCCGTCGAACAGCTGAAAAATATCGGCGCCGTCGTCTTTGATAAGACCGGGACCATTACCAAGGGGAACTTTGTCGTCCATCAGGTATTGCCTGCGGAAGGATTTCGCGAAGAAGAGGTCTTTCGCCTCAGCGCATCGGTGGAACAGGCATCGAATCACCCCATTGCCCGCAGCGTCGTCGAAGCGTCTGAAAAACGAGGCTTGACCTTGGCACAACCGGAAGCCGTTGAAGAATTTGCCGGTCAGGGACTGAAGGCCAGCGTCGACGGACACGTCGTCCTCTGCGGCAATCAGAAGCTCATGGATCGTCATGCCGTTGTTATGCCGACGATAGAAGCCGCTGAATACGGTGCCGAACTGTTCGTTGCCGTCGATGGCAGCTATGCCGGCCGTATGGTCGTGTCCGACACGATTAAAGAAGATGCTGTCGATGCTATTAGAGCTATTTCCGGCTTAGGCATCACGACGGCCATGCTTACCGGTGATTCCCAGCAGGCTGCCGACTACATCGCGTCCAAGACCGGTATCGATGACGTGCGGGCTAAGCTCCTGCCTCAGGATAAGGTACAGCAAATGGATGAACTCCGTAAAAAGTACGGGCCGGTCATGTTCGTCGGCGACGGCATCAATGATGCGCCGGTCCTTGCCGGTGCCGATGTCGGGGCTGCCATGAACAGCGGTGCCGATGCGGCTGTAGAAGCAGCTGACGTCGTCTTCATGCATTCCAAAGTCAGTGCCGTTCCTAAGGCCCTCCATCTTTCCAAAGAAACGATGAAGATTGCTAAGCAAAACGTCGTCTTTGCCTTAGGTGTCAAAGGGCTGGTCATGGTCGCCGGCTTTGCCGGTTACGCTTCCATGTGGGCTGCGGTCTTCGCCGATTCCGGCGTCGCTGCCCTGTGTGTCCTGAACTCGGTCCGCATGCTTTATAAAAAATAAGGTGTCAACTCGATCTTAACTCGCATACATAGATAATAGAAAGGGCCCGGTGAAGGAATTCCTTCACCGGGCCTTTTGCTGTTCATACTGTTCGTTTTGTATTGGCTGTTATCTCGTAAACTGCAGGGGGACCGTCGAGATGACGACGTCCAGGTAAGGCAGGGTACGCAGCCGCAGGAGCCAGCCGCTCTGGTTGTGAAGCAGGCGGTGCCATAATTTTTTCGTTTCAAATTCAGGAATGAGGACGGTAATCGTATCTTTCGAGGCCGTCTCTTTTCGCAGTGCCTGGATGAAGGTGATGAGCGGATCCGTCAGCTGCCGATAAGGTGACTGCAGCATGATGAGCTCAATCTCGGGTTCCAGGTTCTTCCACAGGGTTTTGATTTTTTTACCCCGTTCATCGTCGCTGTAGACATGAACGGCATAGATTTTATCTTCCGGCCCGCTGATGATCTTGGCGTAGCGAATGGCCTTGGCTACGGCCTGGGTCGGTGAAGCAATTGGGATGATGATGATATTGCGGCCTAAGTCTGTGGTCATGACTTTCGTGTATTCCTCCGGTGTCAGCAACAGCTGTTCCCGGACGTCATCATAGTGATGATGGACTTTAAGGAACATATAGACCAAGGTCGGGATGAGCAGGACGATGATCCAGGCTCCGTAAATGAATTTTGTGATGAGGACGATGACGACGACGCAGGCCGTGACCAGGGCACCGAAGCCGTTGATGACGGAAAAGAGACGCCAGTTTCGTTCCCGGCATTGTCTCCAATGGACGACCATGGCCGACTGGGCAATGGTGAAGGAGAGGAATACGCCGATGGCATAGAGGGAAATGAGGTGTTCAATATTTCCTTGGAAGAGGACAATCAAGATGCCGGCCATGAGGGTCAAGACTTGGATGCCGTTGGAATAGCTCAAGCGTTCACCGCGGTTGGCAAAGTAACGGGGAACATAGCCGTCGACGGCCATGAAAGAGAGGAGCGGCGGCAGGCCGTTGTAAGCCGTATTGGCGGCGATGTAGAGGATGACCATCATCAAAATCTGGATGACGTAGTAAATCAAGGTCCGGCTGAAGATATCTTCGACAAGGAGGGACAACAGGGTATAGCCTTCTGTCGGCAAGAGGTGAAGATAGATGATGAGGTAACCGAGGCCGCCGAGCATAGTGGCCAGTATACAGGCCATGACAGCCGTCGTTTCGATGGCATTTTTTTGCTGGGGTGCCTTAAACATGGTAACGCCGTTGGCAATGGCCTCGATGCCGGTCATGGAACTACAGCCGTTGGCAAAGGCTCGAAGGACGATGAGCATCAAGGCTGCCTGATTTAAAGGGGCTACCGTTTCGACAGCGACGGTATGGGCTGTGAGCGTGCCGTTCCAAATCTGATAGAAGCCGCCGATTAAGGTGATCCCCATGGCAGCCAAGAAGAAGTACGTCGGCCAGACGAAGACGGTTGAAGCCTCCCTGGTACCGCGCAGGTTGACGATCATCATCAGGATGAGAACGCCGAGATCGAGGTAGACGTGATAGGGGTGAAGGACCGGAAAGGCACTGACCAGAGCCGCTGTTCCTGAAGAAATGGAAACGGCAACGGTCAAGATGTAATCGGCCAGAAGCGCCGCTCCTGCCGTGAGGGCCGGGTAGACACCGAGGTATTTCATGGCGATGCCGTAAGAACCGCCGCCGCCCGGATTGACCCGGACGACCTGGGTATAGGACAGGGCAACGATGAATAATAAGGCAATGATAGCTAAGACGATAGGTCCGAAATAACGGTATGTCGCTAAGGTCGGTACCGAAGCCAGGACGATGGCAATCTGTTCCGGCCCGTACCCGACGGATGACAGGGCATCCGATGAGAAAATAGGCAGGGCCTTCCATTTTGGCATCTGTTCGCCCTCGAGTTTGGTATTCTCCAAAGGCTTGCCGAGAAGGTGGCGACTAATCGTTTTGAATAGCATGATAGCCTCCTTTTTTTAATTGTAAGAAACTGCATTTTGCTAAATACAGTTCAGTATAATCCCTCTTTATTATCCTGTCAACAGAGGTTTTACACTCATGATTCTTGTTGGGAATGAGCTATTAAAACCCATCGTAAAAAGGCATCCCTTGACTCGATGGCAAGTCAAAGGATGCCTTTTCCAAAAGGAGGAGATTGTATTATTTAGAGGCTACGAGAGCTTCTAATTTAGCAAGTCTTGCATTGAGGTCCTGATTCTGGCTTTCCAAGGCTTCAATCTTTTGATTCTGGTCGCTCAGCTGTTTATCCTGCGTTTCCAGTTTAACCGCCATTTCGGACTTACTCATGTTGTGGTAAGGCGAGGAGGATCCGATCTTGAAGGAGACGCCGGCGCTGTACATGTTGTCGTTGTTTCCGACGGTGGCAGCCAAATTTACCATGGTGTCTTCATTGGGACGATAGAAGGCACCGAGGGCGGCAGCGTGTTCGCTCTTATAGGAGCCGAAGCCGACGGCGAAGGAACCCTTGTCATCGGGGTCGAAATCTAACGGATGGAGGGAGGCCAGGGCAGCAGCACCGGCACCGACGCGGTTGACGTCGCGGCCAATCTGGTTGATGCGGCCGTTCATTTCGTTCATGCCGTTACCGATGTTGTTGATCGTCCGGTCGAACTGGCCTTTATTGATGGCGTCGCCGGCTTCCGTAGCTTCGCCGACGTTGTGAATGGCATTGCCGCCCATGTTGATGTTGCCATCCTGGATGGTAATGTTTTTC
Source organism: uncultured Megasphaera sp. (assembly GCF_900539295.1). Classification (GTDB taxonomy): domain Bacteria; phylum Bacillota; class Negativicutes; order Veillonellales; family Megasphaeraceae; genus Megasphaera. The sequence continues at coordinate 26,823 of NZ_UQBH01000023.1, forward strand.
GTCGGATCGGAATTGTTGATCGTCAGGCCGTTGTTGTTGATTGTCGTATTGCCCGTGCGGATGGAGTCGCCGGTGATGACTGTCTTGTTGTCGCCGGTACCGACGGTGATGCTGGTGTTGAATTCCGCCGTATTGAGGCCTTTTAAGTCTTTGGACAATTTGACGGAAACGCCATTTTCGCCCTTAGCTACGACGCCGATATTGTCGTCGGACAGGTTGTTCGTAGCGGCACCGCCGGTGATTTCCATGGTTTCACCGACTTTGACGCTGACTTTACTCTGGTCGTCGCCGGCAAAGTCGCGGCTGCCGGAAGTGACTTTGTCCGTCAGTTCTTTGACCGTATTAGCAATGCCGTCTGCATAGGTTTTCACCTGTTTCAACTGGGCGACGTTGACGGCGTCCGTGTCAGCCGTGCCGGCAGCGAGGTTGGTGATCTGACGAGTAACGGCTTCGTTGCTGTCGGTGGTACCATAGCCTAAGCTGACGGCAGCAGCCGTTGCCTTATAGGTGGAAAGGGCACTGTCTTTGCGGAGGACGGCCTTAGCAATGCCGTCATGTTCTTTTTCGAAGGCATTCAATGCGGCGATGGCCGTTTTTTTACCGGCAGCTAAGTCGTTGAGTGTGGCAAGGTCAGCGGCCCGGTCGGCTTCTGTGGCGTAGGTCGTGCTGTTCATTTTAGCAGCCTGTTTATCATAGGCCATGACGGCTTTTTCATAGGCAGATTCAACCGTTTTGTAGTCATTATAGACATCTTCGCCGTAGGTATTGTAGAAGTTAGTGACGGCTGTGACGACACTGTCATCGCCGGTTTTATTGGCCAAGGCGATGTCATTTGCCATCGAGTCCGTTGCTGCTGTCGTTGCGTACACGCTCTTGACAATGTCGGTGGTGTCTTTGAGGGGGACGTAGCCATAGATACCGTAACCGCGGTTGGCGTAGGAATTATCCCCTAAAGCGACGCCGTCAGAACGGACGTAGGAGTAGGTGTTTTCGGCCGTGGAAGCCCCTTTCCCGAGAGCTACGCCGCCGTACATGGCGTTGGCACTGGCGCCGAGGGCAACGCCGCCGTGATCTGCTTTGGCCTTATGCCCGATGGCTGTCCCGACGAGAGCCGTGGCATAGTTGCCTACTGCTGTTGAATAGTAGGAGGTGGTTTGGTCATTGGTCATTGATTTGCCAATGTTGAAAATACCGCCGCTGGCTTGCATGCCCATAACGACAGCACCGGCGCCCCTTGCATCTCGGCCGACGACGGTAGCCCAACTGGTACCGAGGTTTCTTTGACCGACGACGGTAGCGGCGGCTGTGCTTTTATTGTCATAGCCGACGACGACAGAGCCGTTATTGCCGTTGTTATTTCGTCCAATAACGGTGGTATCGGTGTTTACAGCATTGTTGTGATCGCCGATGGTTAAGGCACCATTATACGCTTTGTTGTCGAAGCCGATGGCTACTGTATCGGTAGTCGTGGAGCTGGATGATACGGTATTCTTGTGGGTATCTCCCGTGGTCAAATCCAGCTTGTCAGCAGCCGATACAGACAGGCTGCCGCAGAGAGCCAATGCGGCTAAGAGGGCACTCAGGGTAACTTTTTTGTTAAATCTTTTTGTTTTCTTCATAATCGTAAATCCTCCTCGATGATTCCTACTAGGCAGCTTATTGGCTCATTTTATTTTTTGACCGGATAATATGAATAATTTTAGTCCAAATTAATGGTTAAATAAGATTAAAAACATCTTGTTTAACTGTAAAAAATAAATGAACCGGCAATATGCAAGCTCATATATAGGAATATAAAATACATTTTGCTATGTATTTTCCATAGAGTATAATACTCCAACTTGAAGTGAAATACAAGTCTTTATGACGATTTTTATTTAAATATATCATTGTCATGTCACAAAAACAAATGTTTTGTAGGAATTCTTCCTACAAAACATTAAAAGCTCATAAATGGCTTCCTTGGGTTGATAATCGTTTATTATAGAGTGCCGAAGATGGAAATCTTGTCAGAAAAATTCCTACAAAATAATCGGCTGATGAAGTCGGAGACGGACATGTGAAATATTGATAGACTATGACGGAAATACAACGTCATACAAAAATTCAATAAAAAAAGACATCCTTCGATGTAACGGGGATATCGAAGGATGTCTGATTGGTAAGCGCGTTAGCTTATTTAGAGGCGACGAGGGCTTCTAATTTAGCCAATCTTTCATTGAGTTCTTGGTTCTGGCTTTCAATCTTTTGATTCTGAGCCGTCAGTTCTTCTAGCTTGACGGCCATTTCAGACTTACTCATGTGAGCGTAAGGGGAGGCAGGGCCAATCTTAAAGGAAACGCCGGCGCTGTACATATCATCACTGTTTCCGATGGTTGCAGCCAGGTTTACCATGGTGTTTTCGTTGGGACGATAGAAGGCACCGAGGGCAGTGGCGTGTTCGCTCTTGTAGGAGCCGAAGCCGACGGCGAAGGAGGCTTTGTCATCGGGATCAAAATCCAAGGGATGGAGGGAAGCTAAGGCAGCGGCACCGGCACCGACGCGGTTGACGTTGCGGTCAATCTGGCCGATGCGGCTGTTCATTTCACTCATGCCGGTGTTGAAGTTGTTGATTGTCCGATCGAACTGGCCTTTGTTGATGGCGTCGCCGGCTTCCGTAGCTTCGCCGACGTTGTGAATGGCATTGCCGCCCATGTTGATGTTGCCATCCTGGATGGTAATGTTTTTCGTCGGATCGGAATTGTTGATCGTCAGGCCGTTGTTGTTGATTGTCGTATTGCCCGTGCGGATGGAGTCGCCGGTGATGACTGTCTTGTTGTCGCCGGTACCGACGGTGATGCTGGTGTTGAATTCCGCCGTATTGAGGCCTTTTAAGTCTTTGGACAATTTGACGGAAACGCCATTTTCGCCCTTAGCTACGACGCCGATATTGTCGTCGGACAGGTTGTTCGTAGCGGCACCGCCGGTGATTTCCATGGTTTCACCGACTTTGACGCTGACTTTACTCTGGTCGTCGCCGGCAAAGTCACGGCTGCCGGCAGCGACTTTATCCGTCAGTTCTTTGACGGTATTAGCAATGCCGTCGGCATAGGTTTTTACCTGTTTCAACTGGGCCACGTTGACGGCGTCCGTGTCTTCCGTACCGGCAGCCAGGTTAGTGATTTGGCGAGTAATCGCTCTGGTCTGGACCGTTCCGTCGGCGGCGATGACGGCGGATCGGCCGATGCTGACGGCACTGCCGTTAGCCTTGAAGGGGGACAGGGTATGTTCTTTAAGGCGGATGGCATTTTTAATGCCGCTATGTTGCTTTTCAAAATCCGTTAAGGCGTCTTTGGCATCTTTGGTCTGTTTTTCTAACACCTTTAACTCGTTGTAGTCTTTTTGGCGGTCGGCTTCAGAGGCATAGGTGGTTTCTTCCATGGCAACTTTTTTCTTATTAGCGGCTATGTCTGCCTTTTCATATTCTGAAGCCAATGATTTCCATTCTTTATAGGTATCTTCGCCGTATTTATCGTAGAAGCCCTGTACCGCTGTTAGGACAGAGTCGCCCATTTGCTTTGCTAAGGCGATATCATTGGCCATCGAATCCTCGGTTTTTAAGGTCGCAGCCGTATCGCTGAGAGGGACGTAGCCATAGGCGCCGTAACTGCGATTAGCAACGGCACCGTCACCGAGGGCGACACCGTCGGCATGGAAGATGGAGTAGGTGTTTTCTGCCGTTGAAGCGCCACTGCCGAGGGCCGTGCCGCCGTACAGGGCTTGGGTTTCGGTGCCCAAGGCGAGCCCTTCAAGATTTGATTTAGCCAGATAGCCAATCGACGTCCCGTTCAAGGACATGGCGCCATTGCCGATAGCTGTCGTAAAGTCTATCATCGTAGAGGTCGTCGGCTTATCAGAAATCTGGAAAGCGCCGGCTCTGGCTCCATTCCCGATTGCAATGCCGCCGGCGGCTTTAGAATTGAGACCGAGTACCGTGGCATAAGAGCTGCCGTAGTTATTGAACCCGAAGACGGCACTGCCGCCGACACCGGAATTACTGTGACCGACGACGACAGAATTATTATTGGCATAGTTGTATCGGCCAATCGCCGTGGCCAGATGCATGCGGGCTGCATTGCTTACGGTATTATTGGAACCGATGGCTAAGCCACCGTTCGAAGCTGTGTTGTCAAAACCGATGGCGATCGTATCATTTTGTGATTTGCCTGTATTCGTCACTTTATTTTTGTGAGTGGTATCGGACGTCGTTAAATCCAGCGTATCGCCAAGCTGTTCGTCAGTCGAATCGGCAGCCGATACGGACAGGGTTCCACAGATCGCCAATGCGGCTAAAATGGCGATTAGGGTAGATTTTTTTCTTGAGTAGATTGATTTTCTCATCAACATGATGCCTCCTTGGTGAGTTCGGGATGCGCGTATTATCTATTCATGTAAGTTTTTGGGAATAGGTCAAATAATGACGGATATCCGATAAAAAATATCTGCATTCTCTCTAAACAAAAAATCAGCAGAAATCTCTATTCGAGAGGCTGTTGATAAAAAATATCGAGATTCATGCGGTGAAAAACGTACGTGATTTGTATTACACGCTCCCTGTTTATGTTTTTTTTATTTAACACAAAAAGATGTGTCAAATATGTTACAATGATAATACACCAAAACGTTTAAAAATTCAAGCATATTTTTAAAAATATGAATTTAATGTCTATGATATATATCAATCGAGGATTAATGAAATGGCTATTTAAAGCCTATTATTCCGGATATAGAATTCGGAAAGGACAACTATTAAAGGTTCGTTAGAATTTTACTAAGTGTATTTATATAAATAAATAAGTATATATATATATATATATCGAAGTAACGATGTATTAATAAATAGAAAATGTTTTAAAACTATTTGTTTAAAATAGCTTCGACTTATGCGATGAATGTATCCGGTTTCAGAAAAACTGGACGCTAAAAAGGACTCACGACGTGTCGTGAGTCCTTTTTTATCATGGAGCGGATGAAGGGAATCGAACCCTCGTACCAAGCTTGGGAAGCTCGTATTCTACCACTGAATTACACCCGCACATATTAAGTTACTATATCAGTTTAACAGTAAAGTTTCGTTTTGTAAAGCTTTGATTTCAGATTCTATGGATGGGTCGCAGTGGTTTGTGTTTTGGGTGAAATGGGAGAAATTCCAATTTCTTGTTTTTTTGTTGGATTTACAACAGTCGAAACATTACTCGAAAGGTATACTATGGCTATGAGAAGGAGGGATACATGATGAATGAACGAAAAGGTGTTGTTTTTTCGATCCATGAAGATAATTTACCGGTAGAAGGCTGTACGATTTCGAAGGAATTGGTCAACGAGCCTGACTATCAGTTGTTTTATTTTTCCTTGGCGGCTCATACGGACATCAGTCCTGAAACGTATCAAAAAGCCAAGGTGATCTATGTTCTTTCCGGCAGTCTTTCCCTTTACGGAGAGGCCGGTGATTTTGAAATCCCTTCAGGACAGGCCCTGATTGTACCGGCAGGCGTTGCCGTCGGTATGAGAAGCCAGGGCGGCGCCGTCTATGTTGAAATTACGATTGAGGAGGAATCTCTTATGAATATCGATGCAGGAAAACTCTTTTCTTTGGCTGATCTCGTCCCCTGCCAGGATGGTAAAATCATTAACCGCGACATCATCCAGTCGCCGAAGATGAAATTCGTCATCATGAGCTTTGGCGCCGGAACGGGCCTTTCTGAACACGCTGCACCGGGTGAAGCCCTTATTTTCGCCCTTGAAGGCAAGGCCGTTATCAACTATGAAGGCAAGGATTTTCCAATCAAAGCCGGTGAAAACTTTGCCTTTGCAAAAAACGGCCGCCATGCCGTAACTGCCGATGGACCATTTAAAATGGCATTACTTTTGACTTTAGACTAAAATTTCAGTAAAAAAACTGTCAGCCCCCTTAAAAATCTGTTATAATGAAACCAAATGATTTGGCTTCGTTATTCTCTTTAAGGGGGTTTATGTATGAAAACATTAGATGAATTATATCAGCAAATGCTCAAACGAGCAGCTGATGGTAAACCTATTGGCGTTGAAGGGGAACCGAGATTGATCGACTGTTTAGCTCATCCCGATGACCATCCTCTGGTTTGGCGAGTAAAACCCTGCCTCTGCCCTCCGGATGAACCGCACGGCTGTGAAGAAGCTTGCGATTGGGGCGCTATCAAGCGCGGCCCGGAAGGTGTTGAAGTCGACGACAGCCAGTGTGTCGGCTGTCAGGCCTGTGTCGATGCCTGCAAGCTGGACAACTTGAAGACCCGCAAGGACATCATTCCCGTCGTTCAGGATCTTCATGAATACGACGGCCCGATTTATGCTATGGTTGCACCTGCTGTTGCCGGACAGTTTGGGCCTAATGTCACCATGGGCAAGCTGCGTACGGCTTTTAAACGCCTGGGCTTTACGGGCATGTTGGAAGTCGCTGTCTTTGCCGATATCCTGACCTTAAAAGAAGCCTTGGAATTCGACCGCAACATTCAGAGTGAAGATCAGTTCCAGCTGACGAGCTGTTGCTGCCCGATGTGGATTGCCATGATTAAAAAGCTTTATCACCAGCTCTTGCCGAACGTTCCCGGTTCCGTATCGCCGATGATTGCCGGCGGCCGGACCGTAAAGGCCCTTCATCCGAAGGCTAAGACGGTCTTTATCGGGCCCTGCCTGGCTAAAAAAGCGGAACGGAATGAACCCGATTTGGTCGGCGCCGTCGATCATGTCTTGACCTACCAGGAAGTAAGGGACTTCTTCTCCGTAACCGACATCGATTTGGAATCCCTGCCGGAAGACAACGTGCCGCACGCTTCTGAAGCCGGCATCAGCTATGCTTATGCAGGCGGCGTTGCCGAAGCGGTCACGACGACGGTACACCAACTCGACCCGGACCGCAAAGTCGATATCAAGACCCGTAAGGCTGACGGCGTTCCGGCTTGTAAGGCCATGATCAACGACATTTTGGAAGGCAACCGCGACGGAAACTTCTTTGAAGGTATGGGCTGCATCGGCGGCTGTGTCGGCGGTCCTCGTGCCATCATCAAGAAGGAAGACGGCAAGGCCAATGTACAGGCTTATGGGAAACAGGCCTTCTCCCGTACCCCGATGGAAAATCCTTACGTTATCGAACTCTTAAAGAAACTCGGCTTCCCGACGGTTGAAGAATTCTTGGAAAACAGCCATCTGTATGACCGGCATTTTGATTGAGTTACTGCCGTTTTGTTGAGAAATAAAAACATAAATCACAAATGAAAAGCACTGCCAACACGATGATGATGGCAGTGCTTTTCATTTTGAATCAGAAACTTCGGCTTTCTTTCAGCGGTGTGTATTGTTCTAAGAGATTCGTTTTTTCAGGGCTCTGGTAGATGTAATCGGGATTTTCGGCTTTTGCTTTTTCAACGGCAGCCTTGAAGTCGTAATAGACCTGCCATTTCGATTCGACCAGGTCGTGTCCGGTCTGCCGCAGAAGAAAGGCCGGATGGTATGTCGGCATGACGGGATAGCCTCGCCAGGTAAACCATTTGCCCCGATTGCGCATGATACTGGCTGCCTTGCCATAGAAGTATTGGAAGGCGACTTTGCCCAGACAGACAATAACCTTTGGCTGTACGAGGTCGATTTCTTTAATTAAGTGGATGTCGGCACACTGACGGCCTTCATCTAAGGTAGGCGTGCGATTGTTTTTTGGCCGGCATTTTACGATATTGGTGACGTAGACCCGGTCGCGGGTTAAACCGACGCTCCACAAGGCCTTGTCGAGGAGCTGCCCCGACGGGCCGACGAGGGGAACGCCGTATTCATCTTCCACACCGCCGGGTCCTTCACCGACGAACATTAAGGGGGACGAGACTGCGCCTGTATAGCGTGTCGGGCCCCGGTTGCCTTCTTGTCTCAGATGACAGGACTGACAGGCCATGAGGCTTTCTAACCAGTCCTTCATCATTTCATCCTGTTCCATGATACCCCTTCTTTATGTATAAAGTAATTTAACTATAACAAGGGCCGGAGGGATTTGCAAGCAATTGTTATTTTTCGGCGCATCCTCTATAATATATTTATCTTTATAATATGTCCGGATATCGGAATGAAAATGCTGTTTGTCCGTTCTGAAAGGAGTTGAAATTATGAGAATATCTCTGGTTCAATTTTCCATCGTCCCAGGCGACCGGGATGCGAACTTTGAGCAAGTGCGCCGCCATGTGCAGGCTGCAGCTGCAGGCGGTGCCGATATCGCCGTCTTATCGGAATTATGGGATGTGTCTTTCTATCCGCCCGATGTCTTTGAAAAAGCCGATGAAGACGGCGTCTTGGCGCAGGCTTTTTTACAAGATTTGGCAAAATCCTGCAACGTCCATATCGTGGGCGGTTCCATTGCCCGCCGTCATGAAGGAAAACTTTATAATACGACTTATATTATTCGCCGCGACGGTACTTTGGTTTCTTCGTATGATAAGTGCCATTTATTTACCCCGGGCAAAGAAGATAAGGCCTTTACGGCCGGTAAGGAACTCAATGTGTTTTCCCTCGACGGCGTGACCATGGCTTCTATCATCTGCTATGATGTCCGTTTTGGAGAGTGGGTCCGCATGGCGGCTTTGGCCGGAGCAAAGGTTCTCTTCGTGCCGGCAGCCTGGCCGGAAGTGCGGCTCGAACATTGGCGTCTCCTCAATCGGGCTCGGGCTATTGAAAATCAGTTTTTCGTCGCTGCCGTCAACAGCTGCGGTGTTTGCGGCAGCCTTCAATTTGGAGGCCATTCCTTGCTGGCCGATCCCCAGGGGAAGGTTTTGATCGAAGGCGGCGGTGACGATGCCGTCCTTACGGAAGAGATCGACGTATCCGTCGTCGATGATATCCGCAGCCGTATCAATGTCTTCCGCGACCGGCGGCCGGAATTATACCACTTTTAGAAGGGAAGCGATTTTTTGGAAGGCGTGCTTCATGGATTAGAAGGGATTTTTGAGGTTTTATTTATCATCGCAATCGGTGTCGTATTGACCAAAAAAGGCTGGTTCGGTTCGAATATGAGTGCTGTTTTTTCGAAGCTGGTCATGAAAATCAGCCTGCCGCTGTACATGCTCTGTCAAATGGAAAAGGATTTTACCCATGATTCTTTGATTCGCATTGCACCGGATCTGATCCTGCCCTTTGCGTCAATATTCCTGGCGTATGCCGTCGGCCGTATTGCCGCTAAGGTCCTGCATATTCGCCGGGAACGGCAGGGCGTATTCGTCACCTGTTTCTTTATCGCCAATACGATTTTTATCGGTCTGCCTGTCAACCTGGCCCTCTTTGGAACGCAGAGCGTCCCTTCAGTCATGCTCTACTATATGGCCAATACGACGATGTTTTGGACCCTCGGCATTTACCATATCGTCAATGACAGTCAGGGCGGGAAGGGGAATATGCCTTTGTTTTCTGCTCAGACGATTAAAAAGGTCTTTTCTCCGCCTCTTATGGGGTTTTTGATTGGCCTGATTTTTGTCCTGGCTAACGTAAAACTGCCGGGCTTCCTGCTCACGTCCTTCCAATATGTCGGAAATATGGCCACGCCGTTGTCGCTGCTGGTTATCGGCATCGAAATGGCCGGAATTTCCCTGTCCGATGTTCATTGGGACCGCGATGTCATCGGTGCCTTGGTCGGCCGCTTTATCGTCTGTCCGGCCTGCGTCCTGGCCCTCTTGCCTTTCATTCCCGTAACGCCCATGTCGGCCCAGGTCTTTACTATGCAGGCCAGTATGCCGGCTATGACTCAGATGACTGTCGTCGCTAAATCTATCGGAGCCGATGTCTGTTACTCGACGCAGGTTACGTTTATCACCGTCATCATGGGTATCGTCGTCATTCCCTTATATATGTTTATCGTCGGGTAAAAGGAGTTTTTAGTTATTATGAATCATATTTCTGCTTTGAAATCGGCCATGGATGTCCACAAGGCACAGGCCTTTCAACTAAATTATGCCATTGCCAATGATCCGGAGTTGTCCGGTGAAGAGTTTCATGCCTGCCAGCATTATGTCGAAGCTTGTCGGAAGCTGGGCATGGACGTAGAAGAAAATTTTACGGGACAGAAGACGGCTTTCCGGGCTGTCGTGTCCCGCGCTCAAAAGCCTGTCCTTAAAATCGCCCTTTTGGCGGAATACGACGCTCTTCCCGGCGTCGGCCACGGCTGCGGCCATTCAGCCAATGGGGCCATGAGCTTTTTGGCGGCGGCAGCCTTAAAAGATCTGAAAGGCCTTCCCGTCGATGTCGACCTCATCGGGACGCCTGACGAAGAGCTTCGCGGCGGCAAGGTCATCATGTGTGAACAGGGAATTTTTAACGCCTATGATCTGGCCGTCATGGTCCACATTTCACCGACTAAGACCAATGCCAACTCGCATTTCTTAGCCCTCGACGACTACCGCATTGCCTTTCACGGTCAGACGGCACATGCCGCCGGGGAACCGTGGAATGGGCGCAATGCCCTGAACGGCGCCATGCTGGCCCTGCACGGCATTGATATGCTGCGCCAGCACGTTCGGCCGGAAACGCGCATCGGCTCGTACATCGTCGACGGCGGGCGCGCTTCGAATGTCGTCCCCGATTATGCCGAAGTGGAATGCTGCATCCGCCACAGTGAACGAGCTTACCTCGATACGGTCGTTGCCAAGGTCATGAAATGCTTTGAAGGAGCGGCCATTGCGACAGAAACGACGTATGACGTCCGCCAGATGGGGTGTAAGTTCGACAATATGGTCTGGAATGATACGGCGACCAAGGCGGCAGAACAGGTCTTGACCGACATGGGAATCGCCTATGAAGCGCCGAAGGACTGCGGCAGCTCCGATGTGGGCAACGTCAGTCACCAGTGCCCGGCCCTCCATCTTCATTTAGCCTTGGGCGATGTGCCCATGCCGGAACATTCCGTTGAAATCGCCAATGCCGTCAAAGCCCCGTCCATTGAACCGGTCATCCTTCGCGGTGCTGAAATCATGGGGCGGCTGGCCATTCTCTTGGCCGGAGATGAAAAACGCTGCCAGGACATGATGGATGAATTCAAAGACCACGTTGCTGTCCGCGTATAAGCCGTGCGTTATTTTCTATATATCTGATCGAGTATACAAGAAAGGACCTGCCACATACGTGACAGGTCCTTTTTCAGGCTCTTTATTCAGTTTTAGGTATCTTAGAAGACGCCTTGAGCCAGCATTGCATCAGCAACACGTTCGAAACCAGCGATGTTAGCGCCGGCTACGAGGT
>NZ_UQBH01000024.1 GCF_900539295.1 uncultured Megasphaera sp.
AGATAGGCCCTTATAGGGCCTGAGCAAACCACCAGTTAAACTGGTGGTTTTGATTACTTAAGGAAAACACGCTGTAGAAGCGAGTTAGACGTCCCGTTCAGGAAGACGAGTATAAACTGATAATCGAGATCCTGAAAGGGCTCTTAGGCCCGATTAGAAAGATTTGTAGGATAATTCCGGACAAGGAGACGGAAAGCTGAGAAGGCTCGTAAAACTGAATATCGCATACAAAAAGCCGTTACATGGCATCTGTCAGTGATGTCTTGCACCGGCTTTTGTTATGTCTATTTAGGTTGTTTAGGAGAAATATTTTTGGAGTGATAACTTGCATAGAAATTGGTGGAAGAAGTGCATTATGCAATCGGTAGAGATGTCTGAAAGAATCGTTTTAATGTAGTACATCTCCCCGAAGTGAAAAACTGCCTACCGATAAGAAAGTATAGAGTGAATAGAACGTGAACCTACTTTTCTACCTTTGAAGGTAAATAATATTATCGTTTGCCTCCGAATAAAAAGGCTGTCGCGTGATTTGTCATGAGACATCCTTTTTTGCCTATTTGTTTCCAACAGGTTAGGAGATAATGTGGATTTCCATGTGGCGGTTTCTTTTCAAAAGAATAGAATAAAGAATCGAATAATGTTATACTATTTATTATGCAGGATAATCGTTAATAATAAGGATTATTACGATGATAACGGCACTTTATTGAGATTAGAATCAGACGTTTGATTATTGAACGAATATATATAGTAAGGAGTATACTTCAATGAATAAACAACAGCTGGCTACGAAAATATGGGAATCTGCAAACCGTATGCGGTCGAAAATCGAACCTAATGAATATAAAGACTATATCCTTGGATTTATCTTTTATAAATATTTGTCTGATAAAGAAGAGCAGTGGCTCCTGTCTCAAGAATATACGACAGAAGATATTATAAATTATGTAAACGAAGCCGATACTGATACCGTTTCTAACGTTCAGAAAAATCTCGGGTACTTTATCTCTTATAAAGATCTATTTTCAACTTGGATTCAGATAGGTTCTGATTTTTCTGTAGACAATGTTCGTACCGCTTTATCTTCCTTTACTCGTCTCATTTCTCCTTCTCACAAAAAAGTGTTTTCAGGCATTTTTAATACCCTCGAAACAGGACTTTCCAAATTGGGCGACAATACACAGTCTCAAACCAAATCTGTTCGTGACTTGGTTCATCTTATTGCTGAGATTCCTATGCAGAAAAAACAGGATTATGATGTATTGGGCTTTATTTACGAATTCTTGATCTCAAACTTTGCGGCGAACGCCGGAAAGAAGGCTGGAGAATTTTATACGCCTCATGAAGTTTCTCTCCTCATGTCTGAAATTGTGGCTAATCATCTGAGAGGTAGAGAGAAGATTGATATTTACGATCCGACAAGCGGTTCCGGCAGTCTTCTTATCAACATAGGTCAGACGACAGCAAAATATATGAAAAATAAAAATCGTATTCGCTATTATGCCCAGGAAATCACGCCCAGTACATATAATTTGACCCGGATGAACCTTGTCATGCGCGGTATCTTGCCGGATAATATCTTAACTCGCAGGGGGGATACCCTGGAAGATGACTGGCCATATTTTGAAGATTCCGACCCGGTCGGGACGTATAATCCGCTTTATGTAGATGCCGTTGTTTCTAATCCGCCCTATTCTCAACGCTGGAATCCTTCTGGAAAAGAAAACGATTCCCGCTATTCTCGGTACGGTCTAGCGCCGAAATCTAAAGCCGATTATGCGTTTTTACTGCACGATCTCTATCATCTGAAACCGGATGGCATTATGACCATTGTTTTACCGCATGGAGTACTGTTCCGTGGTGGTGAGGAAGGACAAATCCGTAAAAACCTTATTGAACAGAACAATATCGATGCGATTATCGGACTTCCGGCGGATATCTTCTTCGGCACAGGAATCCCGACCATTATTATGGTGTTACGGCAAAAAAGAGAAAATACGGATGTCCTTATAATCGACGCTTCTAAGGGATTTGTGAAAGACGCTAAAAAGAATAAACTCAGGGATTCTGATATTCGGCGTGTCGTAGATACGGTGAAGGGACGGCTGAGTATAGATAAGTATTCCCGCTTGGTCAGTCGTGATGAAATTAGGGCGAATGACTATAATTTGAATATTCCGCGCTACGTGGATTCTTCGGAAGAGACGGAAAGTTATGATATTTACGCTTCCATGTTTGGCGGAGTTCCTGTGTCTGAACTTGCGGTTTTAAATTCCTATTGGAAAGTCTTTCCCTCGCTTAAGGAAGAACTCTTTACCGGCGATGATGAATATGTTTCTGTGAAGAATGAGGACATTAAAACAACGATTCGGAATAATCTTGATGTTCAGAATTTTCTGGGACGCTTTCACCGTCGATTTGCTGATTTCGGCGAATTCTTGGATAAAAATCTGATTGATCAGGCTTTGGCGCTTTCTATCCCTAAAATGGAGGAACAAATCGCTTCTGACCTATTTCAGCGTTTTTCGGGTGTATCGCTTTTAGATCCTTATCAGGCGTATGAAAGTTTTGAAGAACAGTACAATATAATCTCTGGAGACTTAGAGCTCGTTCAGGCAGAAGGAATGGATACTTTTAAAAAAGTTGATCCCAATATGGTTGTAAAGAAACAAAAAGGCAAAGAAGTTGAGGTGCAAGAGGGCTGGAAAGGGCATGCCCTGGAGTTCGAGTTGGTCCAAGAAGTTTATCTTTCTGAAGAATTGAGTGCATTGACGAAAAAACGCGATGATCTCGCTGAAATTCCCCATGCTTATGAAGAACTGATTGAGACTTTGAGTGAAGAGGATAAAAACACTATTAGCGATGCTTTGAATGAATCAAATGATGAGTTTGTATTCAAGAATATAAAAGGTGTCATAAAAGTACTCAAGGAAGATGAAGCGGACAACAAGGTATTGATTCAAACTCTTAAAAGTGCTCAAAGTTTGAATGACAAGGAAAAAAATCTAAAAAAACAAATCAAAGCAGAAGAAAATTCATTGCATCTTTTGACAAAAGAGACGATTGAAAACTTTTCTGATGAAGATGTACGGCAACTCCTTCATGAAAAATGGGTTACCCCGATTGTAGATAGCATCGCCGCTCTTGCTGATGCCATGATTGACGATTTTACGAAACGAGTGGAGTTATTGGCACAAAAATATTCTGTCACTATGAAAGATATTGAAGACGATATTAGACGTACGGAGAAATTACTGTCTTCTATGCTATCGGATCTTACCGGGTCCGATGCCGATATGGCGGGAATCCGAGAATTGCAAAAATTGATAGGTGGTGAAATAGATGAATAAGAAGAAAAAACCACGCATTCGCTTTAAAGGCTTCACGGATGATTGGGAACAGCGTAAGGTTTCTGATGTAGCAGAAATTTGTGCTGGAGGTACTCCTCGTACCGGAGTGCCTCAGTATTGGTTTCCTAAAGAGACTCCATGGTTGTCTTCTGGAGAAGTCCATAAAAAATATATTACGTTCACTGATAATATGATTTCTAAAGAAGGAATGAATAATTCCAATGCGAAAATGATACCTGTAAATTCGGTTTTAATTGCGTTGGCGGGGCAAGGGAAGACGCGTGGAACTGTTGCAATTAATCGCATTCCGCTTACTACTAACCAATCTATTGCAGCGATGATATTTTCGGAGGATATTATTTCAGAATTTGTGTTTTGTAATCTGGAAAATAGATATGATGAATTGCGAATGATTTCATCTGGAGCTGGGTCACGAGGTGGACTGAACAAGCAGCTTGTCGGTGAAATAGAAATTCCATATGCATCGTGCAAAGAGCAACAGAAAATTGGAGATTTTTTTAAGGTCCTAAACGATCTCATTACCCTTCATCAGCGTAAGTGCGAAAAATTGAAAATTATTAAAAAATCAATGCTCGAAAATTGTTTTCCGAAAAATGGACAAAAAGTGCCGAAAATTAGATTTTCTGGTTTTACGGGCGATTGGGAACAGCGTAAGTTAGGAGATATTACCGAATCATTTGAGTATGGGTTGAATGTGGCTGCAAAAAAATATGATGGACAAAATAAATATCTTCGAATTACGGATATAGATGATTCTACGCATGAGTTCCTTAAGAAAACTTTGACATCTCCAGATACAGACCTTTCTCAAGTAGAAAATTATGTATTGCAAGAAGGCGATGTTCTTTTTGCTCGTACAGGTGCAAGTGTCGGAAAAACTTATATTTATAAGCAATCTGATGGCCTTGTATATTATGCTGGTTTTCTTATTCGAGCAAGAATAAAAAAAGATCATGATTCAAAATTCGTGTTTCAAAATACATTGACATCCGATTACGATAACTATATTCGTATCACTTCTCAGCGTTCGGGGCAGCCTGGGGTCAATGCTCGAGAATATGGTGAATATACTTTAATGACCCCCTCTTTGGCAGAACAACAAAAGATAGGGAAGTATTTTCAAAATATCGATGCGCTTATAACCCTTCATCAGAGTAAGTTGGAAAAACTGCAAAAAATAAAAAAATCTATGCTTGAAAGAATGTTTGTATAGATTTTAGAGAAGTAATTAAGCTGCAGAAATAGAGATATAATGAATAGACTTATTTTCAATTACAGCGTAAGCTGCCTATGCTTATATTTTGAGATATACTGATAATTTTCAATCACGAAATGAAGAAACTATACCTCTATATCTTGGGAACAGCGTAAGCTATATGAGGTCGCTGAGATTATAGGAGGAGGAACACCTAGTACAAATAATTCTGACTATTGGGATGGAGATATAGATTGGTATACTCCAGCTGAAATTGGCGATAAAATATTTGCCAGTGGCAGTATTCGTAAAATTACTGAAGAAGGCTTAAAAAATAGCTCTGCTAAAATTCTGCCAGCGAATAAGACTGTACTATTTACAAGTCGTGCGGGAATCGGAAATATGGCTATCTTACAGCACGCAGGGGCTACTAATCAAGGGTTTCAATCATTGATATGTAATAATGATATAGACCCATATTTTATTTTTTCTATGGGAAATATGATTCAGCATGAGGCGGAACGAGTGGCGGCTGGATCAACATTTGCAGAAATATCTGGAAAGTCCCTCGGAAAATTAAGCTTTTTGATGCCCAAATGGGGAGAACAGCGAAAACTAGGAAAGTTTTTTCAACAGATGGACAATCTCATTACCCTTCATCAGCGAAAGTTAAAAGTTTTCAAAAATAGAGAAATTTATTCCTTAAATATAGTTTGGGAACAGCGTAAGTTATCTGACATTACCTTTTTGTCAGGAAAAAAGAATAGAGATGATCTCCCTTATAAGAGTTATTCAATAACTAATGAAAATGGATTTGTTCCACAGGATGAAAAATTTGAAAATGGTGGGACAATGCGTGAAGCTGATAAAAGAATGTATTATATTGTTTCTCCACATTCTTTTGCATATAATCCAGCAAGAATCAATGTAGGTTCGATTGGCTACCAAAATACATCTGATAACGTAATCGTCAGCTCGCTTTATGAAGTTTTTAAGACCACAGGTGACGTAGATGATCGTTTTCTTTGGCATTGGTTTAAGTCCGATAATTTTCAAAAACTCATAGTTCAGCTACAAGAAGGCGGAGTTCGTCTATACTTTTATTATGATAAGCTTTGCATGGGGAAACTTGCGCTACCTAATCTTGAGGAACAACAGCTGATAGGACATTGTTTAGATAACATCGACAACCTCATTACCCTTCATCAACGAAAGCTAAATTTATGGAAATTTTATAAGAATAGGAGTAAAGTTATGGATGATTTTGATAAAGAAGTAGATTTTGAAGCGGCCTTGATTACTGCATTGCAGCGTTACGGTTGGGGACAGGAAGTCATTAAGTATCCGACAGAAAAAGAATTGATTCAAAACTGGGCGAATATTCTTTTTGAAAACAATCGGAGTATCGACCGCTTGGGTGATTTTCCTCTCGTTCAAGAAGAAATCGATGATCTTCTAGAACAAATCAATCGCCTTCGGACTCCTTTGGCTTTGAACGGCTTCATCAATGGGAAAACCGTATCCATAACTCGAAAAAATCCTAAAGATACCTTGCACTATGGAAAAGAAGTAAGCTTGAAAATCTATGACCCCATGGAAATCGCCGCCTTACAAAGTCGCTACCAGATTGTTCAACAACCTCTATTTGCCCGCCACGAAAAAGTATTGCAAGATCGACGCGGTGACTTGATGTTATTGATTAACGGCATGCCTGTTTTTCATATCGAACTGAAAAAGTCCGGTGTTCCCGTAATTGAAGCGGCCAATCAAATTGAAAAATACGCTCATGAAGGGCTTTTTACGGGCTTTTTCTCCCTTATTCAAATTTTTGTGGCAATGAATCCGAACGAGACGTTGTATTTTTCTAATCCGGGCCCCGATGGACGGTTTAATCCTGATTTTTATTTCCACTGTGCAGATTTGAATAATGATCCTATCAACGATTGGAAGCGTGTTGCTGAGCTGCTTTTATCAATTCCCATGGCTCATCAGTTAGTCGGGTTCTATACCGTTGCAGATGATTCCGATGGTATTTTGAAAGTCATGCGAAGCTACCAATATTATGCTGCCAATAATATTTCTGACCGTGTGACTAAACACGACTGGGAAGAAGGAAATCAGCTTGGCGGTTATATTTGGCATACAACGGGATCCGGCAAGACGATGACCTCCTTTAAATCAGCTCAACTTATCGCAGCTTCGAAAGATGCTGACAAAGTCGTATTCTTGATGGACCGGATTGAACTTGGTACACAGTCTCTCAAGGAATATCGGGCTTTTGCCGATAATGCCGATGACGTACAGGAAACAGAAGATACGGTCACGCTGATCAGCAAACTGAAAAGCAATGATCCTAAAAATACCTTGATTGTTTCTTCCATTCAGAAGATGAGCAATATCAAAGACGATGCAGAAGTTAGCATGAAGGCAAAAGACCTTGAGGCCATGAAATCTAAACGTCTCGTATTTATTATTGATGAATGTCATCGTTCTACCTTTGGCGAAATGCTTTCCACTATTAAGGCGACATTCCCCCATGCGCTCTTTTTCGGTTTTACGGGAACTCCTGTATTCCGTGAAAATGAAAAAGTCATGACGACGACGGCTGATATTTTTGGTGATGAATTGCATCGCTATAGTATTGCCGATGGTATTCGTGATAAAAATGTTCTCGGATTCGACCCCACGATGGTAATGGTCTATAAAGATAACGAGTTGCGAAAGAAAGTTGCCTTGCAGGAATCCGGGGCAAGGTCTGAGGAAGAGGCTGTAACGGACCCGAGTATGAGCAAGAAGTACTATCATTTCATGTCGCCATCTGAAGTGCCCATGGCAGGACAACGACAGGAGGACGGGAAATACTTGAAGGGGATAGAAGACTATGTGGGAGATGAAGCCTGGCAGACCGATGAATATGAATGGGCGATAGTCGATAATATTGCCGAAAACTGGTTGACCCTTTCACGGAATCGTAAATTTCATGCTTTATTTGCTACCAGCAGCATTCCGGAAGCTGTCCGTTACTATCGTAAATTCAGGGAAAAATATCCCAACCTGAAAGTAACCGGGCTTTTTGATCCGACGATTGATAATCAAGGTGGGAAACGTTCGCTTGATAAAGAAGACGGACTAAAAGCGATGCTTGAAGATTATAATGAAACCTTCAGCCAATGTTTCGATATCGGTGGCTATGCTAAATTTAAGAAAGATGTATCGGCAAGATTGGCCCACAAGAAGCCCTATGAACGAGTAGAGCCTGAAATGCAGTTGGATCTGCTGATTGTCGTCAATCAAATGCTGACCGGATTCGACTCTAAGTGGATTAACGTCCTTTATTTGGATAAGGTGTTGGTTTATCAGAATTTAATCCAGGCATTTTCGCGTACCAATCGTCTTTTTAACATCAATGAAAAGCCTTTTGGTTCCATTCGTTATTACCGAATGCCTCATACGATGAAGCGGAATATTGAAGACGCTGTGCAGCTCTATTCCGGCGATCGTCCGCAAGGTCTTTTTGCTGACCATCTGCCTGATAATGTTCGCCATATGAATGCAACTTTTGTAGACATGGTGGATATCTTTAAGAATGCTGATGTCCCAGCTATGGATAAGTTGCCAGAAGATCTTCCTTCAAAAGCTAAATTTGCCAAACTTTTCCGTGAATTTTCTACCTATTTGCAGGCGGCAAGAATTCAGGGCTTTACTTGGGATAAGACGGAATATTCTTCTATCATTGATGCAGAAGACACGAGCAAGGAAGAAATCATTCATCTGTTGCCGACGGAAGAACAGTATAATATCCTCCTTCAGCGGTATAAAGAACTTCGCAAACCTGATGATGGAAATAGAGGAGATGATGATGACATTACCTTCCCCATCGATCCTTATCTCACGGAGCAGAACACCGGGGTTATTGACAACGACTATATGAACTCTCGTTTTGAAAAGTGGAGAAAACAACTGAGCGATCCCAATGCGGATCCGGCTGCTGTAGAAGCAACGCTGACGGAACTCCATAAATCGTTTGCCTTCCTCTCCCAGGAGGAACAAAGGTATGCCAACCTATTTCTTCATGATGTACAGACCGGGGATGTCTGCTTTACGGAAGGCAAGACCTTCAGAGATTATATTGTAGAGTACGCCAGCAATGCAAAGAGACGGCAAGAACGGAGACTTTCTGATTCCCTTGGCTGTTCTGAGGAACTCCTGCAAAAAATGATGGATGCTCATGTAACAAAAGATAATTTGAATGAATACGGGCGGTTTGATGAGTTGAAAGCGACAGTGGTAAGAGAAAAAGCCCAACAGTATTTCACGAAAGTCGATGGGAAGTGCTTACCGCCATTCCGCGTGAACAACCGTGTGGATGAACTACTCACTAAGTTTATCCTTGAAGGCGGGATTGACATTCCTGATCCGGATGAAGAAGAAAAACATAAATAATTAATGCCTCCAATCCTTCATCGGCGTAGGGAGGAGGCACTTATGGCAATCGAAAATAGATCAACAGATTATTTAAAAGATTATTATCGAAACTGGATATCTGTATATAAGGAAGGCGCTATTCGTAGTGTAACCCTTTCTAAGTACCACATGAGCCTTTCTTGGCTGGAGCGGCTGGCTCCAGATCTTAGACTTTGTGATGTGACGCGGGTGGCCTATCAGCAGATCATTAACGAATATGCCAAGGAACATGAACGTCAGACGACTATGGATTTTCATCATCAGTTAAAAGGATCAATCCTTGATGCTGTTGATGAAGGACTTATTCCTCGAGATCCGACCAGAAAAGTTATTATCAAAGGGAAAGCCCAGTCCCAAAAGAAAATCAAATATTTGAATCAGTTTGAACTTCATACGTTATTGAAAAGCCTGAATCTTGGGAATGAAGTTAATTGGGACTGGTTTATCCTTTTGGTTGCCAAGACGGGGATGCGTTTTTCGGAAGCTCTTGCTATCACTCCGGATGACTTTGACTTTGCCCATCAGACTCTTTCTGTGAACAAAACATGGGATTATAAAAATGGGGGAGGTTTTTCGCCTACAAAAAATAAGTCGTCTGTCCGAAAAATACAGATTGATTGGCAAGTAATCATGCAATTTGCCTTTCTTGTCAAAGATATGCCGCCGGATAAACCCATTTTTATCACCAAGAAAAAAGTATATAATTCTACTGTGAATGATATCCTAGAACGTTGCTGTAAGAAACTTGAAATTCCTGTAATATCTGTTCATGGGCTTCGCCATACCCATGCATCTATTCTGCTTTTTGCCGGAGTTTCCATTGCAAGCGTAGCAAGGCGACTTGGTCATGCCAGCATGACGACGACACAGAAAACATATCTACATATTATACAGGAACTTGAAAATCAGGATATAGATCTTATTATGCGATCGTTGTCCAATCTTATGTAACCAGTGAATGAGACTGCGCCGATGGAGGATTTTTATACAGAAAATCGACATGCGGCCTCAGTTAGAAGCAAGTCGATCTAAAAATATAATTTAAGGAGTGATTGTTCAATGCGCGGCCTAAAAATATATTTAGCGGATGGTACTTATGAGGATACCGTTACGATGAGTAGTGATTCATCAAAAATATCCGTTATTCGAGTCAAGAAAGAAAATATACAGGACTATGAAAATGAATTAAATGGGCCGGGTATTTATTTGCTTCTTGTTGAATCCGATGCGGTATATGTTGGACAGACGGGATTGGATACGATTCAAAGAAGAATTTTGAATACTCATTCAGATGATATCGATTCTTCGTGGCATACTGTTTTAGGATTTAAATTTACAGATCTTAATATCAGCAGTAATGAGCTGCAATTTATTGAAAATGCGATGTGTGAATATGTTCATAAGCACTTTAGGAAATGTCTGACTACGAGTCCTAAAAAGATGAATTGTACTAGGGCATTTAGGAAAGACACTATCATCTAAGTGGTGGACAGATACATACTTGCGAAAATTATATTCAAGATATCGAGTTTTACCTGGAACTATTTCCTCATGGAATTTTTGGGCATACTGACAGTGAAACAGATATAGAAATTCTTCATCTTGCAGGTAGACAAGTCGCGGCAACGGCTTATATTACGGGAAATCACTTTGTCGTGTGCAAGGGCTCCGGTTTCAGTGCGGTGGAACGCCCGTCGTGTCCTAATTCTATCCATAACCGCCGAAGAATACTGATTGCTGAGAACAAAATTAAAAACGGATGCTTCGTCGAGGATGTATTTTTTGACAGCCCTTCTACTGCGGCTGCCTGTATAGTCGGAGGAAGTGCGAATGGTCGAATTATGTGGTTATATCCAGATGGACAGAGCATTAAGGACAAGGAATCTCATGAATCCTGAGATAGGTCCTATAACGCGATAGTCTTTTAATACAAAGATTCGTTAAGGATGGATAAGGTTGTCAAAATATCTATGTTGAAACCTTATTCATTGTGTAAGTTGAAATAAAAAGATATGATTAAAAGATTCAGACATTGCAGGACGGTCTCTTTGCAATGTCTGAGTGTTTATTTACTATGTGATTGACCTTTGAAATAAAAATAATCAAAAGGCCTTGCCAAGACGTTGAAGATGAGTTATAATAACAAAGTCGCATGACAAATTATATATGAGGGCGGTTAGCTCAGTTGGTTAGAGTATCTCGTTGACATCGAGGGGGTCGATGGTTCGAATCCATTACCGCCCACCACAGCAAACATATCCGAACATGGCAGGAATGCCGGCTCGGATATGTTTATTTTTTTGCCTAAATTTATGGCCTATTATCTCAATTGCGCCGGGCAAAGATGAATGTCTATTCCTAAATGATATTGGTAAAATTTTCACAAATAGTGTATTCTGTAGTTGTAACTGGGATTGGACGGAATCCGTGGGATCCGTACCGCTAAGGTCTCGGTTACGCATATTTTTAATTTCATAGCATGTCGCTTGGATCGAAAGACTGGGACGAATCTAGTAAACGTAGGCTTTTTATGCGCATTCCCGGGAGGAATGCGCTTTTTTTGAGGGAGTTCATCATGCGTTTAGGTATTATTGGTGCCGGCAGGGTCGGCACTTCTTTTGTTTTAGCCCTGCCTTCAGCCGTTGAAGGTATTCTTTGTTCCACAAAAGAACATACGACGCAGCGGGCGCAGTCCCTTCAGGTCAAGGCTTATACCGACGGGGCAGCCCTTCTTCGCAGTTGTGATGTCCTGCTGCTTACGGTACGTGACGATGTGATCGGGAGCGTTGCCAAGTCTTTGGCTGAGGCCCTTGCCGGTGATGACGGACCGCGTGATGCGTCTGTTCTTCACTGCAGCGGCGCCATGGACTTGTCGCCCCTTGAGCCGCTCTCGGCCCTGGGATTTTCCGTGGGCAGCCTTCATCCCCTGCAGAGCTTTGCCGAGCCGTCGGGAGACTTACTGCGCCATATCTACATGGCCGTCGACGGTGATGACCGGGCCAAAGAGACAGCTCTTGCTCTTGTGCGGGAATTGGACAGCCGGCCTCTCTTTGTGCCGCCGGAAGAACGGGTCCTCTATCACGCCGCTGCTTGTTTTTGTTCTAATTACGTCGTGACGGCTGTGGCTCTCGGCCAGCAGCTGATGCGGCGCTGGACGGAAACGGACGGACAGGCAGCGCAGTCACTGATGCCGCTCCTCAAAGGGACCGTAGAAAACCTCGACCGGACCGATCTTTGGCGGAAGGCTTTGACAGGCCCTGTTTCGCGCGGTGATACGGGTACTGTCGCCAAACACCTGGAAGCCATGCCCAAAGACTTGGTCCACGCTTACTGCGCCTTCAGCAGCGCTGCCGGAGACCTCTCTTTAGAAAACGGAACGATTACGGAAAACCAGTATGAAGTACTGAAACACATCCTTGCGATGGCGGAAGGAGTTCACGAATGAATAAGAAAGTAACCAATCTGACCATCAAGAAAATGAAAGGGGAAGGGACGCCCATTTCCATGATTACGGCCTATGACTATGTCATGGCGCAGAACGTCGACGAAGCCGGCATCGATATGATCCTCGTCGGTGATTCTTTAGGCAACGTCGTCATGGGTCATACGTCGACTCTGCCGGTCACCATGGACGATATGGTCCATCATACGGCAGCTGTCGTCCGCGGGACGAAACGGGCCCTGGTCGTCGCCGACATGCCCTTCATGAGCTATCAGGAAAGCGTCTGCCAGGCCCTTCATAATGCCGGACGGCTGATGAAGGAAACGGGCTGTGATGCCGTAAAATTAGAAGGCGGCGCCAGTGTTTGTGAAGCTGTCAAAGCTATGACCACGGCCGGGATTCCCGTTGTCGGCCACATCGGCCTTACGCCCCAGTCGGTCCATCAGCTCGGCGGCTACCGGGTACAGGGGAAAAATGCCGAAACGGCGAAACGCCTGATCCAGGAAGCTTTGGCTTTGGAAGAAGCCGGTGCCTTTGCCATCGTCTTGGAATGTGTCCCGACGGATATTGCAGCGGAAATCACCAAGGCCTTGAAGCAGGCTGCTACCATCGGCATCGGGGCCGGCAATGTCTGCGACGGTCAGGTCTTGGTCTGCACGGACCTGCTGGGCATGAGCGGCGGTTTCCGTCCGAAATTCGTCAAGACTTATGCCAACCTCCATCAGACCATCGTCGATGCCGTCGGCCAGTACATCAAAGAGGTACAGGATCGGAGCTTCCCCAATGAAGAATACAGTTTTGCTGTCGATCCGGAAGTCGTCAAAGCGATGAAGGAGTAGGATTATTTTCTCAGCCCTTACAGAGCCCTGTCTTTTCTGACGGGGCTTTTTGCGTTTTTTCATCGTCCTGAAAAAAGCCTTGCAATACTTGCATGAAGCGGCTTTGGGCCGTTGATTGCGATTGACTTGCGTATGTAATCATTGTACAATAATCTAAAGAAAAGGAAGCGAACAACAGAGGTCGTTTGTCCGAACGCACGCGTACTGCCTGCTCGACGAAAGGGGCGGGCTGCGGCGTTTTTTTCTTAATCGACCTATATATCTATAGGAGGCTATGCTTCATGAGGCATGATCTACGCGACGTATGTATGCAGATACGGCGGGATACTGTGCGGTCTATTTACCGTGCCGGCTCCGGCCATCCCGGCAGTTCCTTATCGGCTGTCGAAATTATGGCCACGCTCTATTTTACCGATATATTCACGTGTTTTCCCGACAGGCCCCATGCGCCGGAGCGGGATCGTTTCGTCTTGTCGAAGGGCCATGCGGCGCCGGCTTTTTACAGCACCCTGGCTCATAAAGGCTATTTCCCTCTGGAATGGCTCGATACGCTGCGGACGGTAGGGAGTCCTCTTCAGGGCCATCCAAACCTGCAGAAGCTGCCCTGTCTCGACTGCGCCGTCGGCTCTTTGGGGCAAGGTCTGTCCATTGCCAACGGCATGGCTTTGGGCCTCAAGCTGAAGAAACAGTCTCATCAGGTGTTCTGTCTCATCGGCGACGGGGAACAGCAGGAAGGACAGGTCTGGGAAGCGGCGGCCTTTGCCGGTCAACATCATCTGGACAATGTCTGTCTCATCGTCGACTGCAACGGCCTGCAGCTCGTCGACTCTATGGCCACCATCAAGGATATGAAACCGATGGATGCCAAGTGGGAAAGCTTCGGCTGGCACGTCCTTCACGTCGACGGCCACGATACGGATGCCCTCTATGACGCCTACGGGGCGGCCAAAGCCCGCACGGATAAACCGACGGTCATCCTGGCCAAGACGGTCAAGGGCAAGGGCGTCTCTTATATGGAAAACCAGGCCGAATGGCACGGTGCTGCACCGGATGAAGCGCAGTATGCTCAGGCTATGAAAGAATTGACAACGGAGGTGCAGTCATGAACCGGGTACCTATGCGCGACGGCTATGGCAAGGCCCTCTTAGAATTATGCCGCCTTCACGACGATGTGATGGTCCTCGATGCCGACGTCGCCAAGTCGACGCGGACCGAATGGATTCGCCAGGAATTTCCTGATAAATATATCAATGTCGGCATATCGGAACAAGATCTGGTCGGCACGGCAGCCGGCCTGTCCCTGACGGGCTTCGTGCCCTTTGTCTCGACGTACGGCGTCTTTTTGACCGGCCGCGGCTGGGGACAGATCCGCAACACGGTCTGCTACAATAACCTCAACGTCAAGCTCGGCGGGGCTCATGCCGGTATTTCCGTCGGTCCTGACGGGGCGACTCATCAGGCTCTGGAGGATATCGCCCTCATGCGGACGATCCCCAATATGACGGTCATCACGCCCTGTGACTGGTGGGAGACCTATAAGGCGACCCTTGCCGTCTATGACCTCAAAGGCCCGTCGTACGTCCGCTTCGGCCGTAATCCGGCACCGGTCATTACTCGTGAAGACACGCCTTTTGACCTCTATAAGGCCGCCGTCTTCCGCGACGGCAGGGATGTGACCCTCTTTGCCAACGGCCTCATGGTCCATGAAGCCCTGACGGCAGCCGAAGCTCTTGAAAGGGAAGGGATTTCGGCCCGCGTCGTAAACGTCCGCATCGTAAAGCCCCTCGACCTCGATACGATCTGTACCTGTGCTGCCGAAACGGGGGCAGCCGTCGTCTGTGAGGAACACCAGATCATGGGCGGCCTCGGCGGTGCCATCTGCGAAGCCTTGGCCCAGCACCATCCCATTCCCGTCGAATTGGTCGGCATTCAGGACCGCTTCGGCGAATCGGGAGAACCGGATGATTTATTGAAGGCCTATAATTTATCGGCTGAAGACGTCGTCGCTGCTGTCCGGAAAGTTATGAAAAGAAAATAATGACCAAGCTGCTCATCCTGTATGAATCGGGAGAGCAGCTTTTTTCAAATCCGGCATAAGTAAAGGGCTGTCATGCTAAGTTTGAATAGTATTTTGAAGAGCATGCAAAATCGGTAATTGATTGTCTCTTTTTGGCTAACTGATGTATAATAGACATAACATTTTTTTGGAGGCGAGTTATTTTGTACACGAAAGCGTTGTTGACAGACCTGTATCAGTTGACGATGATGCAGGGCTTATTTTTTGAAGGCAAGCACGAGCAGCAGTGCGTGTTTGACCGCTATTATCGGAACAATCCTTTTAAAGGGGGCTATACGGTCGTCGCCGGCTTGGAACACCTCATCGACTACGTCGAAAACATCCACTTCAGTGACGATGACTTGGCGTACTTGAAGAGCACCGGCTTTTTCCGTCAGGAATTCCTGGACTATTTGAAAAAGCTGCGCTTTACCGGTGATATTTACGCCATGCCCGAAGGCACTGTCGCCTTCCCGCAGGAAGTCCTCCTTCGCGTCGAAACGAAGAAGGATGAAGCGCTGCTGTTAGAAACGTGCATGTCTATGATTATGAACCATGAAAGCCTCATTGCCACTAAAGCTCGCCGCGTCCGGACTGTCGCCGGCAATGACAATCTCATGGAATTCGGCCTGCGCCGCGCCCAAGGGAAATCGGCCGGTGTCTACGGTGCCCGTTCGGCTATGATCGGCGGTTTTAACGGGACCAGCAACGTCCTGGCCGGGGCCAAATTCGGCATGCCCGTCTTAGGGACCATGGCTCACAGCTGGGTCATGAGCTTCTCGTCGGAACTGGAAGCGTTCCGTCATTATGCTCAGCAGTATCCCAACAACCTCATCTTGTTGGCCGATACTTATAATACGTTGAAACAGGGCGTTCCCGACGCCATTACCATTTTCAAGGAAATGAAGGCTGCCGGCACCTTGCCTAAGGTCTATGGCATCCGCCTCGACAGCGGCGACTTGGCTTATCTTTCCAAGGAAGCCCACAAGATGTTTACCGCTGCCGGTTTTCCCGACGCCATCATCGCGGCCTCGAACGACCTCGATGAAAACCTCATTTCGGAATTAAAAGCCCAGGGCTGTGCCATCAATTCCTGGGGCGTCGGCACCAATTTGATCACGGCTAAGGACAGCCCGTCGCTGGGCGGCGTCTTCAAGCTCGTCGGCCAGTATGACGACGGCAAGTTCGTACCCAAGATCAAGATGAGCGACAATGCCGAAAAAATTTCCAATCCGGGCCTCAAGAACGTCCTTCGCGTCTATGACAAGAAGACGGGCAAGATGAAGGCCGACATCATCATCCTCGAAGGGGAAAGCATCGATGAATCGAAGGACTTGCTCTTAAAGAGCGACAAGGCTCCGTGGCGTTTCCGGACGATTCCGGCCGGTACTTACCGGATCCAGGAAATGCTCATTCCTATTTTTAAAAAGGGTGAATTAGTTTACAAGAAACCGGATCTCAAGACAATCATGACCTATGCCGACGAACAGATTCAGACCTTGTGGCCTGAATACCTGCGTCTGGTCAATCCGGAAGAAATGTGGGTCCAGCGCAGCAGCAAGCTGTCGGCCCTGCGTGATGCCGTGTTGAAAGAAGAATCGGCTCATTTCTTCTAAGCCGGCCATTGAGGGGGAGATGGCCAAACAGGGAGGCTCTTTCTGCGCTCTTGTCTGCGGCGGCTTTACAGGCCCTGCGGGAAGAGGGGAGAAGGTGCCTTTTCTGCACTATTGTATAAGGGGGAATCTTTAATGATTTCAACAGATACGCGCAAGAAATATGAAAAGCTTCAAGATATATTGAAATCGCTGGGAAGCGTCGTCGTCGGTTTTTCCGGCGGCGTGGACAGTACTTTCTTGACCTATGCCGCCCATGAAGTGCTGGGCGATAAGGTCCTGGCCATTACGGCCGTATCGGCAACCCTGCCGGGGAGTGAAGCGGCTGACGCCAAGGCTATGGCTGAATTTATCGGCGTCGAGCACCGCCTGGTCAATTCGACGGAGTTTGATGATCCGCAGTTCGTGGCCAATCCGCCGGAACGCTGCTATTACTGCAAGAAGATCCGTTTTACGGCTCTGGTAAACCTCGCTAAGGCCGAAGGCTATCAGTGGGTCATCGACGGCGGCAACGTCGACGATCTCGGCGATTATCGGCCGGGCATGAAGGCCTTGGAAGAACTGTCCGATTCCGTCCGCAGCCCCATGATTGAAGCCGGCTTGAATAAGGCCGATATCCGGGCCCTGTCCAAAGAATTCGGCCTTCAGACCTGGAATAAGCAGAGTGCCGCCTGCCTTGCCAGCCGCGTTCCCTACGGCGTCCGCCTGACGCCTCATTTGCTGGCTCAGATCGATGCTGCCGAAGCGGCCGTCGCCCCTTATGTCCAAGGGTCGCTGCGCGTCCGCTATCACGGTGACGTGGCCCGCATCGAAGTGGGCTTAGACGAGATCCCGTCGGTCCTGGCGCACCGGGAAGAGATCGTTCGGGCCATCAAGGATACGGGCTTTTCCTACGTAACCCTTGATCTCGGCGGCTATGAAATGGGAAGTCTCAATGACGTAATCGATACCGATGAGGAAGAAAAGTGATATGGCTATTTCTAAGAAAATAAAAGATGAAATGCTCCAGCGGTTTCAGGATCAGTACGGCATCATGAAGCCGGCCCTGCATTATAATTCGCCTTTTGAACTGATGATTGCCGTCATCTTGTCGGCCCAGTGCACGGACGAACGGGTCAATATCGTGACCGCCGGCTTGTTCCCTGAATACAATACGCCCGATAAGATGCTGTCCCTCGGCCTCGACGGGCTGGAAGAAAAGATTCGGACCTGCGGCCTCTATCACAGCAAGGCCAAGAATATTCTGGCCAACTGTGCCATCCTCTGCGAAGACTATGGCGGCGAAGTGCCTCAGTCCTTTGAAGAATTGGTGAAACTGCCCGGCGTCGGCCGCAAGACGGCCAATGTCTTGGTCAGTGTCTTGTTCGACATTCCGGCCATTGCCGTCGATACCCATGTCTTCCGCGTATCCAATCGCCTTCAATTGGCCAAGGGCAAGACGCCCCTTGAAGTCGAGAAGGGGCTGCAGAAAGCCATTCCCAAGGAATGGTGGAGCCGGGCTCATCACTGGCTCATCTGGCACGGACGCCGGATCTGCAAGGCCCGAAAGCCCTTGTGTGACGATTGTTTCCTGGCCGATTTATGCCCGGGAAATCAAAATAAGCCGTCTAAAAAGTGATTTTGTTAAAAAGTTGTTGACAAACAGCGAAAAGTTTTATAAAATACTAGCAATACATAAAATTACATAACCGCAATATCCAGAGCAGCTGAGGGATGGGCCCGATGACGCTGCGGCAACCTGCCAATGGTAAGGTGCCAATTCCTACAGGCTATTCCTGAAAGATATGATGACGATTTGAGGCGCAGCTTGAAGGCAGCGCCTCTTTTTTATGTAGTTCGCACTTATTTTTATTATGGGGTTGGGGGGACTTTTTATGAATGATTCTTCGAGCAGACAGACGATTAAGAAACGGGATGTGGTGATCCTGGGATTTGCCTTCTTTGCGACCTATTTCGGCGCCGGCAATCTTATTTTTCCGCCGCACTTGGGCTTAAACAGCGGCAGTGATTTCTTGTCCGGCTTGGCCGGGTTGACCTTGTCCGGTATTTTTCTGCCGATTTTTACGCTCATCGTCATCGGACTCAACGGTGACGTCCATGCGATTACGGAAAAGGTCGGGAAATATACGTACCGCATTCTCTTGGCAGCGCTGATGCTGGTCTGCACCTTCGTTTCCATTCCGCGGACGGCGGCTACGGCCATCCAGCTCGGCGTTCAGGGCAATTTCCCGGCAGCACCGATGATTCCTTTGGTCGTCTTATATTTCCTGCTCTGCTACTTCTTCGTCGCCGATCCTCATAATGTCATGGACCGCATGGGTAAGTATCTGACGCCGGCTTTGGCCTTCATCTTGGTCGCTGTCGCCGTCGTGGGCGTCTTCTTTCCCTTGGGAACTCCGGCAGAACCGGCAGCCGATAATCCCTTTGTCAATGCCTTCCTCGGCGGCTACAATACGGGCGACGTCTTAGTCAGCTTCATCATGGCAGCCGTCTTCATCAGCTCCATTCACGGCAAGGGCTATACGGAAGTGGGCCAGCGCAATAAAGTCCTCATCTACTGCGGTATCGTATCTTTTATCTTACTG
Organism: uncultured Megasphaera sp.; assembly: GCF_900539295.1. Classification (GTDB taxonomy): domain Bacteria; phylum Bacillota; class Negativicutes; order Veillonellales; family Megasphaeraceae; genus Megasphaera. Next base: position 19,566 of record NZ_UQBH01000024.1, read on the forward strand.
TTCGTCATTTACGGCAGCCTGCTCTACATGGGGGCCAGCGTCAGCCAATATTATCCTCAGACCGTCGGCCGGGCTGAGCTCTTGGTGGCCATCATCCACCGCATCGGCTCCTGGGTCATGATTCCCATGGGCATCGCTGTCGTCCTGGCCTGCCTGACGACGGCCATCGGCCAGATCGCCGCTGTTGCCGAATTTACCAGCACGACTGTCGGCAACCGCATCAGTTATAAACAGGCTGCCGTCGCCTGCTCGCTCCTGTCGGCGTTGACGGCCTTCCTCGGCGTCGACGGCATCGTTACCTATATCGGCTGGATCTTCGGCGTCGCCTATCCGCCGTGCCTGGCCCTGTTGGTCCTGGGCATCGTCGGGCCCTTGCTGCCCAATCAGGGGGGCTATAAGGGTGCCGTCTACTTGGTCACCCTCTTCGCCTGCCTGGAATCCCTGCCGGGACTGAGCGGTCTGGCCTTTGCGAAAGCCATCGTCGCCGCTGTTCCTTTGTCGGCCTATGGTTTCGGCTGGATCATTCCCTTTGTAGTCGGCCTTCTGGGCGGTTCGATCCTGGGGCATTTTACGTCGCCGTCGGAGGCGTTTGAAGTCGAAGCAAAATAACAGTAAAGGCATTGTACCAAGATTTTTCATAATACAATGCCTTTTTAGTTGCATAATAAAGAATTTCTATCTATAATGATAACATAATTCAAAACAAAGGAGGTTTTTTTCATGGAGTTGAAAAAGTTGTATATTGATGGCCAGTGGGTAGCCCCCTTGTCTGGTCAGTACATTGACGTACAAAATCCGGCGACGAAGGAAATCTACGCTACCGTTGCCGCTGCCGGTGCAGAAGATGTCGCTGCTGCCGCTGCTGCTGCAGCCAAAGCTTTTCCTGCATGGTCGGCAAGACCGATTGAAGAACGAATTGACCTTATGAAAAAGCTGCTGAAAGAGCTCATTCAGTTAGAACCCCAGATGGCTGATGCCGTCGTCAATGAGCTGGGCATACCGGTCTCCTTTGCCAAGACCAACCATATCGGCTATCAGCTCGTGCGGATTCAGTCCTACATCGATTTGGCACCGAAGCTGCCCTTAGTCGAAAAATTGCCTCAATCCGTTATCTACCGTCGTCCCTTAGGGGTCATCGGCTGCATCACGCCGTGGAACTATCCTTTGGGCCAGATTGTTCAAAAAGTCGTTCCGGCTCTCTTGGTCGGTGCAACCGTCGTCTTGAAGCCGAGCCAGCACACGCCGGTAACGGCCTATTATTTGGCGGACGCTATGGACCGCGTGGGCTTCCCGAAAGGTGTCTTCAATCTCCTGCCGGGCCGCGGAAGCCAGGTCGGCAACGCCATCTGCGACGATCCTAATATCGCCATGGTATCCTTTACGGGTTCGACGGCAGCCGGAATCAAAGTATCCCAGCGTGCCTTGGGTTCGCTGAAGCGCATCACTATGGAACTGGGCGGCAAGTCGCCGTTCATCCTCCTGCCGGGCGCTGACTATGAAAAAGCTGTCCGCATGTGCTTCAATTCGCTCCTGCTCAACAGCGGCCAGACCTGCTCGGCGCTGTCGCGTCTGATCATTCCTAAGGAAGACAAGGAAAAAATTGAACAGATCCTGGTCAAGGTCCTGCCGGAATACGTCGTCGGAGATCCGACCTTGGAAACGACAAAAATTGGTTCCGTTGCTTCGGAAGAACAGTGGAATATCGTCGATTCCTATATTGCCAAGGGCATCGAAGAAGGGGCTACGGTCCTGGCAGGCGGCCGGCCTGAACCGCCTGAAAAAGGCTACTTCATCAATCCGACCATCTTCACCGATGTGACCAAGGATATGACCATTGCTCAGAAGGAAATCTTCGGTCCTGTCCTCTGCGTCCTCACTTATGACAGTGTCGACCAAGCCTTGGAAATTGCCAACGCTACCCGATACGGCCTCAACGGCGCCGTCTGGGGTCCCAATAAGGAAGAAGCCAGCAAGGTTGCTGAAGGCATCTTGTCGGGCAACGTCTACGTCAACGACAGCCCGCGCGACGTCACGGCTCCCTTTGGCGGCTTTAAGGACAGCGGCATCGGCCGTGAAGGCGGCCAGGACGGGATGCTCGAATTTACGGAACCGCAGGCCATTTTTAACGCATAAACCATTATAGAGGAGTTATTTGATATGAATTTTGATGAACAAGCCATGAAGATCCGCCGAGGAAACCACGGCATTCTTGACACCTTTCCCCATGCCGTCTTGAAGACCAATGACGACCTCAGTGTTCTCTACACGCCGGGCGTTGCCCAGCCGTGCCGGGAGATCACCAAAGATCCGGATCTGTCCTTTGATCTGACCTGCCGGGGAAATATGATTGCCGTCGTATCGGACGGGACCCGCGTCCTCGGATTGGGGGATATCGGCCCGGAAGCAGCCATGCCGGTCATGGAAGGGAAATCCATCCTGTTCAAGGTCTTTGGCGGCGTCAATGCCGTTCCCATCTGCCTGGACACGAAGGATCCCAAGGAGTTCATCGAAACGGTCAAGCGGCTGCAGCCGTCTTTTGCCGGCATCAATTTGGAAGATATCTCCTCTCCTAAATGCTATGAAATCGAAGAAACGCTGAAGCGGGAGATGAATATCCCCGTCTTCCACGACGACCAGCACGGTACGGCCATCGCCGCCTTAGCCGGCGTCATCGGCGCCCTGCGCTATGTCAAGAAGGACCTCAAGACGGCCCGCATCGTCATCAACGGTGCCGGTGCTGCCGGTGCTTCCATCGGCCGCCTCTTGGTTCGTGCCGGTGCCGGCGACGTCACCATGGTCGACCGTCCGGGCATCCTCTATGCCGGCATGGAAGGCCTCAATCCCGTCCAGGCTGCGCTGGCAGAGGTGACCAATAAGGCGAAGAAGCAGGGGACCCTGGCCGATGCCGTTAAAGGCGCCGACCTGCTCCTCGGCGTTTCGGCTCCGCATATTTTCACCAAGGAGCTCATCGGATCCATGGCTTCCGATGCCGTCGTCTTTGCCATGGCCAACCCCATTCCCGAAACGGACTACGCGTCGGCCAAAGAAGCCGGTGCCAAAGTCGTCGGTACGGGTCGGTCCGATGCGCCGAACCAGATCAACAACGTCATGGTATTCCCGGGGATCTTCCGCGGGGCCATGGCCGTCCGGGCCCGCAGCATCAACGAAGACATGAAGCTGGCCGCAGCCTATGCCATTGCGTCCCTGGTTTCGGACGACGAACTGGCTGAAGACCACGTCATCCCCAATGCCTTCGACGAACGGGTAGCTCCGGCTGTGTCGGCAGCTGTCGCTAAAGCGGCTATGGACAGCGGCGTTGCCCGCATCAAGCGCGACCCTGAAGACATCCGCCGGGAAGCGGCTGAAACGATTGCCAAATTCCGCGCCGTGTCTGAATCGGTCAATGATAAATAAATACGTATGATAGTAAAATCCGTCCTTTGAGGCCCTGCCTTGGGGACGGATTTTTGCTTGTCGTGAGTTACTGTTTTGTCGAAGCGATTCACCTTTTATTGTCATGACAGTAGTATTGTCAAAATTCAGTCAATAGGGTATAATTGGTGTAAATAAAAAGTGATCGTCAGCCTTCGGGACTGGCGGATTGAACGGGACTTGTCCGAAGGGCGGTCCCGTTTCCCTGAAAGGATGAAAACCTGTGTACATTGAAGATGAGATAGCTGCCCTGAAAAAGGAAAAAGAGGCCATTATCCTCGCCCATTATTACGTTCCCGACGAGGTCCAGGCCTATGCCGACTACGTCGGTGATTCTTTCGGTTTGGCTAAGAAGGCCGTCGAAACGGAGGCCAAAGTCATCGTCTTTGCCGGCGTCGACTTTATGGGCGAGAGCGCCAAGATGCTCAATCCCGACAAGAAAGTCCTCATGCCCGATGCCACGGCGACCTGTCCCATGGCCCACATGGCCGACACGGCGACCATTGAAAAGGCCCGGGCTCAGTACGACGATTTGGCCGTCGTCTGTTACGTCAATTCGACGGCTGCCGTAAAGGCTGCGTCCGACGTCTGCGTCACGTCGTCCAATGCCGTCAAGATCGTGAAGAAACTTCCGCAGAAGAATATCTTTTTTACGCCCGATAAAAATCTGGGCCACTACGTTTCGACTCAGGTGCCGGACAAGCATTTCATTCTCAACCAGGGCTTTTGTCCCCGCCACGATACGGTCGATCCGGACTACGTAAAGAAAGTACAGGCCGCTCATCCCAAGGCCTTGTTCCTGGCCCATCCCGAATGCCGCAAAGAGGTTCTGGCCCTGGCCGATTACGTCGGCAGCACGTCGGGCATCATCGACTACGCCGGCTCGTCAGACGCCAAGGAATTCATCATCGGCACCGAAGGAGGCGTCTTTTATGAGTTGGAAACGCGCAACCCCGACAAGGTTTTTTATCCGGCCATGGAAGAGGCGTACTGCATCAATATGAAGAAGGTAACCTTGGAAAAGGTCCGCGACTGCCTTCGTGACGAGACCAACGAAGTCTTTGTCGATTCCAAGATTGCAGGTCAGGCCGTTCGCGCTTTGGAACGGATGCTGGCCTTAGCTGAATAGAAGAAGGTAGATGTCATGGAAACAGAAAAAACAGATGTTGTCATCGTCGGTACCGGCGCCAGCGGCCTCTTTGCCGCCCTCCACGTACCCCGTGACAAAAAGGTCCTCATGATTACGAAAGATGACGTGGAAAACAGCGATTCCTTCCTGGCTCAGGGCGGAATCTGCGTCCTCCACGATGCCAATGATTACGACAGCTTTATGGAAGATACCCTGCGGGCCGGCCACTATGAAAATCGCCGCGAATCGGTGGACATCATGATTCGCTCGTCGCGGCGCATCATCGACGAACTGGTCGGCTACGGCGTTGACTTTGCCCGAAAGGCCGACGGTTCTTTCGACTATACCCGCGAAGGCTGTCATTCCCGGCCGCGGATACTCTTTCATAAGGATATTACAGGGAAGGAAATCACCAGCCGTCTCTTGGCCGCCGTTCGGAAACTGCCCAACGTGACCATCTGCGACTACACGACTATGGTCGACATCGTAACTGACGGCAATACCTGTCTCGGCATTTTGGTTCGCGACCGTGAAGGGGCCTACCGGGCCATTGAAGCCGGCAATACGATTTTGGCCAGCGGCGGTATCGGCGGCCTTTACGACCACTCGACGAATTTCCCGCACCTTACAGGCGATGCTTTGGCCATTGCCCTGCGCCACGGCGTGGCCTTGGAAAATATCGATTACGTCCAGATTCACCCGACGTCCCTCTATTCGTCCCGTCCGGGCCGGAGTTTCCTCATCTCCGAATCGGTCCGCGGCGAAGGGGCTAAACTGCGGGGCAAAGACGGCCGGCGCTTTGCCAATGAAGTCCTGCCTCGGGATTTGATGACGGCAGCCATTCGCAAGCAGATGGAAAAGGATCAGACGCCCTTCGTCTGGCTGGATATGACCGGTCTCGGCAAGGACGTCATCGAATGTCATTTCCCCAATATTTATGAACGCTGCCTGGAAGACGGCATCGATGCCACCGTCGACTGGGTCCCGGTTACGCCGGCTCAGCACTACTTCATGGGCGGCATCCACGTCGACGGCCACAGCCGGACGACGATGGAACACCTTTACGCCGTCGGCGAAACGAGCTGCAACGGCGTTCACGGCCGCAACCGATTGGCCAGCAATTCTCTCTTGGAAAGCCTGGTCTTCGGCAAACGGGCGGCCCTTCACCTGTCGGAAGGGGAGGGGGCAGACGACCACGGCGCCTTCAGCCGTGCCGCTGTCAAGGCTGCGGATTACATCTGCCGCAACGAAGCCGTCCTGGCCGAATCGTATCGGCAGTCGATCTTAGGGGAAATGGAAAGGGAGAAAAAGAGTCATGAACAAAGTAACCATGAAATTGCAGGCTGATCCCTTGATCTTACAGGCCCTGCAGGAAGATATTACCAGCGAAGACGTGACGACCAACGCCATCCTGCCCGAAGACGGAATGGGGCAGGCCGAACTCCTGGCCAAGGCCGACGGCGTCATTGCCGGCCTTTCTGTCTTCGCCCGGGCCTTCACGCTCTTAGATGAAGAGGTTCAGGTTCATTTTACCGTGAAAGACGGCGACACGGTTCACAAGGGCCAGAAGCTGGCCGACGTGACGGGCAGCATGCGTTCCATCTTATCGGCCGAACGGGTAGGCCTCAACTATTTGCAGCGCATGAGCGGCATCGCCACCTACACCCGGCAGATTGCGAAACTCTTGGAAGGCAGCAGCATTAAACTGGTCGACACGCGCAAGACGACGCCTAATATGCGGGTCTTTGAAAAGTATGCCGTCACTGTCGGCGGCGGGGGCAACCATCGTTATAACCTGTCTGACGGCATCCTCTTGAAGGACAATCACATCGGCGCTGCCGGCGGCGTCAAGAGAGCCATTGCCATGGCTAAGGCCTATGCGCCCTTCGTCCGCAAGATCGAAGTGGAAACGGAGACCCTGGACATGGTCCGCGAAGCCGTCGAAGCCGGTGCCGACATCATCATGCTGGACAATATGAGCCACGATATGATGAAGGAAGCCGTGGCCCTCATCGCCGGCCGGGCTGAAACGGAATGCTCGGGCAATGTGACCAAGGAAAATATTGCGGCCCTGGCCGATATCGGCGTCGACTATATTTCCAGCGGAGCCCTGACTCATTCTGCGCCCATCCTCGATTTATCCCTTAAAAATCTGCGTCCCCTTTAGTTCGATCGCCTTTCTTTTTCGGACTGAAATGATGAGAAAAAATAATAGAACACGTGTTTGACAAAAGGCCTCTGGATTTCTATACTAGTAAATAACAGTGTAGAAAGAAAGAGGCTTATTGTCATATGAATATAAAAGAAGAAAATTGGAGTTCTTTACTGCTCGACTGGTTTGACGTCCATGGGAGAGAACTGCCCTGGCGCGATGAATCGCCGCGGGACCCTTACAAGGTCTGGGTGTCGGAAATCATGCTGCAGCAGACGAAGGTAGAAACGGTCCGTCCCTATTACGACAGCTGGATGGAACGGTTCCCCAATATCAAGAGTCTGGCCTCGGCTTCGCAGGACGATGTACTGCGCCAGTGGCAGGGCCTCGGTTATTATTCCCGGGCCCGAAATCTTCATGAAGCCGTTCAGGAAGTACAGGCAAAATATGGCGGCCGCGTACCGGATACGAAGAAGGAAGTACGGGCTTTGAAAGGCGTTGGTGATTATACTGCCGGCGCTATTTTAAGCTTAGCCTACGGGAAGAAGGAAGCCGCTGTCGACGGCAACGTCCTGCGTATTTTTGCCCGCCTTTACGATATTGAAGAAAACGTCTTGTCGACGGCGGTCAAGAAGAAAGTGGCTGCATTGGTCGAAGGCCAACTGCCTGACGGCCGGGCCGGCGCCTTCAACGAAGCCCTCATGGATTTGGGGGCCACGATCTGCATTCCCAAGCATCCCCGCTGTGAAGACTGCCCCTTAGAAGGCATCTGCCTGGCTCATGCCGAGGGCAGGGAAGGCGATCTGCCTCGGAGGGAGGTCAAGAAAAAAGCGCCTGTCGAAAAGATTACCGTCGTCGTTCCTCGTCACGGGACGAAGTGGCTCGTCCATCGCCGGCCGCCCAAGGGCCTTCTGGCCTCGATGTGGGAATTCCCCAATGCGCCGGGAACGGGGCAGGACGGCATTGAAGCCGTTCGCAGCCTGCTGGCCGAAAAGGGCCTCACCGTTTCTGTCGACGACAGTCCGGCCGGGACGCTGAAAAGCATTTTTTCTCATAAGGTCTGGCAGCTCACCGTCTATGAAGGCGAGCTGACCGACGGAAATATCAAAGAAGAGGAGAACTGGCAGTGGATTGACCGCAGCGACTACGATGCCCTGCCTTGGGCCGGCCCGCACGGCAAGATCACGGCTATGGTATAAGCTATGAAGGGAACTTTTTTAATCACGTTCATGATCTTTGCGTCCTGCGTCTGTGTCCTGGCGTCGCTTTTGTGGGACTACGTCTTCCGCTCAGGTCACCGCAAGGCTTTGCTCTTAGGGTCGCTGGTGCTGACCATCCTGTCGGCTGCCGGCCTCAATTACTATGAAAATGCCTTTCCCGGCCTGGTCTTGTCCGGCTGGGACGGCTTATACGACTGGAAAGGGATAGCCGCCCTCATTTGGCTGCTGGCCTTTTTCTTGGCCCTGCCCTGTCTCATCGTCGTTGCCCTGGCCACGGCGGTCCACCGCTTTTGGCATCGCAAGGATGTGCCGGCTCCCAGGGGGATGACTCGGCGGACCTTCGTCAAGGGCCTGGCTGCCGTCATTCCGGCCGCTGCCTTTGCGACCAGCGGTGCCGGCAATATCCTCGGCGAAAGCGACTTGGATACGACGTATCACGTCTTAACTTACAAAAATTTGCCGGATTATCTCGACGGCTATAAAATCGGTCAGCTCTCAGATTTGCACATGGGGCTCTTTTTTAGTCCCCGGCGCCTTCAGGAATCGATCGACGCCGTTGCCGAAAAAGGTGTGAACCGGCTGGAACTTACGGGCGATCTCATCGATGAGATCGTCCTTCTGCCCAAAGCCAGGGATATCATTGCCGCCAATGCTCACCGCTTTCCCGACGGCATCGATTTCTGCTACGGCAATCACGAATATTACCGCAGTTTTTCGGCCATTACGGCCATGCTCGAAGATACGCCGGTCCGCATCCTGCGCAATGCGTCCTTTGAAGCCAGCCCCGGCTACGGCCAAGGATTGAAGGGGAGGCGGGGCAGCGACGGCCGGCCCTTCTACATTGCCGGTACGGACTACAGTTTTGCCCAAGGGGAAGAAGCCTTTGCCAAACAGCGGGAGGATTACGTCAGCCAGACCTTGGACGGCGTCCCCGACGATGCCTTCGTCGTCATGCTGGCCCACCATTCGGCCTTCATCGACGAAGCTTTTGAACGGCAGATTCCCTTGACCTTGTGCGGCCATACCCACGGGGCTCAGTTTGCCCCCATCGGCCCCTTGGTCACGGCTGTCGGCTTTAAATACCTGCGCGGTATGTTCCGTAAGGGAGAAAGCCGGGGCTACGTCAACCGCGGTACCGGCCACTGGCTGCCTTTCCGCGTCCTTTGTTCCCGCGAAGCCAGTGTCTTTGAATTACGAAAACAAGCATAGAGGATGATATAGATTATGATGATCAACGCAGCAGTGCTCCATATTTTTGATTTCAATACCAACGTCTGCATCGTGTCGCAAAAGGCCCTCGATTTCAGCAGCGACGTCGTCTATGAATACGTCAATAAAAGGCTGAGCCGGATCCTCGGCGATGCGTCCCAACAGACGGGCGTCTTCTATGCCACCAGTGCCTTTCAGCCCAAGCTCCAGGCCTTAATAGACGGCAGCCTGACCTTTGACGAACTGGCGGCCGACACGGCACGCAGCCTCTATCAGCTCGTAGCTCACTGCGATGAGCCCGAGTCGACGGACCTCTTGGTCATCGACTTTCAGGATGACGACGACGTCCGCAATATCGCCGTCCTCATGCTGGACAATAAGACGGCCTATACCCATCAGATCCTCGACGACGAAGGGACGGTCTACAACAAGCTCATCAAGCATTACGCCATCCTGCCCGGTATGGCCCAGAAGGCCGAAGCCTATGCCCTCATCCGGCTCAGTGACTTTTCCATTCACTTCGTCGACAAGAAGCGCAAGATGGACGGCGAAGATGTCTACCTCCTGCCGGACCGCCTGCTCCAATGCACGTCGGTCATTTCCAGTAAGGAAGCCGTCAAGGTCATCAGCAAGATCGCCGAAAAAGTCGCCGAAGATCATGGTGCCAGCACGGTCGAAGCCCTGTCTAAGACCAAGAGTTATTTAGTGGAAAATGCAGAAAAAGCCGACTCCTTCTCGCCGCAGGAAGTAGGGGCCGACGTCTTCGGCAGCTCGCCGGCCATGGCTCAGGAATTTCAGCAGCAAGTAGCTGAAGCCAAACTGCCCGACGTCGTCGCTATCGAAAAGGAATATGCGCAAAAGGCCGGCCGCAGCCATAAGATCAAGACCGATACGGGCATTGAAATTACCTTCCCGTCAGAATACATCGAAAATACCGATTTTATCCGCTTCATCAACAATCCCGACGGAACCCTGTCCATCGAATTGAAGAACATCGGAAAGATCGTCAATAAATAATCCCTTTATTTTGTCCCCAGGGACAACTGCAAAGAGGTGGCCCTTATGGATATGTCTCATTACAATAAAGATTACGATACGTCCCATCCGTTCCGCGTCGTCGCACCCTATGCGCCCATGGGCGACCAGCCGGAAGCCATTGAATCCCTGGCCGACGGCATCGAGTCCGGCCAGTGGGCTCAGGTCCTCTTGGGGGCAACGGGGACCGGCAAGACCTTTACCATGGCCAAGCTCATCGAAAAGGTACAGAAACCGACCTTGGTCATCGCCCACAACAAGACCCTGGCAGCCCAGCTGTGCAGCGAATTCAAGGCCTTCTTCCCGGACAACGAAGTCGGCTATTTCGTCAGTTATTACGATTTTTACCAGCCTGAAGCTTACATTGCTTCGACCGATACCTATATTGAAAAGGATGCGTCCATCAACGATGAAATCGATAAACTGCGCCACTCGGCGACGATGAGCCTCTTTGAACGGCGCGACGTCATCATCGTGGCCTCCGTGTCCTGCATCTACGGCCTCGGTGACCCTGAAGACTACAGCGAACTCGTCGTCTCCCTGCGCCTGGGACAGGAAAAGACGCAGGAAGAAATCTTGAGGAAGCTGGTCGACATCCAATACAACCGCAACGACATGAATCTCGACCGCGGGACTTTCCGCGTCCACGGCGATACGATCGAAGTCTTTCCGGCGGCCTTCGACAAATCCATCATCCGCATCGAAATGTTCGGCGATGAAATCGACCGCCTGACTGAAGTCGACGTCCTGACCGGCGAAGTCATTGCTGAGCGCAAGCACGTCGCCATCTATCCGGCCAGCCATTACGTCACGACCAAGGCCAAGATGGAACGGGCCTTGGGGACCATTCGTCAGGAATTGGACGAACGGCTCAAGGAGCTGAAAGACGGGGAACACCTCTTGGAAGCTCAGCGCCTCGAACAGCGGACGCGGTACGACATGGAAATGATGGAAGAAATGGGCTACTGCTCAGGCATCGAAAACTATTCCCGCCACCTGGCAGGCCGTAAAGCCGGTCAGGCGCCGTACACCCTCCTCGATTATTTCCCCGACGACTTTTTGATCCTCGTCGACGAATCCCACGTCACCCTGCCTCAGCTGCGGGCCATGTACGCCGGCGACCGGTCGCGGAAGGAAAGCCTCATCGAATACGGCTTCCGTCTGCCGTCGGCCCTCGACAACCGGCCTCTGCAGTTCGACGAATTTGTCGAACGGATCAATCAGATCGTCTACGTCAGCGCTACGCCCGGCCCGTATGAAATGGACGTCGAAACCAATCTGGCCCAGCAGATCATCCGGCCGACGGGCCTTCTCGACCCCAAGGTCGAAGTCCGTCCCATCGAAGGGCAGATGGATGACCTCTTAGGGGAAATCCGCCAGCGGACCGACAAGGACGAACGGGTTTTGGTCACGACGTTGACCAAGAAGATGGCCGAAGATTTGACGGACTACCTGAAGGAAATGGGCGTCCGCGTCCGCTACCTCCATTCGGATATTGCCACTATCGAACGGGCCGACATCATCCGCGACCTGCGGGTCGGCGAATTCGACGTCCTGGTCGGCATCAACCTCCTGCGCGAAGGCCTGGACATGCCGGAAGTCTCTCTCGTCGCCATCCTCGACGCCGATAAAGAGGGATTCCTGCGTTCCGATACGTCCCTCATCCAGACCATGGGCCGGGCGGCGCGAAACGTCGGCGGCACGGTCATCATGTATGCCGATAAGATTACCGATTCCATGGCCCGGGCTATGGATGAAACCCGGCGCCGCCGTGAAATTCAGGATGCCTATAATAAACAGCACCATATTACGCCGAAATCGGTCAAAAAAGACGTGGTCAACCTCATCGAATTGACGAAAGTCTCCGAAGATGATGCCAACTACGGCAGCAAACGAGGCGGCAAGGGCAAGGCTATGACCCGCGAAGCCTTGAATAAGGTCATTAAGACCATGACATTGCAGATGAAGGAAGCGTCGAAGCGGCTGGAATTTGAAAAGGCAGCCGAATTGCGCGACCGCTTAGGGCAGCTGCGCCAACAGTTGGCCGACATGAGCCACGACGACACCCTGCCGAAAGAAATGGACGGCGAAGATATGCCGAGCCGCCGCTACCAGCGAAAAATCAAGCGGCCCGATGCCAGGAAGAAGCGCTAGGCAGCCGCGGCATGAAGATACAGGAAGGAGTTAACCTTGCAAGATAAATATATCGTCATCAAAGGTGCCCGCCAGCACAATTTAAAAAACATCGACGTCAAGATTCCCCGGGACAAGCTCGTCGTCTTTACGGGCCTGTCGGGATCGGGCAAATCGTCCCTGGCTTTCGATACCATCTATGCCGAAGGACAGCGGCGCTACGTGGAATCCCTGTCGGCCTATGCCCGCCAGTTTTTGGGCCAGATGGACAAGCCCGACGTCGACTATATCGAAGGCCTGTCGCCGGCCATTTCCATCGACCAGAAGACGACCAGCCGCAATCCCCGGTCGACGGTCGGCACGGTTACGGAAATCTACGACTACCTGCGCCTGCTCTACGCCCGCGTCGGCGATGCCTTTTGTCCGCACTGCGGCAAGCCCATCCGCCAGCAGACCATCGAGCAGATGGCCGATGCCGTCATGGCCCTCGGTGAAGGGGAGAAGGTCATGGTCATGGGCCCTGTCGTCGACGGCCGCAAGGGGACTCACCAGAAACTCCTGGCCAGGCTCATTAAAGACGGCTATACCCGGGTCCGCGTCGACGGAGAAGTCTATCTCCTGTCCGACGACATCCCCTTGGATAAAAATAAGAAGCATACCATCGACGTCATCGTCGACCGACTGGTCATCAAGGACAGCATCCTCATGCGCCTGACGGACTCCTTGGAAACGGCAGCCAAACTGGCCGAAGGCATCGTCCACATCTTCCGCATGGGAACTAAAGAGGTGCTGACCTTCAGCCAGCATTTTGCCTGCCCGGACTGCCACATCAGCCTGCCGGAAATCGAGCCCCATCTCTTTTCCTTCAACAGCCCCTTCGGCGCCTGCCCGGACTGCTCAGGCATCGGCAGCACGATGGAAGTCGACACCCGCCTGGTCCTGCCGGACAAGAAGAAATCCTTTGCCGACGGGGCCATTGCCGCCCTCAGCAGCAATCCCGATTCGTGGTTCATGCGCCAGCTCGGCGGCCTCTTGAAGCCCTACGGCTTTACCTTGGACAATAGTTACGACGATTTGCCGGAAGACCTTCAGGATAAATTGATGAATGGTTCCGATGACAACTGCGTCTTTGAATATGAAAACCTGCGGGGCGAAGTGAAGACCTTTTCGACGCCCTTTGAAGGCGTCCTGCCCATGGTCCGCCGCCGCTACCGCGAAGCCTCTTCGGACATGATGCGCGATCAGTTTGCCCAGTTCATGACGGTCAAGCCCTGCTCGACTTGTCACGGCACGCGCCTGCGCCACGAAGCCCTGGCTATTAAGATCGGCGGCCTCAACATTGCCGAGCTGACCGATTTGCCTATCCGCGATATGATCCCCTTCTTCAATAATTTGAAGCTGACGGAAAAACAGCAGCTCATCGGCCAGCAGGTCTTTAAAGAAATCAGGGCCCGTCTGGAATTCCTTCAGACTGTCGGCCTCGATTACCTGACCTTGTCGCGGACGGCAGGGACTCTGTCCGGCGGCGAAGCTCAGCGCATCCGCCTGGCGACTCAGATCGGTTCGGGTCTGGTCGGCGTCCTTTACATCCTCGATGAACCGTCCATCGGCCTCCATCAACGGGATAATGACAAGCTCCTCGACGCCCTGCGCAACCTGCGCGACCTGGGCAATACCCTCATCGTCGTCGAACACGATGACGACACCATGCGGGCTGCCGACTACATCATCGATATCGGTCCCGAAGCGGGGGAACACGGCGGCACCATCGTCGCCCAAGGGACGGCCAAAGACATCATGGCCTGCCCCGAATCCCTGACCGGCCAGTATCTGAAGGGGACGAAATATATTCCCATCCCGGAAGAACGGCGAAAGGGCAACGGTACGGCCATCAAGATCATCGGGGCTGCTGAACACAATTTGAAGAACGTCGACGTTTCCATTCCTATCGGGACCTTGACCGTCGTCACCGGCGTTTCCGGGTCGGGCAAGTCGACCCTGGTCAATGAAATCCTCTATAAGGCCATGGCTGAAGCCGTCTACGGCACGCCCCACCGGCCGGGAAAATTCAAGGACCTCCAAGGCGTGGAATTCATCGACAAGATCATCAACATCGACCAGTCGCCTATCGGTCGGACGCCGCGGTCCAACCCGGCGACGTACACCGGCGTCTTCGATGCCATCCGCCAGCTCTACAGCCAGACGTCAGAAGCCAAGGTCCGGGGCTACAAGGCCGGCCGCTTCAGCTTCAACATCAAGGGCGGCCGCTGTGAAGCCTGCAAGGGCGACGGCATCATCCGCATTGAAATGAACTTCCTGCCCGACGTCTACGTGCCCTGCGAAGTCTGCCACGGCGCCCGTTATAATCGGGAGACACTGGAAGTAAAATACAAGGGCAAGACCATTTCCGACGTCCTCAACATGACCGTCGACGATGCCTGCAAGTTCTTTGAAAACCAGCCGCGCATCGTCAATAAGATGACCACCCTCCAGCAGGTCGGCCTGGGCTATATCCGCCTGGGCCAGCCGGCGACGACCCTCTCCGGCGGCGAAGCCCAGCGGGTCAAATTGGCCACGGAATTATCGAAGCGCAGCACCGGCCGGACCCTGTACATCCTCGACGAACCGACGACGGGCCTCCATGCTGCCGATATCCACAAGCTGATGGACGTCCTGCAGATGCTCGTCGACGGCGGCGATACGGTCGTCGTTATCGAACACAACTTAGACGTCATCAAGACGGCAGACTACCTCATCGACCTCGGCCCGGAAGGCGGCGACGGCGGCGGTACCGTCGTGGCCACGGGGACGCCGGAAGACATTTGTAAGGTACCGGCATCCTATACGGGTCAGTTCCTGAAACCGGTCCTGGAACGGACGAGAGCCTTCATGGAACAGGGAGAAAGGGGGTAAGTCATGGCTGTCAGTGAAGCCGTACGCAAGAAAGTACAGAACCTGCCCGGTCAGCCCGGTGTCTATCTGTGGAAGGATGAGGCCGGCAAGATCATCTACGTCGGCAAGGCCGTCAACCTCCGTAACCGCGTGACCAGCTACATCCGCCACGACGTTAACCGTTCGCCCAAGGTCGCGGCCATGATCAGCCATGCCGTCGACCTGGAGACCATCGTCGTCGCCACCGAGATGGAAGCCCTCATCTTAGAAAACAACCTCATCAAGAAGCACCATCCCCGCTACAACATCATGCTCCGCGACGACAAGACCTATCCCTATATCAAGGTCACCGTTCAGGAAGACTACCCGCGGATCTTCATGACCCGCCGGGTCAGCCGCGACGGCGCCCGTTACTTCGGCCCCTTTGCCGATTCGACGGCCGTCCACCGGGTCCTGAAGCTGATGCAGCGGGCCTACCGCATCCGCTCGTGCCGGGTCATGCCAAGTGACCGGCCCTGCCTGCAGTACCACCTGCACCACTGCGACGCGCCTTGCGTCCATTACATTACCAAGGCCGACTACAACGCCAGCGTCGACCAGGCCGTAGCCGTCCTCGAAGGCAGGGACAACGGCATCGTCCGGACCCTGCAGGATAAAATGGCTGCCGCTGCCGAAGCCATGGAATTTGAAAAGGCCGCCATGTACCGTGACCAATTGAAGGCCGTCGCCGTCATTCAGGAACAGCAGAACATCGTCAACACCGACGGCGGCGACATGGACGTCATCGGCCTGGCCCGTCAGGCCGGTCAGACCTGCGTCCAGATTTACACCGTCCGCCTGGGGAAACTCATGGGCCGGGAGACCTTCTCCCTGGACAACAGCAGCGACGAAGAAGAAGGAGCCCTGATGAATGCCGTCCTCGACCAGTATTACAGCGACGGCACCTTTGTTCCCACTGAAATCGTCGTTCCGGCCATAGAAGACCGGGAAAGCTGCGAACGCCGCCTGAGCGAGCAGAAGGGAAAGAAAGTCACCGTCGCCGTCCCCCAGCGGGGAACGAAGAAACAACTCCTGACCATGGCCTGCGAAAACGCCGCCGCCCTCTTAGAGCAGAAGCGCCTCCAGTGGCAGCACGACGTCGACAAGACGACGGGAGCCGTCGAAGGCTTGGCGCGGATCCTCAATCTGCCCTATCTGCCCGAACGGATGGAGTGCTTCGATATTTCCCATACCCAGGGGATCGAAACCGTGGCCTCCATGGTCGTCTTTGAACACGGCCAGCCGGCCAAGAAGGAATACCGCCGCTTTAAATTGAAGACCGTTCAGGGGAAACCGGACGACTTCAAGTCCATGGCCGAAATCATGGGACGGCGCTACGGCGAAAAAGACTGGCCCGTACCGGATCTGATCATCATCGACGGCGGCAAGGGCCAGCTCCATGCGGCTCTGCCCATCATCCGCGACGCCGGCTGTGAAGCACCGGTCATCAGCCTGGCCAAGCGCATCGAAGAAGTCTTCGTCGAAGGCAGCAGCGAATCGATCATCCTCAGCCACCATACGCCGGAACTGCAGCTCCTCCAATCGATCCGCGACGAAGCCCACCGCTTCGCCATTACCTATCATCGAAACCTTCGGGGCAAGCGCAGTCTGGTGTCGGTCCTGGACCACGTCGAAGGCATCGGTCCCAAGCGGCGCAAAGCCCTTTGGACGGCCTTCAAGACTTTGGCCGATATGAAGGCGGCGTCTATCGAAGAACTGGCTGCCGTGCCGGGCATGAACCGCCAGGCTGCCGAAAATATTTACTACTTCTTCCGATTAGAGAACGACGAAAAGCGGAAAATCGTCCAGTAAATATGGTATAATAAAGAAAATGAGAAGGAGGGTTCCTTTTATGATAAACAAGAAAATGCTCACCCTTTTGTGCGGTGCCTGGCTCATGGGAGCTGTCGCCATGGCGGCTTCGCCGGCAGTCATTGAAAATGCGCCTAAGGCCCTGTATGCCCACGATGACGGCAGTGTCCTGACCATCCAGTATCCGACCGTTGCCATCGAAGGCAATGCCGGAGCTGCTGCAGCCATCGCTCAGTATTTTGCCGATGAACAGGAACAGGCCAAGGCCTTCTTTGCCCAGCAGGGGACGAAGGGCGTCAAAGTGACGGAAGAAAAGTATTACACCGTGACCTTAAACGACGGCAAGTACCTGTCTTTCCTCGATGAAGGCTACCTCTATTTCGACCGGGCCGCCCATCCGACGAGCTGGAAGACGGGCGTCGTCTTCGACATGACCACGGGCCGGCGCATTACGGACTGGCGCGAACTGGTCAAACCGGGCGACGAAAAAGCCTTTACCCTTCAGAAAATCACGAATAAACTGACGTCCAGCGGCTACGTCCTGTCGACGTATTTCAACGGTCTGACGGAAAATCCCAAGAACTTCTACCTCGATAAGAAGGGCAATATCCACTTCATCTTCGGCCAGTATGAAGTAGCTCCATACTCGTCGGGCATTATCGATATTAATATGGGAAAACGGGCAAAATAATCTTGCATTTTTTAAGACAATATGATATTATGGATGTGTAAAAAATAATTAATAAGTATTATTTATTAATACGTCAATCAGGAGGGAAAGATTATGGATAAGTACGAATGCACAATCTGCGGCTACATTTATGATGAAGCTGAAGGCGACGCTGATAACGGTATCGCTGCTGGCACGAAATTTGCTGATCTTCCGGAAGATTGGGTATGTCCGACCTGCGGTGCTGACAAAGGTTCCTTCACGAAGATGGACTAATGCAGCCATGAAAGCTGTCGCTTATGCGGCAGCTTTTTTTTATTGGCGCCGAATAGGCATGATAAAACCCCCAGTTACACTGGGGGTAAGTAAATTT
>NZ_UQBH01000025.1 GCF_900539295.1 uncultured Megasphaera sp.
AAAAGAGAGTATCCGTCTGCCATGATGGATACTCTCTTTTTCATGTCAGCCTACCATTCTTCGATGAGGCATTCATGGTGTTTCGTTTTTTTATCGTAATTGATGCCAACGAGGATGACTTTTCCGCCATAGTGCTGAAGCGTTCCGGCATACTCTTTTTCCTTGATTTGGCGGATGGCAGTCTCAGCATCATGATTCCATTTCAGTTCAACGACTAAGGCCGGTTTATCCCCATGCTGCGGCCGCGGCACGAAGACCAGGTCGGCAAAACCCTTTCCGGCAGGCATTTCACGAATGATATTGTAATACCTTCTGGCACTGTAAAAGGCAAGAGACAACGTGTAGCTGAGGGCATTTTCATCGTTGTACTGAATCTGACTCGTTTCCACATGAGCTGCCGCCACGCCGGAGGCCACGTCATCGGCCCTGCCGTCAAAGACAGCTTGGAGAAGCGCATCTGATGCTCTGACGGCCTGACTGACCAATTGCCAGTCATCGCCCTGCTTCGTGGCATTGACGTATTCCTGCAAGACTTCATTATTGGGGATGAACACCTCTTCCCCCTCGCCATCATAGCCGAGGTAGCCGAGATGAACGAGGAGGGTCATGACGTCATCGGCCGAAGTAAAGGTCGTCATATCATTTTGAAAGGTCCCGGTATTAATTTTTTGACGGCCGCCACCCATCATCTTGACGACAGCATCGCGAAGGCCGTCTTCATTCAAGTCAATATACCCCTGCAGAGCTTCATAGGTCTCGGTCTTGTTCCAATAGCTGCCGAAACGGCCCTTGATCATAGCGTCGACGACGCTTTTCGGACTGTACACATGGGGACAATTCGGGAAGGCATAGCCGTCGTACCAAGCCCGGCATTCTTCAAAATCCATGCCGTAATGCAAGCAGAGATTCCTTGTTTCCGCTTCCGTAAAGCCGACGAACTGTGCCATCTGATCGGGATGCTCCATGGAAAATTCCGTGAACATATTGAGGGCCGAATGCGTCCCGTACTTCTTAATCGGCAAAATCCCTGTCATATAAGCCAAGGCCACGTACTCTTTATCCTTTAACAGGTTGCGCAAAAAATCGAGATACAGCCGCTGTGCCCCTTCATCGTGGGGATGTTCCCGGAAAATGCAGTCCCATTCGTCAAAAATAATGACAAACTGTCGTCTCGTACCGGCAAAGACGTCGCCTAAGGTATCGGCCAAATGGGTGTCGTCAAAATAATCAACATCGGGGTAAGCCCGGCAGATTTCCCGGATAACGCGAAGCTGCAGCCGCTCCAACATAGTCTCCATGGACAGGCCGACACTCAAAAATTCTTGTACATTGACTTTTATGACATCATAGCGACCGCACTCTTTCAAGCCGTCACGTTGTCGACCGATTTGTAAGCCCTTAAATAAAGAACTGCCGTCCTCCGAAACGCCATAATAAGCCGCCAACATATTAGCCGTCAGAGACTTACCAAAACGCCGCGGCCGACTGACACAGACGAAGCGTTGTTCTGTATTGACCATACGGTTCAGGACAGCGATCATATCTGATTTATCGACATAGATTTCCGAATTCAAAGCCATGCGAAACAGCCCTGCCCCGGGATTCAAATAC
The DNA here is from genome assembly GCF_900539295.1 of uncultured Megasphaera sp. Taxonomy (GTDB): domain Bacteria; phylum Bacillota; class Negativicutes; order Veillonellales; family Megasphaeraceae; genus Megasphaera. The sequence continues at coordinate 1,612 of NZ_UQBH01000025.1, forward strand.
ATGCCCATCGTCGGCCCTCCTTTCCTCGATCAATGTCTATCGTATACACACCGATTTTCACTGCGGCGGTGTAATGTCCATACTGCATATCATATATTTCTATTCTATCATCTTTTCTATCATCTTTCAGGACTTTACGCTCACTTTTTTTCAAGCTTTACTCAGTCTCGATACGCATTTTAGAATGACGTCTCTATATTGTCCCTTTTGAGGTTGCTTTCAAAAGCTTTTCGTGCATCAGTACCATGATTACCAAAATAAACAATAAGTAAATTGGCAAGAGTGACACATTGATGTGATTAGCAATTACGCCAAAAACAGGCGGCATCAGACAGGTACCAACATAGGCAGACGCCATTTGTACGCCAATAATCGCCTGGGATTTATCGGCTCCAAAACGATCCGGCGTGGAATGGATAATAGACGGATAAATGGGGGCACAACCTAAACCAATCAAAATCAGTCCGGTCAAAGCGCCCCTTTCTCCAAAGGGAAGGAACAGGGAGAACGCACCTACCGCTATGAGCGCTTGGCCCAATCGTATCATCTGCGTGTCATTTAGTTTCAGCGTTAAAAATCCTCCCAGCGCTCGTCCGATGGTAATTCCCACAAAAAATAAGCTGGCAAAACTGGCCGCTGTATCCTCGGAGAGTCCACGATTCAACATAAGATAACTGCTGGCCCACAAGCCCGTCGTTTGTTCTGTAGCACAGTAACAAAAAAAGGTAACCATGACCTCTTTTGCACCTGGAATGCCGATGATTTTTTTCAACGGAAGAGGTTCTCGTTTCTCTGGATCATCTTTGACATCTGCCGAAGTTTTATGCTTCCACAGCGGCAGACTGAACAGCAGAACAGCCGTTAAAACAAATTGCATAAGCGCAATGTAACGATACCCCATATCCCATGAACTGCCGTTCGTCAAGACATATCCCATGATATAAGGGCCCAGAGATGCGCCGACACCCCACATACAATGAAGCCAGCTCATATGCCGGCTGGTATAATGAAGGGCAACATAATTATTGAGCGCTGCATCGACACTTCCGGCTCCAAGCCCGTAAGGAATAGCCCATAAACACAACGCCAAATAAGAATGACTTATAGAAAAACCAAATAAAGCGACCGCGGTCATGAGAACACTGAAGGCGGTCACCTTTCCCGTACCCCATTTTTTATTGATCCGGTCACTTTGTAAGCTTGAAATAATGGTGCCTACTGCGATAATCATAGAAATTCCGCCTGCATAAGAAACAGGAACGGCCAATTCCTGATATATGGACGGCCACGCAGCTCCTAACAGGGAGTCAGGAAGGCCCAAACTGATAAAAGCCAGATAAATAATCAATAACAACAACTGAAACATCACGTTATCCTCCTAAGGTTTCCTTTATTGAAATAATATAGACCCCCTTTGCTTTATGCAACCAATATTCAGCCGTATACTATAATAAAATCGCCAAAAAATCATGCCCTGCGTTCCGATAAAATGGTAATGTCCCAATTATAAAATTATTTTTTACAGGCCTGACCGGCTCAATGGGATAAACGCTCGTATAAAAAAATCGGTACCGACAATTCGTCGCGTACCGATTTTTTCATTCTTCTATATGAACTTTCTGTCAAAAATCAGACTGCCTCCTAAACCTTACAAGGTCCCCCGTCTTGCCGTTCTCTGAATCTGTTCGTGGCTGGCATTTGTTATAGCGTCTTCCAAAATGGCAATCATCTTCTGTTTATCCTTTTTCAAAACGCCGTCGATGCGGACGGAATCTAAGGGATGGAGGGCCCAGAAGTAGGTATCGGGGAGTTCCAGGTGTTCCAGGAAGGTCTTTTCTTCTTCAAGATTTTCTCGTTCTTCTGCCGGGATGAAGATCCCCTTTTTTATGTCGTCGTCGAGTTTGGTTCCGGCAAAGGCCGACATGGTGTTGACTAAAATCTGCGTCGGCTTGATTTCGTTTTCAAGTTTGGCCATAGCCAAGGCGTTTTCCTGTCCCCGACCGCTGCCGCCAGTGCCCAGCATCAACAAATCAGAGTGGCGGATGCCGACGGCGTTGAGGCGCAGACACTGCTCCCGGATTTCTTCGATGGTATAGCCTTTATTGAGGTATTCGAGAATATCCGTCAAACCGCTTTCGATGCCGATGTAGAGGTCATTGACGCCGGCTGCCTTCAAGGCCTTCAAATCGTCATCGCTCTTATGGGCGATATTTTCGATGCGGGCATACATGGTAACGACCTTGACCTTGGGAAGATATTTTTTGATGACGTCGATGCGCTCGATCAAATTCTTTGCCGACAGGACGAAGGGATCGGCGCCGATGAGATAGACCCGTTCCAAGTCTTCTATCTGCCAGCCGTAACGTTCTTTGGCACCTTTCACATAGGCTTCGACGTCGGCCGTCGGCCACATGCGAAAGGGGACGTCCTTGTACATGCTGCAAAAATGACAGCTGTTATGACTGCACCCTTCCGTCAGGGGAATCAAAAAGGTATTGGCCTCAATAGGCGGCCGATAGACAGTTCCGTTATATTCCATCTTCTTCTCCTCCTATCAATATTCACCGGGAGCGCGGTAGCCTTGGGAGGCATACTCCGTCCGGAAACGGCGCAGGGCCGCTTCTCCCTGATTATCAATAATATCTTGAATCCCGTCGATGAGCTCCTGTTTATGGGCCGGAATCTCCGTCCGCACATGGAAGGGCACGGAAATATGGCTGGACTGGAAAATCGTGTCGTTGGTCAGGGCTTTCAAGAATTCCTGCATTTCCTGCAGCCGCTCGACTTCGCCGGCTTCTTCATATTTCCCGGCACGGGCCAAATTCCACAGCCCTGTCTTGGGGATCAGGACCAGCGACGAAATGTCGATCATGGACGGATGGAGGCCGTCGTAGAGGGACGCCGTCTGAAGGGCATGCGTAAGGCCATAGCCCTTGCCGCCCAGGCCGTTTATCCAATTGACGACATAAGAGAGGCCGGCGCTATCCAATTTTTCCAATTGCTCCCTTGCCGTCGCCCGATCGTAGCCCTTGTGCATGAATTTCAACAAGTGATCGTCCCCTGATTCGACGCCGATATAGGGATCGGCAAAGCCGGCGTCTTTCATGTTGCGAAGCTGTTCTTCCGTCTTGTCGACGAAGTTATCGATGCGGGCGTAGCCGCCAATCGTTTCCACTGACGGCACATAGCGGTGAAGGAGTTCTGCCGTCTTCATCAAGACGTCGTAATCGGCAGAAAAAGCATCGGCCGACTGAAGGAAAATCCGCTTCGGTGCGCCAAAATACTTGGGGATTTCCTTGATATCGGCTTCGATTTCTTCCATGGGCGACCGCTTGAATCGATCGGTCTTATAGTAACTGCAAAAATAACAGCCGTTATGAGAACAGCCGCTCGTCAGCTGAAGGAAGGCAGAATCGCCTTCATAGGGCGGCCGGTTTATTCCACTGGTAAAATGCATGATGGCTTCCTCCTGTATGATAAATCTTATGATTCAAAAATCGAGTGCCTCATATCCGGCACCAAATCAGGCAGGCATCCTTTGTCCCCTGCCCTTACTTCTTACCGGCAAGAGATGCTTGCCCATTCTCATCGTATGATGTATTATAACCATGAAGTAATATAATGACAAGTACGCACATTTTTGGTACCTGAAAGGACAGGCTTATGACTCAAAAAAAGAAGGACTACGAAAACCCTTATGACGGCCAATGCGCCATTCTCTACGCCATGAATCTCATCGGCGCCAAGTGGAAGATTCCCATTCTCTGGCATCTTACCCATTACGGCATTCTCCACTACAACGAGCTGAAGCGCCATTTAGGCGGTGTGACCAATACGGTCCTAGCCCGCAACTTAAAAGAGCTCGAAGCGGACGGCCTCATCATCCGCAAGTCGAAGGGAACCGTCCCGCCGTCGGTGACGTATGAACTCTCCGATGAGGGAAAGAAATTAATCGAGCCCCTCGACGGACTCTACCGCTGGGGCGAAGAACACCGCCGCCACCGGGAAATGACGACGCCTTAACCGTTTCCGGACAGCCAAAAAACGCCTTCCGTGACGACAGCCACAGAAGACGCTTACGCTAAGGCTTATATATCATTTTCGATCGTTTGAATCACTTTTGCCGGCACGCCGCCGACGACGCAGTTATCGGGAACGTCCTTGGTGACGACGGCACCGGCTGCTACGACGACGTTATTGCCGATGGTCACGCCGGGCAGGATGGTCACATTGCCGCCGACCCAGACGTCGTTTCCGATGGTGACGGGCTTCATAATCCCCAAATGCTGCCGCCGTCCCCGCGGCGACAAGGGATGGTTGACCGTCGTAATCAGCGTCCCCGGGCCGATCATGACGTGGTCGCCGATATGGACCGGGCCGATGTCCAAGATGGTGACGTTGAAGTTGGCCAAAAAGTTGTCGCCTACATGGATGTTGCTGCCGCTGTCACAGCGAAAGCCCGGCGCCGTCCAGGGATGGCTGCCGCAGGACCCGAAGAGACGGCGCAGGCAGGCTTCGATGGCCTCTTCATCGCCCGAATCGATGGCACTGAGCTTCTGGACTTCGGCGATGGCCTTCAGTTTCCGATCGTTGACGCCCTTATCCCAAAAGTTATAGGCCAGACCGGCATCGAGTTTTTCGCATTCCGTCATGTCTTCAATCGCTTTCATAGGTCCCCCTTATTTATACGCTTTTTCGTAAATTTCAAGATAATCGGCTTCCGACAAAGGCAGCGGATTGGCCGTAATGTCGCCGCCGAGGACGGCGTAGACCCGTTTCGGATAGGTCTTCAGTTCTTCCCGCGTAATGCCCACATCGCTCATGCGAAGGTCCTGGCAGTCTACGGAAGCGATCAGTTCATCCAAGGCCTTGATGAAATCCTTCCCCGACGTCGGATTGGCGACGCCCATGGCTTTAGCCATCTTGATCATCGGTTCTTCGGCAGCCTTCCGTTCGGCAAAGAAATCGTAGTAGGCATGGGAAAGCATAATCAGCCCGGCGCCATGAACGAGGTCTTCATGATAGGAACCCATGACGTGTTCCATCGTGTGTTCCGACGTGCAGAGCATGTAGTAGCCGGCCAAGGTGTTGGCCAAGGCCATGTAGGCCCGCGCTTCCTTGTCGCTGCCGTCACGGTAGGCCCGGGGCAGGTATTTAGCGATGAGTTCAATGGCTTTCAAGGCGAACATTTCCCCCATGGGATGTTCGTTCTTGCAGATCATCGATTCGGCGGCATGGAAAAAGGCATCCATCCCCTGATAGGCCGTAAACTTCGGCGGCACACTCATCATCAGATTGGCGTCGACGACGGCCAGGACCGGGAACATGGACGGGAAGAAGATGCCCGTCTTTTCCTGGACGTCGTCTTTACTGATGACCGACGCCATGTCGACTTCACTACCTGTTCCGGCCGACGTCGTAATGGCGACCGTCGGGGCTGCAGCCTTAGCCGGCTGTTTCTTGCCTCCTTTTTCAGAAAGGCTGTAATCCCAAATATCGCCGTCGTTGGTCATCATCAAGGCGATGCACTTGGCGCAGTCCATGACCGAGCCGCCGCCGAGGGCGACGACGAAGTCACAGCCCGTGTCCCGGGCCATCTTGGCTCCGTCCATGACGTTGTAATCCGTCGGATTGGGACGCACCTGGTCGAAGACTTCATAGCCGATGCCGGCCAAGTCCAATTCTTTTTCTACGGCTGCCAAATAACCGAAACGCTTGGCCGACGAGCCGTTCGACGTGACGATCAGGGCTTTCTTGCCCGGAAGCTGTTCATTATGCAAATCCTGAAGCCGACCGGGGCCGAACAAAACCTTCGTCGGCATATAAAAGTTAAAGTTATACATCAAAAAAACCTCCTCAGTCAATAGATACCCTTGCGATCGGGATTTCGTGACCCCGCCGCTGTTGTTATCAGTGTACCCTGTTTGGCATCCAGAAACAGCGCCATATGATAACTTATATAGTGGCATATATTAACCTGAAGGAGGCTGCAGCAACTGACAGACCCTTTATTTTTTTGACAGCAGGTGATTTTCTTGAACGACAGAAAAGAACAGTTGGAACAGGCTCTGACCGTGCTGGGGACGGAATTTCCCCTTCTCAACTGGGACTTTCGCCCCGACCCGTCGTCGGGCAAAACGGAGCTCATCTCCCAGTGGCTCGGCGATGCGGCCGATGAAATCATGCTCTGCGCCTTTACGGGCAGCCATATCGACGAGCGTTTCCACCGCCAGGACTTTTTCTTCGTAAACTTCGCCTACCGCGGAAATTACGAAGCCCTCAGTGCTTCCAGCCAAAATAGGATTTCCATGAAAGAAGGCGACTGCTATATCGGCCAGCCTTACAGCGGCTACGCCCTAAAAAAAGACGGCGACGAAACCATCGTCATCGTCGGCATCCTCATCAAGAAGGAAACCTTCCTTCGGGAATACCTTTCCGTCCTCGGCGCCGATACGGACCTGCTCCACTTCTTTTTAGAGCCCGCTGTCAACCGCTACGCCGACGGCATCATCCGCTTTACGCCGGGAGCCGATTCACCGATCTGGCCCATCCTGGACTTGATGGTGCTGGAATACGCCCGGCGCACGGATCAGAGCCAATCCATCTTGAAAGCCCTCTTCCTCTCCATGGCCCTGTACATGTCCGAAGCCGTCCGAGTTCAAAACAAGCCGGCCCGAAAACCATCGGTCACAGAAGAAATCATGACCTACATCGAATACCATTCCGACACGGCAACCCTCAAGAGCACGGCGGCCCGCTTCGGCTACCATCCGGTCTACCTCTCCCGCCTCTTGTCCGAAAAAGAAGGCCGCACCTTCTCAGAGATTCTCCTGTCCATTCGCATGAAAAAGGCGGCCATTCTCTTACAATCGACGGATCTCTCCATCGAAAAAATTGCTGCCATGCTGGGTTACAGCAATAACAGCAATTTCTACAAAGCTTTTAAAGAATATTATGGAACCTCACCGAAGGCCCGCTTCCGCTGACACCTTCCCTTGGCCCTGACTCGATCAACATAAAGCCGTCAGATCACACGCTGGACGAAGTCAAAGAGCAGCTTCAAGCCGTAAAAACAGATGACGCCGCCGCAGACGATGTTGATAGCCCGCAGGATGCGCGGACTGAAGCGGCTGCGGAACAAAGAAACGAGGCCGCTCAAGAAGATAAACCATACGCACGAAGCGAAGAGGACGCCGCTGAGAAAGGGCGTCTGCTGAGATGCGCTCAAGGTAACCTGAAAGGAGCCGAGGAGCATCGTCCCGTCGAGGATGGCCTGGGGGTTGATCCAAGTGACGATGCCCGCTTCAGAAATCGTCTTGCGAATCGTCATGGGACGATACTCGCCTTGCGTCTCCGCCTTGGCCCGCATGAGGCCGACGCCGATATAGAGGACCAGCAAGCTGCCGGCACCTAAGATGAACATTTCTACCGTAGGAAAGAGTTCCATCAATCGGCCGATGCCGAAGAAACAGGCCAGGGATAAGGTAATATCGAAAAAGAGGACGATGAGGGCCGTCAAAAAAGCCCGCCGCCGCGTATTATTCAGTGCCGAATTGATGATAAACATATTTTGCATGCCAATGGGAGCCACATAGGCTAAGCCCAAGGTCAGGCCCTGCAGAAAAAAGCTCATTACAAAAACTCCCTTGCCAATATACAGAAGAACAACATCATCAAACGCACCAATCGATGTTAATTTCGTATTATACAGTATATCCCAAGGGATGACAACAAAAAAACAGCGGCCATTACCGTACGGTAAAACCCATATTGTATACGCTATCCTCGACAATGATTGGTTCATGCGCCATTGTCTGTTCCAATATATTTTCCATAAAAGCTGCGGCGCCTACTATAGCCACATCAAAAAATGCCATATGGTTCCCCTTGCATCAAACAGCAAAAATGGCTGACTACTTGCTATCGCAAATAGTCAGCCGTAAAAAACGCCTTGACGGTCACCGCTCGGGACCAAAAAGTATTTATTCTTTGATATCGTAAAATGTAAAGCCTTGTGCTTCTGCTTGTTGTATTAATTTTTGCCGTAACGGAATTGCCTTCTTACCGGCAATCTGTTTCGTAAAGGAATCTACACGTCGATTCGTATCACGCATATCGTAATACTCTTCCATTTCCGCATCGTAATCTTTCAACAATTCCAAATAAGAATCAAATACCCGATAGGAGTCCTCAAATACATTGGCTTCACGAGGCATACGCGGTTTTAACTGCGGTTCCTGATTCGGTATCCCAATGCCGACCCCCACTACCGGGAATGTTAATTCCGGCAATTTCAGAAGTTCAATCATCTTAGGTGCATTATTTAAGATACTGCCAAAATAAACCGTACCGAAACCACCGAGTTCAGCAGCGGCCACCATATTTTGAGCGGCTATAGCGGCATCCGTCCAGCCTTGGAAGAAACGATCGCTATCGCGTTCAACAACACTTTCTACCCCTCGTTCGCGAGCGATACGGGAGTTGCGGTACGCATCGACGATGAAAATAAACAGCTCCGGTACCCGTGCTACATATTCCTGGTTACAAACTTCTGCAATAGCCGCTTTCAGGTCCGGATTAGCAATGCGGATAATACTGAAACTTTGCATCCCCATGCTGGTAGCAGTTCTTTTTGCTATATCCAATAATAGGCTCAATTGCTGCGGCGGCACAGGGCTAGATTTAAACTCACGAATAGTACGATGATTTAATAACACGTCAATAGGATTCATGGAATCATCTCCTTTACCAAAATACGTTGAGTACACTATTATTCACCACACGCTTCCTTGCACATAATATCGAACTTTTTCTTTCTACAGTAGCACTAAATATACACCTTGTCTAGTCATTACCATGGTCTGGCTTCAATGGCTTACGCAAATTGGTCACCCCCTATTCAGCCTCTACCTAAGAAGCGGAGGACTTTTCGATGTATATTCCTTGGTGCTTGACGCAAAAAACAGCGGCCATTACCGTACTTTTTCGGATGGTCGCTGTTTCATGATCACATGTCTCTTATAAGTTGCGTTTTGCCCAGTCTTTGATCGTCCCTTCAGAGGCGACCGTTTCGGCGCCGTGAATGGCCAAGCCTTCACCGACGACGGCACCGGGGCAGTATTTTTTAAGGGCTGCCGCACTTCCGCCAAGGCCGCTCCCTTCATGGGTCATGAGGGGAAATACCTTCTTGCCCTGAAAATCAAGGGCTTTGAGCTGGGTAAAGACGGCCATGGGATAGGTCCCCCACCAGCAGGGTCCGGCGACGACGATGTTGTCATAGGCGTCAACCGATTCGAGCTGCTCTGTAAGTTCCGGGAACACCTTGTTTCGCAGTTCCTCTTTGGCTTCTTCCGTGCACTTCGTATAGTCTTCGGCATAGGCCTTTCGGGTCCTCACTTCAAAGATATCGGCTCCAACGGCCTGCTGAATATATTCGGCAGCGATTTCCGTATTTCCCTTGACCAGGTTTTCAATACTGCCATTGACGTAATTCTGACCGCGGCGGGAATAATAGATGACTAAAGTTTTACTCATACGGTTCTCCTTTCTCAATCTAAGGTCTTTATAATTTCAGCCACATCCCCCCGGCGTCTGCATCGCCCCGGGATTTCTCAACGACCACTGCGGCGCCTTTGCCTGGACGCCTTTCGATACGGAAAAAAATATTCCCTGCGCCCTCTATACCCATAAAGGAGAGTCGCGAAAACACGTACAAGAATTCGTCGACATCATCCTGCATATCTATCGCGATAATCCCGACTTTCCCGTTTAATTTTTTCATACAAGCAAAAAAGCCGCCCCGCCCGGCATAGCCTCCTTTATCATTACGTCAATAAAGGAGATTATGTCAGGGGAGCGGCTCTTTCGTCATGTTCTAAGAGTTGTCGTAACCGTTACTTATCCGTTCAAACGGTTCATGATATCCTGCATCTGTTTTTCAAGGGCTTCGATGCGTCTGTCCTTGGCTTCGTTTTCCGCCTTCATGGTATCGATTTCCTGCTGCTGCTCGGAAATGACGCCGACCAAAGCATCTTTCGAGTAGCCGGCATAAGGACTGCCCTGGCCAAACTTGAAGCTGACGCCGGCGTTGAACATGTTTTCCCCGCCGCCGAGGCTGGTTCCGATGGAGAACAGGACGTCGTTCGTCGGCCGATAGAAGGCACCGATGGCAACGGCGTTAGCCGAATTGTAATTGCCATAGCCGGCTGCAAAGTCCCACTTCGCCGTCGGATCATAGTCCTGAGGATGAAGGGCCGCTAAGGCTGCGGCACCGGCACCGACGCGGTTGATGCGCGTATCGAGCTTGCTGACGCGGCTGTTCAAGTTAGTCACGCTGCCGGAAATATCAGTTACCTGATTCGAAAGATTGGTAATATTGGCCGTATTGGTCGTGATTTGCGTCGTATTCGAAGCTACCTGGCTGTCCAAGGCCGTCAAGTTATCGCCGGCCGATTTTGATTTCTTCACATACGTGCCATCTTCAGCGACCCGTGTTTCATTGTATACCGTACCGCCGGTGACGATGCCCGTGTTACCCGAAGCTACCTTGCCGTCGGTATTGACTTTGATCTTATAATTCGTTCCGCCAATAGTATTCTTTCCCGTGCTGTCGATAGAAATCGTGTTGTCACCGTCGGCATTGGCAATGGTATTTCTCGTGTCGACAGCAGCGGCAATGGTCGATAAGTTGACGCTGCCCGAAATGATTTCGGTCCCTTCCGAGTTCTTAATGGACAGGCCTAATTTATTGTCTTTGAACGTTAAGGCTTCGTTACTTTCCTGTAAGCCCGTGCCGGCTGCGTCGACGGCTGCTTTGAGCTGAGCCACGTTGACGGCATCGGTGTCATTGGTGCCGGCTGCGACGTTGGTAATTTGACGAGTTAACCCCGTTTCACTGTCACCGACGGAAACAGCTGCCGCACCAGACTGCCAAGCCGATGTAATCTGAGTCTTTTCCGACACAGCCGCCGTGTAGGCTTTATTAGCATCGTTCATGGCTGTTTCGGAAGTATCCATGGCCGCTCTGGCGTCATCATTGGCAATCTTAGCGGCATCCATTTGCTCTTTAATTTTTTTACCTCGATCCGAATCATGGTCAATGTTGTTATAAGCATGTACGGCCTGCACATAGTCTGCATTCTTGGCCAAATAATCGGATACCTTGGTTTCATAATCAGCTTTTGCTGTCGAAAGAGCCGATTCCAAATCAGGGATACTGCTATTTAATTCGGCAAATCTGTCTTCTTTACCGGTATAGGCCACGATAGCCGCTTCATTTTCAAAGGCGTTGCCCGTAATCGGGTTATACCCAAAGGCCCCTTTATCGACAGAAGATACAGCGTTGCTGCCGATCGCCACGCCATCATCTTTTTGTACATCCGTATTGTAGCCGACCATGACGGCGTTGCTGATATTTTCCGTATGTTCTCGTAACGGTTTCTGTACCTTTACCACATAGTGCAGCGTATCTCCGGTCCACTGCAGCTCTCCTGTCGTATGAGCGTAACTCTGGGGAGTATAGGTCTGTTCTTCATAGCCATCTGTTGTCCCCATCGTTCCCAGAATGACGTTATTTTTACCGCCCGATAAGGTATGGTAATCGCCGATGACGACATCCGTCGCCGCATCGCTAAGCTTATTGCTGGTCCCCATGACAGAGACATGATTCACATTAGTGGCTTTATTCTGATAGCCTGTAACCAGATTATAATCACTGGCTGAAGCTTCGGTGCCGTTTAAAGTGTTTCCCGTCCCAAAGATAGAGGAACGTCTTGCGTAATCCGATACGTTGCCGTTCCCCATGGCAAAGACGGAGCCGCCGTTAAGCGTAGCATAGTCCCCCATGATTTCAGAGAAATGCTCCTTATACCCAATATCATCACCGCCATGATAGAGCAGCTCGCCCATACGGCCGCTCAAAAAACCGCCTTCAATACCTTCGTTTATATTACCGAAAGCATTGGTCACACGGTTACCGGTACCAAAGACCATGGAATTAAAGGATGAGTCAACCTTATTCAACATGCCGAAAGCACCCGGAGCTATCGATGCACCAAGTCCAGTGTCACTTTCGGTACTGATTTTGTTATCGATACCATAGAGAGTCGCATAATAAGTGGTTCCCTCAACGGTCGAACGAATTCCCACAGCTGCACTTGCAGGCCCTAAGGTCTTAACTCTGCTCCCGATTGCCATACTGCCATCGCTGCCAAAGGCATGATAGCCGATGACAACCATATTTCGTGCCCGAATATTATTGTCATCCGAGTTCTTTTCATCCGGAGATAAAGAACCGATAATAATAGAATCTGTAAGCTCCGTATTGTTTCGGTTATCACCAATAACAATCCCGGCAGCCGTACCTCTGATATTATTATTATTACCAATAACCGTTAAGGCGTCCCATTCATTGCGATACGTATCGTTACCGGTAATCACATTGCCGCGGCCAATGGTTAAGTCGGAAATATTAGGTTCACGGCCTTCCGGATGACCATAGTCGGTAACGGTACCGACATCTCGAGCAATTATCTTGTTATTATCGCCGATGACATTTTGCTTCCGACTGCCCCGTACTTCGTTGTTATTGCCAAAAATACGTGTATCAAGGCTCGCTTCATATCTCGTCCCGCCATCGTAAGGATAGCTCTTTGTTACCTTATTGTCATTGCCGACAATATTGACATTATTACTGTCTTCAACCGTATTGGTATCGCCCATGACATTCGTACCTTCACTGCCGGTCACCGAGTTTTCCCTCCCTACGACGCGAGCTGTTTTATCATCAGTTACGGTATTGGTCGTTCCCGTCGCCGCACCACTGTCTACGACGATGTTGTCCGCTGCATAAGACGACAGCCCCATTCCGGACAGGCTCAATCCGGCTAAAACCATGACTGCCAAGGCCGTCTTTTTCACGATGCGACTGCCATTGCTTTTCGTGCGGCTGTTAGCCATTTCCGACACGACGACGTAGCAGTTCTTTACCCGACTCCAAATAACCCGATAAATCCTGTTCATCAAAGAATCTCCTTTCTAATCCAGTAACCATTCGCTTTCACCTTACAATATAAGTATACATTTATTTTATATAATCGTAAAGTTAGTCATTTTATGGCCAGTATTATGTATTTTTATAGTCAATTCAAACAGCATGACACAGTTTTATCCTGCCGTCGATGATGGGCCGCTAAATATGATACAATAACCCTAGAATACATGTAAAGGAGAGGATGCTTATGAAGTTCAGCTCCACTTATATAAGGCCTGTAAAATGGGCATTTTTAAGCGCCTGTCTGCTCTCGTTGATTCACGTCATCAGTGCCCTTACGGTGCCGACTTTAACGGCCAGCATCATCAACGAAGGCGTTCTACACGGCGATATCGACGCCATCAGCCGCCTCAGCATCGCCATGCTGGCAGCGTCTCTGGTGACCGTAACCGGCTCGTTAGGTGCCGTCTATTTGAGCTCCCACATCGCCTCCCGGGTCAGCCTTACCATGCGCCAACAACTGGTACTGGCCCTGCAGGACTTTTCCCTCTCCGATTTTTCTAAATACGGGACGGGTACCCTGCTCATGCGGGCCACGCGAGACGTCGAAAAAATCCAGTCCGTCCTCGCCGAAGGCATCAACATGATTCTGCCCATGCCCCTCATGATCCTCGTCGGCTTGGGACTCACCTTTTATAAAAGTTTTGAAATGGGGCTCATCATCTTGAGTCTGATGATTCTCATGGTCGGCCTCATGATTTCCATTCAAAAAAAGGCCCTGCCCATCGTCATGGCCGTCCAGCAGCAGTTGGACAAGCTCACCGATCTGGTTCGCGACCACATCATCGGCATGTCCGTCATCCGGGCCTTTAACCGCAGTCACGATGAGAAAACCGCTGAAATTCAGATGTTTTCCGATTTATCGGCCAAAGAAACGAAGCTGGCCCGGACCTATGCCATCGGCCTGCCTACGATTCTCATCATCTTCAACATGAGCACCGTCGTCATCCTCTGGATAGGCGGCTATCAGATCGACTCCGGCGTACTGCAGATCGGCGACATCATGGCCATCATCGAATATGCCACCCTCATTCTGATGAATCTCATCATGGCCGTTTTCGTCCTCCTCGACGTGCCCGAGGCCCTCATCTGCTATGGCCGTATTCAGGAATTACTACGCCATGCCGAAACTACCGTCACCCGTCAAAATACGGTGTCCGCGGCCTTCGGCCAAGGCCGCCAAAATACGCAGGCCCGTCGAGATGCTGCCCGCAGCGACTTGCAGCGTCACGCGCCGCTCTTAGAGTTTCGTCACGTCACCTTCCGTTACGATGACGCCGAAGAAGCGGCGTTAAAAGACATTTCCTTTACCCTCGAAGCCGGGGAAACCTTGGCCGTCATGGGCGATATAGGCTCTGGGAAAAGTACCCTGGCCAAGCTCATGTTAGGCCTTTATCCCATCGAGTCCGGCGACATCCTCTTTGACGGGAAGTCTATTTTCAAGCAGCCCATGGAATCCGTTCGCGCTCAAATCGGCTACGTGCCGCAAAAAGCGTACCTCTTCACGGGCTCCATTGCCATGAACTTAGCCTTCGGCAAGCCCCAAGATGCGGCGGCTCCCGCCTCTTTTGAAGAGCTCGAAGAAGCTGCCAAACTGGCCGGCGCCCATGAGTTCATCAGCCGTTTTGACGACGGCTACGATCATGAGCTCTCCCAAGGCGGAACCAACCTCTCCGGCGGCCAGCGCCAGCGCCTGGCCATGGCACGGGCCTTAGTTCGGAAGCCCCGCCTATTAATCTTCGACGACAGTTTTTCCGCCTTAGACGGCATTACCGAGCAGCAAGTAAGAAAAGCCGTAGCCCGGGAAATCAAGGAGGGCACCGAAAAAACGGCAGCCTCATCAGATACAGGCCGTCAAGGCAAAGGCCGGGCCTTCATCTCCATCGAGCAGAAAGTCAGTGCCGCCCAAAAGGCCGATAAAATTCTGGTCATCAATCAGGGCCAAGCCATCGGCGTCGGCACGCACGATGAATTATTGGCCCACTGCCCCATTTATCAGCAGATCGTGACGTCACAGGAGGTGGCCTTATGAACCTCGTCAAACGCTTTCTCTGTGACTCCCGCGATCAGTGGTGGCGTCTCGTCGTCCTCACGGCAGCCCTGATGTGGGCCGCCTGCTTTGAAATCATCGCGCCCCGCCTCTTGGGCAACATCGTCGATGCCATCGTTCACGGCATCGAGCAGCAACAGGAAATCACGGCCATTTTAGACGGCACGACCAACACGGTCCTGCTCCTCGTCGCCTTTTACAGCTGCCACGCCGTATTTACCTACGTCAGCGAATTCATCATCGCCGGCGCGTCCCAGCACATGGTACTGGCCCTGCGCAGCCGCGTAAGCCACCAGCTCCACCACCTGCCCATGACCTATTTCAACCAGCACAACCGCGGCGATATGCTGAGCCGTCTGACCAGCGATCTGGATGCCGTCGGCGAAACCCTGCGCGAAGGCATTCCCGGCCTCATTTCGTCCTTCATCGGCATCGTCGGCGCCGTAGCCATGATGATCTGGATCAGTCCGCGACTATCGGCCATCATCCTCAGCGTCATCGTCGTCGGTATTTTAGGCTTGACCATTACGGCCAAAAAGGCCCGCACCATTTACCTTCGCAAACAGGAAGCCTTAGGTGCCGTCAACGGCGGCATCGAGGAATTGATTTCCGGCAAACAGATCGTTCAAGCCTTCGGCCTGGAGACCGTCACGACGGACCATCTGAACGACTTGAACACCCGCCTCTTTACCCGCGAGCGGCAGTCGGGCTTTATGGGTCAGCTCATCATGCCCCTGGTCAATTTCATCAACCAGATCGGCTACGTCCTCGTCGCCATCCAGGGCGGCCTCCTCGTCCTCCGCGGTCAGATTACCCTCGGTGACATTCAGGCCTTCTTCCTCTACGTAACCCAAGTATCGGACCCCATTTCCCGCAGCTCTTACGTATTGACCCGCTTTCAAGAAACCCACGCCGCCTTAGGCCGCATCTACGAGATTTTAGACTATCCGACGGAAGACGATTCGGGCACCTTGGAAACCTTGTCCGCTGAAAATACAGTTCAGCAAGAACCGTCTTGCGATGAAGCACGGCAACAACCGGCGACGGGCTCAAAGGACAACGCCATTGAATTCAAACACGTCACCTTCGGCTATAGTGATGACAAACCCCTCATGGAAGATGTGAGTTTTGCCATCCCCAAGGGCCACGTCGTCGCCATCGTCGGCCCTACAGGGGCCGGCAAAACGACGATCATCAACCTCCTCATGCGCTTTTATGAGATATCCGGCGGCACCATTACCATTCACGGCACCGATATCCGTGACCTTCGCCGTGAAACCCTTCACCGGCAAATCGGCATGGTCCTGCAGGATACGTGGATTTTCACGGGCACCATTGCTGAAAACATCGCCTACGGCAAGCCGGACGCCACGCGCGAAGAAATCATAAAGGTCGCCAAACTGGCCATGGCCGACCATTTCATCCGTACCCTGCCCCTCGGCTACGACACGGTGTTAAAAAACGGTGCCGACGACCTGTCCCAGGGTCAGCGTCAATTACTGACCATTGCCCGCGCCTTCTTAGTCAATCCCGGCATCTTGGTCCTCGATGAAGCGACGGCCAACGTCGACACCCGGACGGAAGTAGAAGTCCAAAAAGCCATGAGCCAGCTGTTAAAAGGCCGGACGGGCATCGTCATTGCCCATCGCCTGTCGACCATTCGCGACGCCGACTTGCTCCTCGTCGTAAACCACGGCCAAATCGTCGAGCAGGGCACCCATAGTGAACTCTTGGCACGGGGCGGCTACTATAAAGAATTGTACGAAAACTACGCCAAAGGCATGGCCCTGTAAGCCTAACATTCGGCCGAAAGGACTTGCCCAATCCCATACAACCTTCTGAAAACGATAAAACGGGACTGCTCCGGGGAATCATTTCCCGGGACAGTCCCGTTTTGTATGATCTGAGCATAGAGCTATGTCGCTAAGGCCGTCGGCCTTGTCACGCCGCCCGTGACTTACTTGTTCTGAGACAACTGGCGGGCGATTTCCTGAACCTGCGTGCGCAGCGCTTCATTTTCCCGAGCCTGTTTTTCAACCTGTGCCCGTAATTCCTGATTTTCCTGTTCCTGTTTTTCCATGCGGGAATTGAGAGAGGTAATGGTCGAAGCCTGTTCCGATACGACGGCGGCTAAAGAAGCTTTGGAGTAGTTTGAATATTCGTTGCCGCTGCCGAATTTGAAGCTGACACCGGCGTTGAACATGTTTTCCCCGCCGCCCATGCTGGTTCCGATGGAGAAAAGAACGTCGTTCGTCGGCCGATAGAAGGCACCGATGGCAACGGCGTTAGCCGAATTGTAATTGCCATAGCCGGCTGCAAAGTCCCACTTCGCCGTCGGATCATAGTCCTGAGGATGAAGGGCCGCTAAGGCTGCGGCACCGGCACCGACGCGGTTGATGCGCGTATCGAGCTTGCTGACGCGGCTGTTCAAGTTAGTCACGCTGCCGGAAATATCCGTTACCTGATTCGAAAGATTGGTAATATTGGCCGTATTGGTCGTGATCTGCGTCGTATTCGAAGCTACCTGGCTGTCTAAGGCCGTCAAGTTGTCCCCGGCCGATTTCGATTTCTTCACATACGTGCCGTTTTCAGAGACCCGTGTTTCATTGTATACGGTACCGCCGGTGACGATGCCCGTGTTGCCCGCTTCCACCTTGCCGTCGGTATTGACTTTAATCTTGTAATTCGTTCCGCCGATATCATTCTTTTCCGTGCTGTCGATGGTGATCGTGCTGTCGCCGTCGGCGTTGGCCAAGGTATTTCTCGTGTCGATTGCCGAAGCTATGGTAGATAAATTAACACTGCCCGTGACTTCTGTTCCGGCCTTATCTTTAATCGACAAGGATAAGGTATTGTCTTTGAAGGACAAGGCGTTTGAGTTTTCTTCTAAACCAGAACTCGATCCCGAAGCGGCAACGGCTTCCTGCAGTTGGGCTACGTTAACGGCATCGGTGGCTTCCGTACCGGCCGCAACCCCGGTAATTTGACGCGTGAGATTATGGGCAGCGTCGCCGACAGAAACAGCGGCTAAGGTCGATTTCCAAGTCCCCGTCGTATCTCCCGTTCTGTCCATACCTTTGGGATCATAACCTACGGCACCGGCTGCTGTACTTGCCGTCGATTGAGCCCCTAAGGCTACGCCACCATTTTCCGTAACGTCCGTATTGTAGCCGATCATGACGGCGTTTGTAAGGTCAGCCTTATGCGTTTTTAGCGGAGATTTTACGGTCAATTCATAAGTCTTCGTATCGCCGGTCCACTCAGGCTGATTCATCGGTTTACGATAAGGAGTATAGGTTTTGGTAATCGTTTTATCTTCCGTAGCCATGGAACCGAGAATGACATTATTACTGCCCCCTGACAACTCATGGTAATCGCCAATGACAACCGAAGAATCTTCCTTGGTCACCACATTCCCGTTGCCGATAACAGCCGTATGATTGATGTTATTCCCCGTATTTTGATATCCGGCGACTGTATTGTAAGTACTGACAGCTGATGCTGTACCATTCAAGCTATTTGCGGAGCCTAAAACTTGCGAAAGCCGTGCATAATCAGAGACATTGCCGTTCCCTACGGCAAAAACGGAACCGCCGTTTTCCGTCGCCCAATCACCCATTAATTGAGATGCATAGTCCATATACCCATTTTCATGTTGACTGTTATAACCTAATATATCAAAGGCGCGCTGGGCAAAGCCTAATTGAGTGGAATTTAAACCGGAAGTCGGATCTCCGATGGCATTTGTAATCCTATTGCCGGAACCAACGATCATCGATGTATTAGATTCTTCAACTTTATTCAGAAGCCCAACAATACTATTGGCCATAGCCTGACCCGAACGATTCGGTGTAGAAATATTATTATCAGCCCCATAAATATTGGACCAATAAGAATCTTCACTGCTAAAGGAGTTGTGTCCGACAACGTTTTCTTCCATACCTAATGCCTTTGCACTATAGCCGACAGCCACTGTTAAGCCCACATTTTGACGATCCGTACCGCTTTGTGCATGGTATCCGACAACAACACTCTTAGAGCGCTGTACCGCTGTCTCCTGCTCATCAGCTGACATCGATCCGATAATAACACTTTCGCTTAAATCGCCGCCCCTTTGATAATTTCCAATTAAAATATTGCTTCCCGGATTCGCTAGGTTATTATGATTCCCGATTACAGTCAGACTGCCGCTGTTATTCATATAGGTATCATTACCATTAAGAACGTTTCCCTTTCCGATAAGTATATCCATTACATTATCCGTTCGTTTGTCTTGATTTTTTGATTCAGTCCCCTTGTTTCTATCGGTTACACTATTTTTATCGCCAATAACGACTTGACTCTTACTGTTGGCAACGGTATTTCCATCGCCAATGACCGTAGAGTTATCTGCCTTTGACACCGTATTGGCCGTTCCAGATGAATTGTTAATGACGAGCGGATCCGCCGCATAGACACTAACGTTCCCCCCCTGTAAACAAAGGCCGGCCAAAATCAAGGCAGCCATAGCCGTTCTTTTCACGGCACGACAGCCGCGGCTCTTAGCCCGACTGTTGGCGATTTCCGATACGACGACATAGCAATTTTTTGCTCGACTCCAAATTACCCGATAAATCTTGTTCATGAGAAAGCCCCCCTTAACATATAGTCAATTTCGAGTGATGCCATAATTATTATGATATTATTTACATATATACCATAATCATCGCATTTTGTTGTCAGTCACGAGTATATACCCATTTTTTTCTGTTTTCAAACGTCCTTTTTCGATATGTAGACACTTATACTCTATATTATAAATTTAATCTAATTATATATACATTCTATGGTTTTATAATTCTAATTGTTATCATTTTCTCTAATTATTAGGTCAATTTGTTTTTCTCTGCTTTTTTTAAGGCCTCATAAAATCTCCTGCACGCATCGGATTTCCTGTCATTGAGAAATTCCTGCTTCTTTTCTTTTTGAATGAATATAAAAAAAAATTCATGCTATTTTTTTAATTTTACCTAAGCTTCAGAAGACGCCGAAAGACATCTTGAAAAGGCGATGCTATCGTCAAAAGCTAAATGGAGTCTCCTATAAAAAGAACCTCCTTTATCAGTCATTCGATAAAGAAGGTTCTTCCGTTATATTCCTTCGAAGGTTACTTATTCAAGCGGTTCATGATGTCCTGCATCTGTTTTTCAAGGGCATCGATGCGTTTATCCTTGGCTTCGTTATCAGCCTTTAAAGCCTGATAATCAGCTTTGATAGCAGCATTGTCAGCCTTCACCGTATCAATTTCTTGCTGCTGCTTGGAAATGACTCCGACCAAAGCGTCTTTCGAATAACCGGCATAAGGGTTGGCCTGGCCGAACTTGAAGCTGACACCGGCATTGAACATGTTTTCCCCGCCGCCCATGCTGGTTCCGATGGAGAAGAGAACGTCGTTCGTCGGCCGATAGAAGGCGCCGATGGCAACGGCATTGGCCGATTTGTAATTGCCGTAGCCGGCTGCAAAGTCCCACTTCGCGCTGGGATCATAGTCCTGGGGATGAAGGGCCGCTAAGGCTGCCGCACCGGCACCGACGCGGTTGATGCGCGTATAGAGGCTGCTGACGCGGCCGTTCAAATCGGTCACGCTGCCGGAAAGATTGGTAATGGCTTCCGTATTGCTGTCTACCTTGGCATCTACCTTTTTCAGTTGGCCTACGTTGACGGCATCCGTATCGGCAATCCCGTCGGCAACATCGGTAATGCGCTGATTATTGGCATGGATTCCGGTATCGTCAATATACGTTTTGCCTCCGACAGACAGTTTGCCGTTAATCGAAAAGTCGCCATTGGTTATAACGTCCCCATTAATGATGGCTCGTCCATAGACAAAGGAATCGCCCGACGTGGCATAGCCGGTACTGATATAAGAATTTCCGCTTCCCGGATAGCCACTACCCCAATAACTTGCATTGGAAAGCTCGTTTTCCTCTAAGGTGTAGAGTACGCCTTGGAACAAGGCCCCATCATAGTCCCCGGTATTCTCATAAGACTCCCAGGCAACACCCGGAAAATCAGAATATGGATCGTCATTGTCCATCGCTGCAATATTCTGATCCAACTGAGCCCGCAAATCCTGCACTAACTGAGAGTTTTCCTGAATTTCCTTCAGTGCCTGTTGGGCAAAGGCAAACTGATTTTTGACAGCCTCGTTCTGATTATCGTCAGCGGCAAAAGCCGGACAGATTGACGCAGCTGTCATACCGGCCGTTAAAGCCGCCATTACTAATTTTTTCTTCGTAATTACCATAGAATCACCTCAACATATAATTTAGGGAATGTCTCCCTTATAAACAACGAAAGAGCATCAGCAAGCCGCTAATGCCCTTTCGAGGTTAACAGTGTATTGCTATCGCTTCGCCCATAATCGGCCCATGATGTCTTGGACCTCAGCCCGGAATATTTAGTTCTAAATAACACCATAGCCCTTTATTGTAAAAACATTTTTACGACTATGTTATCATTTTCACTTTATGTTATAAGTATATATGATTTTCATATAATAGTAAAGCTTATTGTTATTTGTCAGTACAATTAATTATTTGAGTCATTTTATCCGTACTATAAGCAGTCCTCCAAATCCGTCTACGCGTTTATGGCAATATGGATTAGAACGCCACCTCAAACTACGGACGGCTGCCATGAAGATAAAAAATGCATACCATAAAAAAGAAAGAGCACCGGCAAGCTGCCGGCGCTCTCTCGAAGTAAGCTGTCTATTCTTTTATCGCTGTGCCGATAATTGGCGCATGATTTCTTGAACTTGAGCCCGTAATTCCTGATTTTCCTGTTCCTGTTTTTCAACTTTGGACTGCAGGGCTTCAATCGTCGAATGCTGTGCTTCCAGTTGTTTCGACTGTTCCGATACGACTTCCGCTAAAGAAGCTTTGGAGTAGTTTGAATATTCGTTGCTGCTGCCGAATTTGAAGCTGACGCCGGCATTGAACATGTTTTCCCCGCCGCCCATGCTGGTCCCGATGGAGAAGAGAACGTCGTTCGTCGGCCGATAAAAGGCACCGATAGCGACGGCATTGGCCGATTTGTAATTGCCGTAGCCAGCCGCAAAGTCCCACTTCGCGCTGGGATCATAGTCCTGGGGATGAAGGGCCGCTAAGGCTGCCGCACCGGCACCGACGCGATTGATGCGCGTATCGAGGCTGCTGACACGGCTGTTCAAATTGGTCACGTTACTGGAAAGATCGGTGATCGATTCCGCGTTGGTCTTAACCTGGCTGTCTAAGATCGATAAGTTTTCACCGGCGGAATTTACCTGTTTGACGTATTCCCCGTCTTTGGCAACCCGCGTTTCATTATACACCGTATCACCGGTGACGATACCCGTATTGCCCGCTTCGACCTTGCCGTCCGTCACGACGCTGAGGGAGTATTCCGTTCCGCCGTATTCATTGGCCTTGGTCGTAAAGTCGATATGGCCGCCTTCGGCTTTGGCAATGGTGTTCTTGGTATCAATAGCCGAGCCGATTTGATCTAATTCGACACTGCCGGAGACCTTATTGCCGGCTGTGTCTTCAATTTCCAGTTTCAACTTATTGCCGTCGAGGCTGAGAGCGCTGTCGGAATCCTTAAGGGTCGTATCCTTTGCAGAAATCTTGTAACTGTTGTCCGTAGAACCTTTTTCAACGGTCACATTGTCGCCGGCTTCAATGATTGTCTTACCTTCCTTCACAGCATCGGAAACAGACTGCTGAACTTGTTTAAGCTGGGCCACGTTGACGGCATCCGTATCGGCAGAGCCGGCAGCAACATTGGTAATCTGGCGAGTCGCTTGTCCGGTAGTTCCATCACTATAATTAACTTGTCCACCGACAGATACGGCACCGAGAACGGATTTCCAAGCAGCCGTGTTGCTGGTGGATTCTTTTTTAGTCAACGGATCATAGCCCAAAATACCGCCGGCTCTATCCGCCGTACTAAAGGAACCTAAAGCAACCCCTTGGGTAACTGTGGCTTTAGCTGCAGTACCTAAGGCAGTAGCATAAAATCCGCTTACCGCACTGCTGGTTCCCAATGCCAGTGCCGAAGTATTCATAGCTTTCGCATTAGTACCAAGCGCAATTGCATATGCACCTTGAGCCGTTGTCGTTGTTTCATCACGACTATTATTGCCAATCGCAATGGCCCAATCGCCATCAACCTTAGCAGAGTTACCCACCGCTAAGCCCATTTCGCCTTTTACCGTCAAATAGTTACCTAAAGCAATGCGCAATTGACCGCCTTCCATCATACTGCCTTGAATCTTATTGGCATGACCAAAGGACGTGCCTAACGTCTCTACTTCCGAACTGGTACCAACAGCAATACTGCCGCCACTTACGGTATTCAATAAACCGACGGCAACGTTCTGGTCGGAGCCATAATCATTCTTGGTATACGTCCATTCATTACCGTTTTGAACTGCCGTATAGCCGACTAAGTTGCCGACACCGAGAACCGTATTCTGCTCACCGAATACCTTGGTCACTCTATGATCACCATTTTCGTAATCCGTAGCAAAAACGGCGTTATGCGTACCGTCAACGTCAATATTTTGTCCGACGACGATGCTGCTGTTAAATTCATTTTTATCTCCTACGACACTGACATTATTGCCTAAAACAGTACTATTGTTGCCTTTTGACGATGAGTTAATCCCGATAACGATGCTGTCCGTACCGGCAGCTCCGTCGTTTAAGTAGTTCGTGCCAGAGCCGGTTTGAGCGCTCTTGGTAGAGAAGTAGTGAACGGAATTAGCATCAAGCTGTGTCTGAACTTTCTTCAACTGAGCGACGTTGACGGCATCCGTATCTTCCGTACCAGCAGCGACATTGGTAATCTGACGAGTTTTTATATTCGCACTATCGGTACTGTCGCCAACAGATACAGCCGCTAAGGTCGATTTCCAAGCAGCCGATGTATCTGTTGAATTTTCCTTCGTAACCGGATCATAACCGGCTTCACCGGCTGCCGTACTGGCGACCGCTTCAGCACCTAAGGCTACACCGCCGCTTTTGGTTACGTCTGTATTATAGCCGAGCATAACGGCATTGCTGATATTTTCTGTATGTGCTTTTACCGGAGTTTTTACTGTAAAAGTATAAGTAATGGGATCATCTTCGTACTCGACACCGGTGTCAGGGTCCTTCAATTTCGGCGTATAGGTTCTAGTTACCGTTTCTTCCTTAACTGCCATAGAGCCGAGAATAACGTTATTACTTCCACCGGACAATTCATGATAATCGCCGATTACGACATCTGTCGTTTCACTGCTCAATTTATTCCCAGTACCAATCACGGATACATTGCTCACATTAGTTCCTGAATTCCGATATCCGGCAATCGTATTATAAGCACTGGCCGCCGTCGCTGTACCATTTAAAATATTGGCCGTACCAATTACAGATGAATCCCTTGCATAATCCGATATATTGCTGTTCCCAACAGCAAAAACAGATCCGCCATTAACAGAAGCATATTCCCCCATCAGCTCGGAAACATAATCTGTGTAACCATATCCATATCCACTATGACCTACAAGCACATACATATTTATATCACTGGGTTTTGCTCCCATTCCAACAGTCATGTCACCGACAGCATTGGTAACTCGGTTGCCGGAACCAAAAACCATGGAGTTTGATGACGAATCAACTTTATTGAATGTCCCAACAATGCCATTCGCCATAGATATATCATCCCCAGAACCAATTTTGTTGTTTATACCATAAATCGAGGAATAATCTGTATTCTTATCGCTAACAGAGTTATGTCCGGTAACCGTGGTCTCCTTCCCTAAAGCTTTAGCCCCGTATCCAACGGCTATTCCATAGTTAATCCCTTGTGCATGATAGCCGACGATAACCGATTTTTCAGCAAACTGAGTGTAGTCAGCGCCAGCCTTTTCATCGGGAGTCATAGAACCAATTATGACAGCATCTCTAAGCGTCCTGGTATTCTGATTATCACCGATAACAATCCCCGATTCCGGAGCACTAATAGTATTATTATTACCAATAAGAGTCAAGCTTTCATAGCCTTTCATATAAGTATAATTGCCACTAATCTGATTTCCTTTACCAATAAGCAGATCAGATACCGTATCCGTTCTGATCTCTTGTTTTCCGGAAACGGTACCGGAGTTTCTCCCCGTAATGCTGTTCTTATCGCCGATTACAGTCTGACTCTTACTATTAGTTACCGTATTGCCATCACCTAAAATCTCAGCATCATTACTTGTTGTAACTGTATTCCCGGTTCCTACCACACGAACCGTCGTATCATCAGTCACTGTATTCGTCGTGCCAGCAGCCGTCCCACTGTCTACGATGATGTTATCCGCCGCATAGGAAGGCATCCCCATGCCGGAGAAGCTCAATCCTGCCAGAACCATCGTCGCTAAAGCAGTTTTTTTCACGACATGACTTCCATTGCTTTTCGTACGGCTGTTAGCCATTTCCGATACGACGACGTAGCAATGTTTGACCCGACTCCAAATAACGCGATAAATCTTATTCATAAAAAAGCTCCTTTCCGATTCCGTTATTATTTTCACCTTACCTTATAAGTATATATAATTTATAAAAATCAGTAAAGTTTGTTGTTATTTTGTCATTTTTATATTATTTTCGAGTCGTTTTATTCATCATCAACGGTTATTATCTAAATACTTTCACTTTTCCCAAATTTCTCAAAAAAAGAACGACAGAAACATCACCGTTTCCAGTGACGATTCTGTCGTTACTTCATGCTATTTATCTTAAGTCATACTAAAAATTTAACACAGCCTAAATCGGCGTATCCGAAAATTTAACGGGGCTTCCCTGACGCCGGTCTCATCAACAAACGAAGCGTCGCCATCGACGCTGCATAGGATTCCCCCGTAATATCGCGATTTAGCTCCATTTATCACAGTTCAGTCCTCGTAGAATAAATTGCAAGATCCTTTTTTGCAGGCGATACCACTCCTTTTCTTTTAATGCCAATAAATCGCGGTTGACGGCACTGCTTCCAGTAACGATAAATTTAAAAAGGAGTTCTGCTTCGTCTTGGTTCAGATGGAGCTCTTTCATGAGTACGGGTACGATTTTAGGACATTCATGCTGATATATTTTTTGAACGATAATCGGGGATACATCCAAATCCTTTACAAGGAAGCGATAATCTTCAAGTTCCAAATATTTATGGCATGGAGGAAAAAGCGACCGGTCCTTCGGTAATTCGTCATCATTCGTTTGGCTTAACATGCATTGTAATTTTTTAAGGGACCCTTGCTTTTCCTTTGGCGTCATAGAATCGATAAGATGCAGACTATCATTAATGATCTCTTCCAACAAGTCATCAATGGTATTGTAGTACAAATAAAAGGTGCCTCTGGCAATATGTGCTTCTCGACACAGGACGGTAATCCGAATTTCCCGAAAAGGTCGTTTTTTCAGCATGAGCAGCAGCGTTTCTTTTATGTGATTTCGAGTATCGACAGATAAGGGTCGTTTCGTTTCTGTCTTTTTGTTTCGGCTTTGAGTCAATGTAAATCTCCTTACTGTTGAAATCATAGATGAATGATTATCTTTTATTTTATCACGGAGAATAGGCTTTCTGTAGCAATCTTATCCAACTATAGACACATTTCAATTTCTGTATATTCTTTCGGTACTGCTCCGTCTAACTATAGACATATTCCAACTTCTGTATATTGTTTCTGAATATGCCTCTCACTATAATAAGGGGTGTAAGGAATATTTATTAATGTATCGTTTTCTAATGAAAGGAGATTAACATGGAACTTTACAAAAATTTTGACGGAAAAGCCCCAATGATTGACGTGAATGACGCTGCAATGCTGCTCATTGACCACCAAAGCGGTTTATTCCAATGTATCGGCGATATTGATTTCCTGCGCATTCGTGACAGAGCCATTGCGCTGGCTGAAGCGGCGACGTTAGTAAATATGCCCGTTATTACCACCGCCTCCGTCCCCCAAGGTCCCAACGGTCCGTTGATTCCGGAACTCCATGAAGCCGCGCCTCATGCGGTATATGTAGCTCGCCGCGGAGAAGTTAATTCTTGGGATTGCAAAGAATTCGTAGACGCCGTAAAAGCAACCGGCAAAAAGACCTTGATCATTGCCGGTACGGTAACCAGCGTTTGCATGGCCTTACCGGCTCTGTCCGCGGTAAACGAAGGATACCGTGTATTTGCAGTGCCCGACGCTTCCGGTACGTATTCACAAGAAGCAGCTATCGCTACCATGATGCGCCTTACCCAAGCAGGTGTCGTTATAACTGACGCCGGTGCCGTATTAGCCGAATTACAGCGCACCTGGCATACGCCAAAAGCCGATGCCTGGGCTCAGATTTGGGGCCGTATTTTTACCAACTATCGGCTGCTGTTAGAAAGCTATGCAAAAGCCGTAGAAGTAACGAAAACAGGCGAACCGATGGATAATGAACGCGAAGATTAAGGCGCTTCCTATTCCAAATTGATTTATAAAAAGTAATATCCTCATAAAGTAAGGCCGACGGAACCGGTATTTACCAGTCCCGTCGGCCTTTTATTTGTTTCTATAGCAAGCATATTCCCAGCGATTTGCAGAAGGAATATTTATGACATATTATGAATCTACTCTTTGAGCAGCCCTTTCGACACTAAGTAGGCCCGCGCTACGTCAGCCGCCGGCTTGCCTTCGATATCGACTTCGTAATTCATCTTGAGCATTTCTTCCGTCGTAATCATGTGAGCCAGCTTATTCAGGACCGGCACCAACTGGGGATACTTCTTGATCGTGTCGGCCCGAAGGAGGGGTGCCCCCTGATAAGGCGGGAACAGGCCCTTGTCGTCTTCCAGCATGACCAGATCGTGGGTGATGATTTCCGGATCCGTCGAGAAAACGTCGATGACGTCGACATTGTCCTTGTCGATGGCTTCGTAACGAAGGCTCGGTTCCATGGTGACGACGGGAAGATTCAGGCCGTACAGGGATTTCAGGCCCTTATTGCCGTCTTCGCGGTCGTTAAATTCCAAGGAGAAGCCGGCTCTGGCCGTATTTTCTACCTTTTTCAAATCGGAAATCGTCTTGAGGCCGTACTGCTCGGCATAGGAGCGTTTCACGGCAATGGCATAGGTATTTTGGTAGGCCATGGGTTCCAAGAAGACCAGGTCATCCTGTTTCAAGATGCCTGCTTTGGCCGCTTCATAAACGGTTTCCGGATTGTTGGACAAGCCCGTCATGGGCGGCTTAATCAAGGACGACGTAACCGTTCCCGTAAATTCGGGGTACATATCGATAGAGCCGTTTTTCAGAGCTTCATATAAGAAACTGGTCTTGCCGAAACTGGGCTTCACCGTCACCTTGATATCCGTTTCGTCTTCGATCAGGTCTTTGTACATATTGATTAAAATTTCCGGCTCCGACCCCAATTTTCCGGCAGCGATGAGGGTATTCCCGGACAGGCCGCCGATGTTGACCGTCGATAAGACCAGGAGGGCCAAGGCCGTCACGAAGGACAGGCCGATGACTTTCAGCGAGCGTTTTTCTAAGAATTTGATGAGGGCGCTGACGACGACAGCCAATAAGGCCGCCGTAATGGCCCCGATGAGGATGAGAGCCGAATTATTTCGATCGATGCCCAGAAGGATGAAGGTCCCCAATCCCCCGGCCCCGATCAAGGCTCCGAGGGTCGCCGTCCCGATGAGCATGACTGACGACGTGCGGATGCCGCCGATGATAGACGGCATGGCCAGGACGAGTTCAAATTTTTTCAGCTTTTCCATACGGCTCATGCCGAAGGCTTCGGCCGCTTCCTGAAGGAGGGGATCGATGCCCTGCAGGCCCGTAATGGTGTTCTGCAAAATGGGAAACAGGCCGTAGATGACCAGGGCCACGATGGCCGGCACCTTGCCGATTCCCAGGAAAGGAATGAAGAGCCCCAACAGGGCCAGGGACGGGATGGTCTGTAAAATTCCGGCCAGCTGCAGAGTTACTTCCGAGGCTTTCTTATACTTTACGATGAAGATGGCAAAGGGCACGGCCAGTAAAATGGCTACGAAGAGGGCAATCATCGAAATTTGCACGTGCTCCAGCAATAATTGTACCAATTCGCCCTGTCGCTCACTAAATGTACTCATTAAGTTTTCCATAGTTTACCCCTCGTAGAAAAAACGTTTGACAACTTCATGGGCCGGATGGTCCTTGACCGTTTGCGGCGTGTCGAGCTGTACGACTTCACCGCTGCTCATGACGCAGATGCGCTCGCCAAGTTTTACGGCTTCGGCCATGTCGTGGGTGACAAAGACGATGGTCATTTTAAAGCTTTCGTGGAGGTGCTTGATGAGCTCCTGCAATTGATTGCGGCTGATGGGATCGAGGGCGCTGAAAGGTTCATCCATGAGGAGGATGTCCGGTTTGGCCACGATGGCCCGCAGGATGCCGACTCGCTGCTGTTCACCGCCGGAAAGGTCGCGAGGATAGCGGTTCATATACTGATCGGCGTCGAGACCGACCAGAGACAGATAAGCGCGAATCGTCTTCTGCCGTTCGGCCTTGGGCCAGCCCTTCATTTCCGGGATGATCTCGATGTTTTCATAGACCGTCAAATTGGGAAAGAGAGCGCCGGTCTGGAGGACGTAGCCGATGTTCATGCGCAGCTTTCTCGGCTCGAGCTGACTGATGTCAGTCCCGTCGATGAGGACCGTCCCTTCTGTCGGCGTCAAGAGACGGTTGATCATCTTAAGGGTCGTCGTCTTGCCGCTTCCGCTGGTCCCGACGATGACGAAGAATTCGCCGCTCTTGATGGTTAGGCTCATGTGCTGTAAGGCTGGTTTCTTGTCATAAATTTTGCTTACGTTTTTAAATTCAATCATGGTAGTCACCTGTAGTCCTTGCCAGTGCATCTGTAAACTTACGGCTAATGCGTAATAACAGGTCCTGCTCGTCTGCCGTCAATTCGCTCATGGCCAGCATTTCTGCTTCTTCCAGCCAGTCCAGAACCGACGCTGCGTAGGCCCGCCCTTCTTCAGTCAGTTTGATTCGTTTGATGCGCTTGTCGCCGGGATTTTCTTCAAAACGGAGGTAGCCCTTTTCCTTAAAAGACTTGATCGTCGCATTGACGACTTGCTTCGTTGAATAGGTCTTTTGGGCAATCTCATTTTGGGGAATCCCTTCGGGGTTGTAGTAAATCCACATCAAGATCAGCATGGATTTGCTCTGAAGGCCCCGTTTTCTGGCGTAATTCTCAAAAATCGACAGCTGACGGTCCCGGATTCGAGAATAGGCTTTTGTCTGTTGATAAATGTCAGTCATTGACAACCACCACCTTACCGAAGCTGTTGGCACTATCCAAATAAGCCTGGGCCTCGCGAATGTCCCGTAAGGAGAAGATTTTCTCCGGCCCGGCATCGATATGGTATTCCGCAATCACGTCGAACAGGGCCTGCAAAGTGCCTTCATCGACGAGTCCGGAATAGAAGCCCGTAATGTACTTGCCGCTCCCCAATTCGGTGATGATGTCGAA
The DNA here is from genome assembly GCF_900539295.1 of uncultured Megasphaera sp. Taxonomy (GTDB): domain Bacteria; phylum Bacillota; class Negativicutes; order Veillonellales; family Megasphaeraceae; genus Megasphaera. The sequence goes on from NZ_UQBH01000025.1 coordinate 32,255, forward strand.
ATCGTCGAGGGTCCATGTTCCGCCTAAGAGGCCGGTGTTGCAAAGAATCCCACCGTCTTTCAGATGGGCCAAACTGTCGGCCATGGCGGATGGACCGACTAAGTCGGCAATTTTATCGAAGGCCAGGGCCGTGTCGAGGCGTCCCTCATTTTCAACGACGACGTCATCAAAGCCGGCCGCCTTCAAACGATCGGCCTTACGGGTATTTCGCGTCGAGCCGTACAATCGTACCTTTGGATATTTCCCTTTCAGGAGTTTAGCAAAGGCCACGCCCACACCACTGGCAGCACCGCGGACGAGGACAGTATCAGCGTTTTCGATTTTCAAATTTTTCAAAGTCCCAAAAGCCGTGTGGTACGTTTCCGGAACGGCGGCCATAGTCGGCCAGTCCAGATCGGTCTCTACCTTGTAAATCTGCTCATTGGGAAGGAGGACGTATTCGGCATAAGAGCCGTCAAAGGCCCGCCCCATTTCACCCATAATAGACACGACTTTGGTTCCTTCGGGAAGCCCTTCCGGCTCCGTACTGCCCGCGACGATGCCGACACATTCGATGCCTAAAATCCGCGGAAAATGCACCGATTCCGAGTAGCCCTGACGAGTGAAAATTTCCGAGCGATTGATGCCGAAGCCCTTTACCTTCACCAGAGACCAGCCCGGCTTCACCCGCGGCGTCTCGACATCCTGATAGATGAGCTTGTCGACGCCGCCGGCTTCATAGATAACGACTGCTTTCATCCCATTCCCCCCTTATGTGCCAAGCCATCCCGACGCCGTTTCATTGCTAAGGAATTTAAATAGGAGTCCATAAGTCCAACATCGGGATATAATTAGTCAAAACTTTTTACTATTTAACTATAAAACAAAACGAGCCCATTAGTCAAATGATTTGACCAACAGACTCGTTGACGATTTTGCAATTTTAAATGAAACCAAGGGGATAATGCAGATTCCGAAAGCGCGGCGCCTCGAAGCGTTTTCCTTTAGGATACGCCCCTTCCTATGGGGACCTTTCGGCATAACTTTTTTTAATATCGCGTCAAAAACTGCGGCTCTACCCGCTTCGTCAGCCAAACGCCGTTTACCGAGCGGTAAAACACATAGCCCGCCCGATGCATCTCGCCGCTGCTCACGCAAAAGATGACGGGTCTTCCATGGCGGCGGCCGACGTTTTCTGCCGTCTTCACATCGCCCGAAAGGTGGACGTAGAGCCGTGACTTCGGTACCAAGCCTTCTCGCTCGATAGCTGCGGCGTATTTTTCACCCGTCCCGTGATAGAGGATGTCCGGCGGCGTCACGATGGGAAGTTCGACGTCGACATCGATGGAATGGCCTTGATTGGCCCGAATCTTAGTCTTGTCTTCGTTGAAGGAATACCGCTGTTTGTTGTCTATCCGAACGATTTCTTCCAACATCTGCCGATCAAGGGGATATCGTTTTCCGACACCTTTTATGAGCTCGTCTACATCGGCCCAGCCGTGCTCGTCGAGACGGATATCGGCCGCCCACGGCTTATGCCGCAAAACGAGGCTGATAAAACGGCTGGTCTTGGTCAAATCCATGATAAGGTCACTCCTTTCTATAGGCTAAATTATAGCAAATACGAAGTTTTTCTGCATTCCCTAAAAAATCATCATAACAAATAGATATGATACTGTCCAATTTTTATCAGCTATGATACAATGAAAAAAATCGAAATAGTTATCGTTTACGAAAGGAGCCGTCACGATGAAAAAAGGCTATGAATTATTAAATGACCCCTTCCTCAATAAAGGCACCGCTTTTTCCATGGAAGAAAGAAAAAACCTCGGTCTTATCGGCCTCCTGCCGCCGACAGAACAGACGATTGAAGTCCAGGCACAGCAGGTCTACGGCAATTTCCAAACGAAGCCCAACGTCAGTGAAAAACGCCATTACCTCATGAATATTTTCAGCCGCAACCGGACGCTCTTCTACTACGTCTTCAAACAGCATATCGCTGAATTTATGCCCATTATCTACGACCCGGGCATTGCCGAAAGCATCCGGGAATACAGCCAGTTTTTCATTACCCCGCAAAATGCAGCCTACCTGTCCGTTGAGCATCCCGAACAGATCGAAGAATCCCTGAAAAATACAGCCATGGGCCGCGACATCGAGCTCATCGTCGTCACCGATGCCGAAGCCATCTTGGGAATCGGCGACTGGGGTACCAACGGCGTCGGCATCTCGACGGGGAAACTCATGGTCTATACGGGAGCTGCCGGCATCGATCCGGCCAAGGTCCTGCCAGTTGTCATCGACGCCGGTACCAACCGTCAGAGTCTCCTCGACGATCCCCTCTATTTCGGCCTGCGCCATAAACGCGTCGACGACGACACGTACTACGCCTTCGTCGATAAATTCGTAAAACAAGCAGAATCCATGTTCCCCCGCCTGTACCTGCACTTTGAAGACTTCGGCCGCGGCCATGCCGCCGTCCTCCTCAAAAAATACGTCGATACCTATCCCATCTTTAACGACGACATCGAAGGAACGGGCATCATCACCTTGGCCGGCGTTCTCGGCGCCCTGGCCATTACCGGCGAAAAACTGGCCGACCAGCGCTACATGTGCTTCGGCGCCGGCACGGCAGGCTGCGGCATTGCCAAACGGATTTATCAGGAAATGATCGATCAGGGCCTGTCAGAAGACGACGCCAAGAGCCGTTTTTACCTCGTCGACAAAGAAGGCCTCTTATTCGATGACATGAGTGATTTGACGCCGGAACAAAAGCCTTTCGCCAGAAAACGCTCGGAATTTGCCGACGCCGCTTCCCTTACCAATTTAGAAGCTGCCGTCAAAGCCGTCCATCCGACCATCCTCGTCGGCACGTCGACCAAGAGCGGGGCCTTTACCGAAGCCGTCGTAAAAGAAATGGCCTCGAAAGCCGACCGGCCCATGATCTTCCCCCTCAGCAACCCGACAGAACTTGCCGAAGCAACCGCGGAAGACCTCATCCGCTGGACCGACGGCCGGGCCTTGGTGGCAACGGGCATCCCGACCGATCCCGTCACCTATAACGGCGTCACCTACGACATCGGCCAAGCCAACAACGCCCTCATCTATCCGGGCCTGGGCCTCGGCGTCATCGCCTCTGGGGCAAAACTCCTGACCGATAAAATGATCTCCGTCGCCGCCCACGCCATCGGCGGCATCGTAGATGCAAATAAACCGGGCGCCGCCGTCCTGCCGCCGGTAACCAAGCTCGACCAATTTTCAGAAACCGTCGCCATCGCCGTCGCCAAAGAAGCCGGAAAAGAAGGCTTGAATAGAAACGACGTCTCCGATCCCGAAGCCTGCATCAAAGCCTACAAATGGGAACCGACTTATAAATAAGACGACATAGCACGACAAAAGAAAACTAAATAGAAAGATAAAAAGCCATGGATTCATGAAAATCCATGGCTCTTTCGCGTCTAACAACCTACACCTACAAAATCAAGCCCAAGAAGGAATATATTTCATATATCTCGGAGCCGTATCCGGGTCCACGGGTTTAATATAATTTTGTTTTACCGCTTCCTTTATTAATCGTGAAATACTTCCAGATCCGGTTTGTTTCAAACCAAACCGCTCTCTCAAGGTATGATTACTTATCTGTTCTCCTTGTACATATTTAATGCAGGCATGTAAGTAACAAGCCCACAACCGATCTTCTAAGGTTAAGTCAGAAAATTTAATTTCCGAAAAAATAGTAACCCGCGTAGCATCTTCAAATATTTCTATTCTAGGTGCCGGTAATTGCATGAGTTCGCAACTTAAAATAACTTTGTCCCAACCACTTCCAACTTCTTCACAAATACCTAATTCTCGCATTAATGAGGCTAATTTTTCGTTTCTCGACTTAGGTGGTGTATCAATAATTCGCATTATATCAATTAACGGAGCCCCCGGATTGGTTATTTCAATTCGATTATCAAAAATTTCCACTAACGGCCCTGTCCCCGAAATTGAAAAGTCCTGATGAATTAATGAGTTAGCCAATATTTCACGAATAGCAGCCGTCGGATAGGCGGTTTTTCGTTTACGAATGCCGTTGGTAATGACTTCTTTCATAGGCGTCAAAGCCTCAATAAATTGAATCGCGTCTTCAAATATAGCTGCATACCCTTTATCAAAAGTTTCATCACGTAATAAATCCATCTTATTGGAACCATTGTATTGAACTACACGCAGCATTTTACGTTTTAATTTTTTAAAATACGATAATTTTTTGGCTAATAAAAGTGCTCCCAAATTAGTAATGCCATATAACCCATTGTCCTGTTTTACGATAAGGTTAGCCTGGGACAGATAATATATGATATTAGATACATTATTGGGTAAGGGTAATTTATTTTCTAATAAATCAAAATAAGTTATATAATTCAGAGCTTGAACAATCTCTTCTTCATTCAAATCGGTCTGTGCATATTGATCCTCAAATTTTTGATTACGAATCTTATCCCAGACAGTTCCTTGGATAGAAGGATAATCATCAAGTTTTTTCGTATAACTGCCGACTCGTATATAATCCACTTTTTTAAAAGTTACCGGCCGATACATGGCTCTATTGATAATTAAGATTCCTACAGATTTCCCCTCACACATGGCACTATGAAACTCGAAAACGGCATTATCTGATAACAAACTTCGAAGCCAATTTCCAGTTCTTGGTCACCTTTCTTCATGGTCTGCAAATTATAATCAGTCCCCACTATATGATGTGATTCATCATCGATTCCCCAGACCATATAAGCATATGACTTTTCTTTCCATGCCGCGCCATTGGCTAACGCACTAATATCTCTTCCTATCATATCCGCATCATAGTTATTGTGCTTGAACTCTACCCAAGGTGTTTCAGTCGGTAAATTGCACAATTCTTGCACTAATTTATCTAACTGCTTCATAGATTTCCATTTTCCTTCCTTCTTTGTTTTTTCCTACCCGGTCTCAATAGGAAAATAGATTTACGTCAATACCAATTCCAGTAGGAATCCGTACACGCCAGCAAGTTACCAGCAAGTTAAATTACCTGACAAAGACGCCATTTTCGACCTCATTATCCGCACGCCAGCAAGTTACCGGCAAGTTAAATTTTCCGATAATGACGCCATTTTCGACCTCATTACACTCACGCCAGCAAGTTACCGGCAAGTTAAATTATCCAATAATGGCGCCATTTTCGACCGCATTACACTCACACCAGCAAGTTACCGGCAAGTTAAATTTTCCGATAATGACGCCATTTTCGACCTCA
>NZ_UQBH01000026.1 GCF_900539295.1 uncultured Megasphaera sp.
GAATAGCTTCATGAGCCCGCGGCGTCGTAAAGGCCAATTCGATAGCCGTGACTCCGCCTTTGATGCAGGCTTCCGACATGGCAACGGCTTCTTCCGGATTGTTGCCGCGAATGACAGCGACGACACCGATTTCTTTGATTTTATTGACAACTTCGATTTTATCCATCTGTATAAACTCCTTTTAAACGCTTGTAAACGACTAGGAATGAATTTGTTGAAAGGCTTCCAGCTTTTCTCTCGTCGGCAGGCCTTCATTATCTCCGGCTGCCTGAATGGCCATGGCACCGATAGCAGCGCCTCTTCGGGCAGCATCCTCCAGGTTCAAGCCATCAAGCAGTCCGCTGGTAAAGCCGACGGCAAAACCGTCACCGGCACCGACGGTGTCGACGATGTGTTTAACGTGATAGCTCGGTACATACAATTCGTCCTTTTCCGTGCGGATATAGGTCCCGTTGCTGCCGCCGAGCTTGATGACGACAGTCTGGACACCGCGCTGCAGATAATACTGAGCGATGTCCTGTTCGCTTTCACGGCCGGTCAGGATTCGGCCTTCACCGAGACCGGGCATGACGATGTCAGCGTACTGAGCGGCATCATTGATGACTCGGGCCATCACGTCCTGGGACTTCCACAGCATGGGCCTCAGGTTGGGGTCGAAAGAGATGCGTACGCCCTTGCTGTGAGCCCGCATCATCAGCGTGTAAATCGTTTCTCGGCACGAAGCTGACAGGGCCAGGGGAATCCCGGTCACATGAAGGTGGTCGACGCCAGCCCAGTCGATACCGGCTAAGTCAGCCGGCTGAAAATGAGAGAATGCTGTATGCTTGCGGATATTGGCCACGAAAGGATCACCATCGGCAACTTTTTCTTTCATCTGGAAGCCCGTCATATGGTCATCATCGGTCCAGACATACTGTTCGTGAATATTATTTTCTTTCAGAAAATTGACGATACAGCGGCCAAAGGGGTCGATGCCGACCTTGGAAATATACGATACATTATTTCCCAGGCGGGCCATGCCGACGGCATAGTTCAGTTCAGCCCCGCAGACGTGGCGGGAAAAATGTTCGACCGATTCCAAAGGCCCCGCTTCTTCTGCAATGAGAAGACCCATGGCCTCGCCAATAGTAAGCACGTTCTTCATTTTGATTCCTCCATGAGATAAAAGGGGACTGTCGCACCAGACAGTCCCTGATTCTTTATTTTTATAAGTGTTTCTTTATGTTGTCAATCATCTCTTCATAGGCTGCATCTGTCAAGTAAACGCGGTCGGGATTCATGACAAAGGTGCTGTTCCATTCAAACTCATCCTTATATTTCGGCACTAAGTGGATGTGCAGATGATGTCCCGTATCGGCATAAGCCCCGTAGTTTACTTTATCCGGATGGAAAGCTGCATGAATAGCCTTCGAAGCCCGGGCTACGTCAGCAAAGAAAGCATTTCGATCGACTTCGCTTAACTCCGTCATTTCACTAATATGATCTTTATAAGCGACGATGCAGCGGCCGGGATGACTCTGTTCTTTAAATAAGACCAGCATACTGACCGACAAATCGCAGATGTAGATGCCAAACTTGGCCAGCGGTTCGCCTTGGACGCAATAACCGCAACTATTATCTTTCATGTAACCGCCTCCCAGGAGCAATCTTAAAATACTAGAATACTAGTTATGGTAAAAATTAAATGGCTCGATGTTCGGGCCAAAGGTTTTCGTAAGGATGTCCCGTTAATTCTTCACTGACCAATTTCGCCTGCGGAGATACTTCGGCTTTAGATCCGCCGGCTTCCAAACGAGAAATTTCATGTTTCAAAATTTCATGGGTCTGGCGATTCAATTTAAAGCTTCTAGACACGATGAAAGCCAGGGCGATTAAGATAACCGGACCGACAAAGAAAATCACAGCAATCCCGCTCTGAATGGCTGCTGGCGTCGTTGCCGCATCGACCATGGTTTTAGAATTGAAGCCAATTTCGGCTAATAAAATCCCGGCAATCCAAGAGGCTACGGCACCCGTTGATTTTCTAAAGAAGGTCATGACAGCCGCATAAATACCAGCCCGGTCGCCACGTGTCATCATATGGTCGATATCCGGAACAAAGGGAAATACGTTCCACGGCGTGAATTCCAGAATACCGCGTGCCAGCTGATAAAAGACAGAAATAATCATTAATACAAGTAATGGGTTGGAGATGTTGAAAGCCCAAACGGCTATATAACCAACCATCGTAACAATTATCGTCGGATAGCTGAGGGCATATAAAAATTTGGGGCCATGCGAGACCATCAGCTTAGCTGCAGCCAAGGTCGAAAGAATCCCAAGGGCAGACAAGGCCTGCAGCGTCCACGGCCAATCCTGTTGTGAACCCATAATGCAGCAAATAATGAAGGTCGGCAGCATAGTGGAGTAGAAATCTTTGCCGGTAAAGGACAGGAGATAGATGAATAAATGCTGCCGAAAAGCCTTATTCTTAAAGGTAGAGCAGTAGTCAGAAACCATTTTACTCATCATTTCACCCATAGAGAGCTGAGGACGACTTTCCAGTTCTTTAATAAATTCCGGGGTCAGCGGCCGTTCCCAAGTATTTCGATAGGAAACAAAGATAGCGACAACAAAGATAACGGTCCAAATAATCCCGGTAATTAAATAGGCATCGGGGTTCTGCATATGCTTTAAAACAGCCAGTACCGCAAAGACGATTGCCGTACCTGTCGCAGAAATGAACATACGCGACCCGGATAATACCGTTCTCTTTTTATAATCGCCGGTCATTTCTGTCGGCAGGGTTTCCCATGGAATTAAAATCATAGCAATAACGATTTCAATGGCAATATAGATAATCAGATAATATCTCCAATCATCCGATTGTACCCAGAATAAGGGGAACAAAACTGCGAAGAGTATCCCGCCCAGCAAGATGAAGAAGTGACGGCGACCGAAGCGCTTCCCCAATTTCGTACGATAAAAATTATCCGTAATACTTCCAAAAAACAGGGAAAACAAAGCATCGAAGATTCGTCCGATACCGGTAATAGCCCCAGCAAACGCAGGGCTGATGCCCTGGCTTAGAACGAAGGCGAAAATAACACCGGAAACGATATTATTCCAGCCGCCGCCCATGAGGTCGGTCAAGCCATAACAAATGCCGCGTTTAATATTAATCGGTTTGGATTCGTAAACCCAATTCGACTTTGCGCTCATAATAAATTCACCTCTACTTTACAAAAAACCGGAAATACTCATTGGCATTGTTGAAAGAAATATCTTCTACAATCTTCCCTAAATAATCGTAATCTTCCACCACTTGGCCTCGTTCAACCCATTCACCAATCAAATTGCACAGCACGCGTCTGAAATATTCATGGCGAGGATAAGAAAGGAAACTCCTCGAATCAGTCAGCATGCCGACGAAATTACCTAGTAAACTCTGTTGAGCCATCGTCGTCAGCTGAAGCTGCATGCCTTCTCGGGTATCGTTAAACCACCAGGCGCAGCCCAGCTGCAGACGCTGGCGGCAGCCGCCCTGGAAAGACTGCATGCCTGTTGCCAATTCCATCCAATCGTTCGGATTCGTCGAATACAAAATCGTCTTCGGCAACACATCAGAAGCCACACCGTCATTAAGAAGATATAAAAGTTCACGAGCAATGCCCGACTGCGAACCGGCAGAATCAAAGCCTTTATCGGCGCCGATAGCCCGGTACATGGATTGATTCATGTTGCGGAGCACGTTTACATGGAGCTGCATGACCCAATCGTATTTTTTGTTCAATTCCATGAAGAGCTGCAGTAATCCCGTTTGGTATCCGGAAATTTCATCACCGGATAAGGCGATCCCCTTTATCCCTTTCTGAATCAGCTCATTCATCTCGTTTTTCGACACCTTATGGTAGTAATACGTATCCAGTCCAAAGTCAGAAACATGGCCGCCGACCTGATCAAAGAAGGCGAATCGTTTATCTAAAGCATTCTTTAAGGAATCGACATCCTGTACATCGATATCCGTCAAGTCGCTTAATTTTGCGATGTAGGCCGGATAGGTATCATTGTAAATTTTAAATAAGCCATCGGGACGCATGGAAGGCAATACGCGGAAATCCTTTTCTTCCTTGGCGATTAATTGATGATACTTCAAATCGGAATTTAAATCATCGGTCGTGCAAAGAACCTTGACCTTGGCATTCTTAATCAAGCTGCGAGGTTTAAAGTCCTCCGTCTGTAATAAGGCATTGGCTTTTTCCCAAATGGTCGAGATGTTCTTCTCAAAGACCGGTTCATCAATGGAAAAGAACCGTTTTAATTCCAAGTTTGCCCATTCATAAATCGGATTTCCAATCGCCTTTTCTAAGGTTTTTCCCCAAGCCAACATCTTTTCATATTCATCACCGTCGCCGGTAATTAACTCTTCAGGGACACCGTTAGCTCGTTCTAATCGCCATTTATAATGGTCTCCCAACATACCGTCGTTGAGCCAAACGCGAGTTAAATTGGGATAATTTTTATTCTCATAAATATCTTTAGGGTCCAAATGGCAATGGTAGTCGATGATGGGCATTTTTTCTGCATGCTCATGGTACAGCCGCTTCGCCGGTTCATTGGTCAATAAAAAATCATCATCTAAAAATGACATGTCTCAGCACCTCCCCATTATTTCACATACTTAACTAAGGTATTCCGTACTGCATGGGGACCTGCAATAAGCTCATTAAAGTAACCTTCCACTTTTTCACCAAGTCCTACGGCATACAAGTCACTGCCAAAAATATCTTTGTTGGATAAAATCGATGTCAATTTTCCCTTCGCAGAGGCGATATCACCCAAGACAATTCCATCCATAGCTGCCTGTAAATCTTTTAATAATGGATCGGGGCTGAGTTCAAAAGCTTTCCCTTCATCATCAACAGCCAATAAGTAACGGCACCAACCGGCAATTGCCAGGGGAATATATTCCAATTCACCCGCTTTATCTCCATAAGCTTTAATCGTTTCGCCAAAACGGATGCCGACTTTTTGGGACGTATCCGAAGCGATTCGCTGCGGTGTATCCGGCAGGTTCCCATTGGTCAGCCGCTGTTCCAAAACTTCCTTGATAAAATCCTTAGGATTTAAAACACCGGGATCTGTTACAACGGGCAGGCCTTCCTGATAGCCGATTTTTTCAATGAGGCCTTTAATCTGTGCATCCTTCATTTCATCAGCAATCAAGGTATAGCCTAACAGGCATCCGTATACCGACATAGCTGTATGCAGCGGATTGAGGCAGGTGCATACTTTCATCCGTTCGACTCTGTCCACGGTATCACGATCGGTAAAAATAACACCGGCTTGTTCTAACTTCGGACGTCCATTGGGGAAGGTGTCTTCGATGACAAGATACTGGGCATTTTCTGCGTTGACAAAAGCTGCATACGAGCCTTTTTCAGTGTGAATGAATTCCGTATCTCCAAATTCAATATTTTTCAAATACTGCTGTACTTTTTCGGAAGACCGAGGCGTAATCTTATCGATCATGCTCCACGGGAAGGTAACTTTCTTATCATCATTGACATAGTCAACGAACCCTTGGTCTGCAACGCCATTAGCGGCCCATTCATTGGCAAAGGTTAAGACAGCTTCTTTAATCTTGTCGCCATTATGGGAGCAGTTATCCAAGCTTAAAAAGGCAAAGGGATAGGCACCGGCTTTATAACGGGTATATGCCAGAGCTGCGATGCAGCCCATGGAACTCACAGCCTGTTCCGGACCTTTTTTCATATCTTCAGCCACAGCAGGGAAGAACTTACCGGCATAATCCTTCAATTTATACCCCTTTTCCGTAATCGTAAAGCTGGCTACCTGCAAAGATGGATTGGAAAAAATGTCTTTTAACCGCTGCCAATCCGCGTTAAAATCAGGGCGGCAAACGACAGATTCTACAACGGAGCCAATCACTTCTTTTTCAAAGCGTCCATCGGCATACATCGTAACGGCCAGGCTCAAATTATCAAAGGGGCGATACACTTTTTCAATGACTTCTTCATCGTACGTTTCTGCCGTGATGATTCCCGTTTTCTCAATGCCTTTATTCAATAACTGCTGCTGAAGGGCTGCAATGAAGGCACGGAAAATATTGCCGCCGCCAAAATGAACCCACTGCGGAGTCTGGCGCGTAGCTTCTTCCACAGCACTGTCATCATACGAATACAGAGTAATGCCTGCTTTTTCCCAAGCAGCCTTATCTTGTGTCAAACTTTTACGATTTAAATGAAGCATGAATAAACCCTCCCTTTACAACTGTCCGCACGTACGATTAATAGCATCCCACAAACCGCAGAGATAGTTGGCACCGAGTGCACGGTCATACAAGCCATAACCCGGACGGCCTTCTTCGCCCCAAATCATACGACCGTGGTCAGGACGGATTGGGCCTTCAAAACCGATATCGTAGGCGGCTTTGATGATTTCATACATATCTAAATTCCCGATTTGGGATTTGTGCGCGACTTCATTGAATACCCACGGTTCATGAACCTGGATGTTGCGGACGTGCAGGAAGTTTACACGGCCCATTTTGCCGAATTTTCGAATGATATGGGGGATGTCGTTCTGACGGTTCGAGCCGAGAGAGCCCGTGCAAATCGTGAAGCCGTTGCTTTCGCTGTCGACCATCTTGGCAATCTTCGTAAGGTCACTTTCATTTTTGACGATACGCGGCAAACCGAATACGGAAATGGGGGGATCGTCCGGGTGGATGGCCATTTTGATGCCCACTTCTTCAGCAACCGGAATGATGGCTTTGAGGAAGTATTCCAGATTTTTGCGCAGGCCGTCTTCATCCATGCCCTTATACTGTTCAATCAGGTGAGACAGTTCTTTAAGCCGTTCCGGTTCCCAGCCGGGAAGGACAAAACCGTTGCTGTTGTCGAGGATTTCCCGCGTCATATCCTGCGGCGTCTTGCCGGCGATGAGATGATAGTCATAAGCGAGAACCGTCGAACCGTCATATAAGGGTTTGGCCAGCTCCGTACGCGTCCAGTCGAAGACGGGCATGAAATTGTAGCAAACCATTTCAATACCGGCCTTAGCGGCATTGCGAAGGGACGTAATATAGTTTTCAATATATTGATCCCGGCTCGGCAGCCCCAATTTAATATCTTCATGAACATTGATGCTTTCCAAATCCTTAAAGACCAAATTATTGGCTTCAGCCTGCTGCTTGATATGCATCAACGGCTCAACCGGCCACACTTCACCGACGGGAATATCGAATAAAGCACCGACAATACCATCCATGCCTGGAATTTGATCAATCTGCTGCAGTGTAATTTTGTCATCTTTCTCTCCGTACCAACGGAATGTCATTCTCATAGGTTAACCCCTCCTGAATACTAAACAAAAAAATAAACATTTTATTTTTATTGTGTTTTCATTTATCCTTGCTACGGTTACATACTACCATACTAGTGTTCATACTGCAATAAAAATTTCACCATCTTGAAAAAACAGAATGGTTAATTCCATAATTATGATTTTTACACATAAAAAGCAGGGCCGCCGTGCGAAGGCAGTCCTGCTTTTTATGTACTTTATAGAGAGTATTCTAATTATAAGACGATATTCTTCTGATTTCCGGCCATATAGGCGTCGATGTTGTCAAAGACGATGACGGCACGCTTTGCCATCGATTCAGCCGTTGCAAAGGCTACGTGCGGCGTGACAATAGTGTTCTTCGAGTGGAGAAGGGGATGATTGGTGTCGAGAGGCGGTTCCTTTTCAAAGACGTCGATGCCGGCACCGGCGATTTTACCGCTGTTGAGAGCGTCGGCCAAGTCTTGGGAGACGACGACCGGACCGCGGGCTTCGTTGACCAGGAAGGCCGTCGGTTTCATGTAAGACAGGGTTTCAGCGTTAATCATGCCCTTAGACTGTTCCGTTACCGGGCAGTGGAGGCTGACGATATCGGCTTGAGCCATCAGTTCTTTCAAGGGCAGGTAGGTAATGAGTTCCGTATCTTTTTTATGAGAGAAACCGTTGTAAGCGATGACCTTAGCGCCGAAGGCATGGACTAATTCGGCTACGCGCTGGCCGATATGGCCGGTCCCGATAAGACCGACAGTCTTTCCTTCCAACTCGTTGCCGACAAGGCCGGCTTTGGTGCCGCCGGCCCGGCAGGCAGCGTCGACTTGAGGAACGCGGCGCAGCAAATCGAGGATCATGGCAATGGTCAGTTCTGCAACGGCAACGGTCGAGTAGCCTGAGGCATTGCTGACTTTTATGCCTCTTGCCTTAGCCGCATCGAGGGCCACGTGATCGACACCGGTAAAGGCGACGTCGATATATTTCAAGTTCGGGCAGGCGTTGATAACTTCCGCCTTGAGTGGCATATTGGCAATGATGAGGATATCCGCATCCTTTGCTTCTTCGATTTGGACAGCCGTGTCATCATTTCGTTCATAAGCTGCAAATTCATGGCCCTTGGCTTTCAGCGGGGCAACGTAGGAATCAAGCAGTTCCTGGCTAATTCCTAACGATTCTAATAAGACGATTTTCATGTTAAAAAGCTCCTTTCAGGATAGTATTCACTCTTTTAATTATACGCAGATAGGAGGGATTTGTAATCACCTATGGAAAATCAGTATATATGACTTGCTGTTATACAAAAAACAGATAACATAGACAGATAAAAAAATACTGCTGACAATCCGAGGGGACTGTCAACAGCAGTTACAGCGGTTTTAATTTTAAATTCGTCGCCCGAAGGAGCTCTTCCATAGACGATGCGCCGACTTCTTCAGCGGCTTTTAAGACGATATGAGCACAGGCCCGGGCGTCATCGAGGGCCTGATGATGCTGGAAGGAATAGCCCAAATAACCGGCAACCGTATCGAGCTTATGATTGGGAAGATCAGGCCATACGCGGCGTGAAATCTCGACCGTACAAGCATACGAAGCCTGAGGTTTTTCTAAATGATAGTACTTCAGCAGGCTGCGCAGAACACGTGTATCAAAAACAGCGTAGTGGGCCACTAAGATTCGCCCTTCTAAGTGCGTCCGGATATTGCCCCATAAGGCATCGAACTTCGGTTTATGGGCGACTTGTTCCGGCTGAATGCCGTGAATCTCGATATTTCCGGGATCGAAGACCATAAAGGGCGGCCGAATCAAGGTATATCCCTGGCGGACACACTGATCATCATTCATGGTAACTGCCGCCAGTGAGCAGGCACTGTTGGCGTATTTATTGGCTGTTTCAAAGTCGAAAGCAGTGAAATCAAGCATCTGATACCATCCTTTTGACAAAAACCTAAAATCTACTTACAATAAAATTTACCTTTTCATTATTTTATCTGTACGAGGTATTTCCATGACTAGTGAACAATATACCTTTGCGGCCCAAGATCAGACTTTTCCCGTAACGGTCGTCCGCAAAAAAGTAAAAAATATCAATCTCCATATCCGAAACGACGGATCCCTGTTCATTTCTGCATCGCCCCGCGTTCCCTGGGCCTATATCGAAGCCTTCTTACAAAAAAAGAGCGACGTCATCTGCCGTGCCGTCCAAAAGTTAAAGGAACAGCAGCAAGAATACCCTTTCCTGACGCTGCGTGACGGCGAAACCCTCTTCCTTGCGGGGAAACCATACCGCCTCGACGTCCGTTTAGGACTGCACAATGCTATTCGGAGAAATAAGGATACGGTCTTCATGGAACTCAAAGAAGATACACTCCAAGTCCGGCAAAAGCTGTATCACCAGCTGCTGCAGAGCATCGGTGCCTCGCTTTTTTCAGCCAGTCTCCAACGAATGCTCCCCTTATTCAGGGAATACAACCTCAAAGAACCGATTCTCAAACAGCGAGTCATGCGCTCCCGCTGGGGCTCATGCATGCCTTTAAAAGGCATCGTTACTATGAACACCTACTTGGCCATTATGCCGGAGGATATCATTGACCACGTCATGCTTCATGAACTTTGTCATTTCATCCATCCCAACCATTCCCGCCATTTTTACGACGTCATGACCGTACGCATGCCCGACTGGAAAGAACGTCGCCAAAGCATGAACCGCTATCTGCCTTACTGCATCTGATAGTCAGGCGGAATGGTCGCCGCCAGCGACGGCTGCCCGTCTTTAAAAGTTAAAATATAGACAGCCTTAATGGCATCGTGATTGGCATCGAGGGAAATCGTCCCGGTCGCCCCTTGATAATCGATGGTCTTGACTAATTCCCGGGCAACGTCTGTCGGATCTCCTGACTGGCAGCGAGAAATGGCCGCCGCCGTCATCATAAAGGCATCGTAGCCGAGAGCTGCATAGCCGTCAGGCCAGACACCGTATTTTTCATAATAGGCCCGGGAGAATTGACGAGCAGCATCACTCGACTCATTCCCGGCATAGTGATCGGTGTAATAAAGATTGGTCAGATATTGAGGCTCAATATCCTTCTCCATTTTAAGGCTGTTCCAGCCGTCAGGACCGAGAAGGGGAATAGAAAGGCCTGCGTTTCTCAAGGTCTTTATAGCCGGAATCGTCCAGTCATCATACCCCGGAAGGTAAATGACATCGACGCCGGCGGCCTTCAACTCGGATACAGCCCGGGAAAGATCTCCGGGATCCGATACATCGCGAAAGATTGGAACATCCCCGCCGCCGGCAAGAAAGGCGCTGCGGAAGTATTCGGCTAAGCCTTGAGCGTACATCTTATCGGGATAGTAGAAGACGGCAGCCTTTTCGGCATGGAGGTTATGGCGGGCGTAATCGGCCATGGCCCTCCCTTGAGACGCGTCGATATAAGCGGCGCGGAACATGTATTGATAGACTTCATTAGCCCGGATATCGACCGTAATGTCGGGCTGTGTCCCGGCCGGACTGATAAGGGGAATCTTCACGGCTTCCACGTTGGGAATGACAGCTCTCGTACAATCGGCAATATCAGGCCCGATGATGGCCGATACATGACGTACATTCAGCTGCTGAATAGCCGCAACGGCATCTTCCGGCTTGCCGTGATTGTCTACCGATACCAGCTGTACCGGTTTTCCCAAAAGGCCGCCGCGCTCATTGACGATATCTTTCGCCAGTTCGATGCCCCGCTCAGTCGACGCCGAATAGGACATCCCCTTGCCGCTCAAGGCCAGGTTGGTACCGATGAGAACCCCTGTATACTGGCGGAAAAGCGTACAGCCGCCCAGTAAAAAGGCAGACAAAAATACAAACAGGACAAGGAACTGAACATTTTTTTTCATGAAAGTCCTCCTTCCTTATTTGAAAAAAGTCTGCCCGAAAATTTTTTCAAATCAAGGCAAAAACAGTAACGGATTGGTCGGCGAACCGTTGACCCGCACTTCGTAATGGACATGAGGTCCCGTACTGCGCCCAGTACTGCCGGCCAGTGAAATAATGGATCCGGCCCGGACTTCCTGTCCGACCGTAACCAAAAGCATCGAATTGTGCCCGTAGCGGGTCACAAAACCGTTGCCGTGATCGATTTCAACGAGATTGCCGTAACCGTCGACCCAGCCGGCCATGGTAACCTTGCCGGCAGCCGTAGCCCGAACGGGAACGCCGTAGTCGACACCGATATCGATGCCTTCATGGAATCCGGAACCGCCGCCAATAGGATTGCCGCGGTACCCGAATTCGGACGTAACCGTCCCCGTAACCGGCCAAATGGACGGCACGGTCGACGTGCTGTTCGGATCGCCGGAATTGACGCCGACCTGATACATACGGCTGTTTTGCTGCATTTGCCGGACTTGTTGACCTGCCGTATCACTGAGCACGGTCTTTAAGGTAATAAAGCTGATGATACGAGCATTACTGCGCGTTTCCAAACGAGAGGTGGCCAATAACAGGTCATTGTAGCTGGCATTAGAAAGGTCCGGAGATTTCTTCTGTCCCCCTGCTACGCCACCGTCACCTTTTGGGCTGTCACCAACCCCCGAGCCTCTGACCATCTGCCGCAGCTCTTGGTCGAGGGCATCCATTTTATCCATCTTTTCCTGGAGAGATGTCGTCTTGTCACGCATCAACTCCAGCTGCTGTTCGTGCAGTGCTTCCTGCTCCTTGGCCTGTTGGAGCGAAATAAATTCATAGATACCGACGCCGATGGCAATTACAATGAAAATTGCCGCAGCGGCCCCGATTCGTATAAACTTTTTATACTGCTCCGGCGTCACAACCAGTGGTTCCGTCCGGTCAGCCGTCAAAAAGGCCGGCCACCAAGCGGGTTTCTGCCCGCTCTTTACTCGCTGCCACCAAGATTGCAAGGCCTTCACCCATGGGTATTCCTTGATCTGGATTTTCACCTTTTTCCCCTCTTTATTCGTCTGTATCCTTCTGAACAGCCTGCATGTCGCCGCTGTAATTCAACGCGTTATCCAAGCTTTCCTTTTCTTCTTCACTCATGCCGTAAAGACACTTGCCGTCAACGATAGGTTTTGCAAAAATACGGGATTCATTGCGGCCATAGACACTGGAAAGACAGAATCCGTCGTTTTTCCCGTCGAGTACCGTAAAGGCAAAGCTTAAATTATTGCCGATGTTGTCAAAGGCATTGTATTTAACGAAGCCGATTTTACGGAAGCAGTGATTCTGTACAGCCATGATATCTTTTTGAGTCTGATGAATCAAATCCAGGGTCCCCTGCAAATCATGCAGTTTTTCTACGTCGTCCCGCAGCTTTGCCTCAACGCTGGTCCCCGTTTCATCCTGCATAAAAAAGGTATACTTCGTTTCTAATTTTTTGATTTTCCAGTGTAAAAAGGCGATATAGACGAGCAAAATCAATAAAAGAAAACCGCCCATACCGGCAAGTGCCATCGCAGCGACCTGCATGTCAACATTAAACATTTTGTTCCTCCCGTAGATATACCAGTAGATTATATATGAAACGAAGAAAAGGCCGGCCGCCCAGGGCCTTCTTTTTCTTCGATAAGTATCGACATCAGCCGTTCAAATTCAGCTTCTGACGAAAATGAAATTTCAATTTTTCCCGTTCCCGCCCCTTGCCGCAAACGGATGGAGACGTCGGTTCCTAAGGCCATTTTCAGCTTGTCCCGGAGCAAATCAAGGTGAGCATCGGGTTCCGGTTTCGGCCCGGCCTCAGCCATAAGCCGGCGTACCAACGCTTCAGCCTTTCGGGCTGACAGCTCATGTTTTAAAATATAGAGAGCCGCCTGGCACTGCCTGTCCGCTGTCGGCAGCTGCAGCAAAGGCCTGGCCTGCCCCATAGACAGCCGCCCTTCGGTAATCAACCCTTTAATCTCCGGCGGGAGCTGCAGGAGGCGCACCATATTGGCCACATGAGAACGGCTTTTTCCCACTTTCTGTGCCGTCTGCTCCTGAGTCAGGCCGAATTCCTCCATCAACCGCTCATAAGCCAGACCTTCTTCAACGGCATCCAAATCTTCGCGCTGCAGATTTTCGATGAGGGCAATTTCCGCAGCTTCATCGGGGCTGTACTTGCGAACAATGGCGGGAATCAGTTTCAATCCGCATCGTTTCGCTGCCCGCAGCCGCCTTTCACCGGCAATGAGTTCATACTGACCGGGTCCTGACTTTTGGACGACAATAGGCTGAACTACGCCATGCTGACGGATGGACTCAGCCAGGGAATCCAAGGCCTCTTCGTTAAAAGAACGGCGCGGCTGTCGTGGATTGGGTACGATGCACTCGACAGCAATTTCAGTGATTCCTTCCTTTTTGACGGAATGACCGTCGCCTGCCACCATGGCCACCTCATTTCTATCGTAATTATTTTTAGGTCTATATTATAGTATATAGTCTATCACTCATTTAATCAAATATTTATTCGCTCATATTTCCACCATTTTTGTGAGAGTTATATGATATAATAAGAAAAAAAATATCTCATTCAGAAAGGATGCAACATATGCCACTATTTACAGATCCACTACAAAAAATAGACGCTTCCAGCGTCAAAGAATATGCCCAGCAGCGCGGTGCAGAAGAGCTTTCCGACGACATTGTAAATGAAGCCTGCCAGCGCGTCATGGAATTGGCGAAACCGCAGGCCTCCTGCCAGCAATGCTTCTATGACAATACGTCCCGCATGGTGCTCTGCGACAACCCCTTTCCCGTCAACAGCCCGACGGTAAGCCGCCTCATTGAAGACTCGGCTATCGTCTTGATGTATGCCGTCACCCTCGGCGAAGGCGTAGAACAAGAAATCGATAAGCTCTTCATGGATAAGGAAATCACCCGCGGTCTGGCCCTCGATTCAGCCGTAGCCGTAGCCACGGCAAGCTATACCAAGCAGCTCATCGATACCCTCGATGAAGCCAGTGCCGACAAAGGCTATAAAGCCGCATGGATGATGAACCCCGGCACCGGTGACTGGCCAGTCGGCCAGATGGCCAATATCGCCCAGGCTGTCCACGCAGAACAGATGGGCGTCTCCCTCCTTCCCAGCGGCATGCTCATGCCCCGCAAAACGGTGGCCGGTATGATCGGCCTTAATTTTGCCGAAGCCGGAGGCTGCAGCTCTTGCGGCGGTTCCTGCGGCGGCTGCGCCATGTCCGGTCACTGCGGAGACTTAGACTGATTTTTCAAAACTGAATATAAATTCCTATGCAAAGGGCCTGCCACTGATGTGGCAGGCCCTTTTTTGTTATAGTGTAATTCAGTTTATTTAAAAAATGGTTTTAAGGATAATGGTCTGACTGCGGTTCGGACCGACAGAAACGATGCCCAGGGGTACACCGACGAGTTCGCTGATTCGTTCGACGTAGTGACGGGCAGCTTCCGGCAGTTCATCATAGGACTTGCAGTCGGAAATAGACGTTTTCCAACCCGGCATATCTTCGTAAATCGGTTCGACGTTTTCAAGGACATCGAGGCTGGCCGGATATTCTTTCAGCTGCTGGCCTTTATATTTATAGCCCGTGCAGATTTTAATCGTATCCAGATCATCGAGGATATCGAGGCGGGTAATAGCCAAATAATCGAGACTGTTCAGCATGGCTGCATATTTTACGACAGCCGTATCGAGCCATCCGCAGCGGCGAGGACGACCGGTAACGGTACCGAATTCGTGACCCGTATTGCGCAGGTAGTCACCGATTTCATTGAGCTGTTCAGCCGGGAACGGGCCGGCACCGACACGCGTCGTATAGGCTTTGACGACGCCGACGATGTTTTCCATGCGGCGCGGACCGACACCGGAACCGGTGCAGGCACCGCCGGCCGTCGGGTTCGAGCTGGTAACGAAAGGATACGTGCCGTGATCCAGATCGAGCATCGCAGCCTGAGCCCCTTCAAAGAGGACTTTCTTACCTTCACTGACGTAGAGGTTGGCCGAGTAGTTCGTATCCTTTACATACTGGCGGATTTGGTCGGCATAACCGAGGTATTCCTTCAACACTTCATCGTAATCGAAGCCTTGGCAGCCGTAATATTTTTCAAAGAGACGATTTTTCAATTCAATATTGCTACGCAATTTTTCAGCAAAAACATCTCGGTCCATAAGATCGCCGATGCGAATGCCGACGCGGTTGATCTTATCGGCATAGCAGGGGCCGATACCATTTTTAGTCGTACCGATTTTAGCATCGCCCTTGATTTTTTCATCTTCTTCGTCGATGCGGACGTGGTACGGCATGATGACGTGTGCCCGCGTAGAAATTTCCAGCTTGCTGATGGTTACCCCTTTTGAAGTCATACATTCAATTTCTTCGAGGAGGACTTTCGGGTTGACAACGACGCCGCTGCCGATGATGCAGGTTTTGTCGGAAAAGAGGATTCCCGACGGCAAGAGGCGCAGTGCAAAGGACTTATCGTCAACGACGACCGTATGGCCGGCATTGTTCCCACCTTGGGAGCGGATGACGACGTCGGCTTTTTGGGCCAAATAATCTACGATTTTACCTTTTCCTTCGTCGCCCCACTGGGTTCCGATTACCATTGCTGTAGCCATGTATTCAACATCCCTTCATGAGTTGCAAAATTAACAAACACTTACATTATATCATAGGCCTCGTGGTTATGCCACTAAAAAGGCCGGACCTTTTACTCCTTTTTTACGTTTTTTGCCTTACTTAAGCATAATTTTCACATTTACAACGGACTTCGCGTAAAAAGAAAGTCAGAATGAGGACTTGAATCAACAATACATTTGCTTATTTCAACAAATATTGTATAATATGAAAATACCAAAGAAAAAACTGAAATTCAATTTTTATTACCAAGGAGAGATTTTTACCATGTTATTTGATACCTGTCGCATCGGCCGTATTGAAACGAAGTGCCGTATTATCCGTTCAGCAACTTTCGAAGGAATGGGACGTTATGGTTTGCCGACAGAAAATCTGACCAAAATGTATGAAAAGTTGGCAGACGGCGGCGCCGGTATCATCATCACAGGTATGATGGCTACCAACAAGATGGAGCCCCGTCAGCACTGCCAAATCCGCATCGACGACGATGAATGCATCGAACCCCTTGCTAAGGTCGTAAGCCACGTCCACGACCACGGCAGCAAAGTCGTCGCCCAACTCGTCGTCATGGGCTCGGCCATTCTCCTGCCGGAAGTTCCCGAAGGAGAAAGCCGCATCATCTTCAGCCCCAGCGGCGTTACCGAAAAGGTAGCTAAGTGGACCCAGGAATCGCAGGCCTTGACGGTCGATCAGATTCATGAACTGACCGAAGCCGTTGCCCTGGCAGCCAAGAGAGCACAGACAGCCGGTTTCGACGGCGTCCAATTTCACGGCGCTCATGGTTATCTGGCCAGTAAATTCTTATCGCCCCGCTTTAACACCCGCACCGATGAATACGGCGGCAGCTTAGAAAATCGGGCCCGCTTCCTCTTAGAAACCGTCGCGGCTATAAGAAAGGCCGTCGGCCCTGACTACCCGATCTGGGTCAAGCTGAATTGTGCCGATTTCATGGAAGAAGGCAGTCTTACTTTTGAAGAAAGCAAACAGGTCATGGCCTGGCTTTCCGAAGCAGGCATCGATGCCATCGAAGTCAGCGGCGGCAATACGTCGTCCCTTCCGCGCAAGGGACCGATTCGAGCCATTAAGCGCACGAAGGAGCCCATGTATTTCAAGAGCTACGCGGCAGAAGCAGCCGCCTTGTTAAAGGGTAAAACCGACGTCGGCGTCGTCGGCGGTTTCCGCAGCGCAGAAGAAATGGAAGAGGCCCTCAGCCAAACCGATTTGGCCTTCATTTCCATGAGCCGCCCCTTCCTTCGCCAGCCCGATCTTCCCAAGCGCTGGAGAGAAGGCGATACCGAACCGTCACTCTGCATTTCCTGCTCGCGCTGCTTCGGTGCCGAAAACGTAGACTGCATCTTCAATAAACGGGAAAAACAGGAAGCCTGATCTTTCCACTCCGATCAAACGATATGTAAGCAACCGATTGTGTCCGTACTAAAGAGGGGGGCTGGTCATGACGCTTATCGCCATTGCCGTCATACTATTCAGCACGATCCTGCTCATTTTATGTCTGCCTGTCACCTATGAAATCAAAGTCCATATCGGCCCGCCTTTCCATCTGGCCTTCCATGCCGGTTGGGGGCGGCAGCTGATTCGAAAATCCTGGTCCTATACCGTAGGCGAAGAGTTTCAAGATGAACTCTATATCCTTGGAAAAAAGGACAGCCCGTCACCGGAAAAAGAGTCGGCCCCGGTCGAAGAACCCCGGGGAAAGCCGCTGCAGGACGCCGCTGAGGAAATCCGAAAAACGGTCGATGAGGACCTTTCTTCTAAGGAAGATATCGAAAAAGAAGTCGAAAAGGCTGTTGAACAAGAGGTTGAAAAAGAACCTGACAAGGAAGCCGCCAAGGCCGCACCTGAAAAGAAGAAGGGCAGCCCCGGAGAGTGGATACCGCTCATCGTCAATACGGACTTCTTGGCAGCCCTTTTCACCTGGCTGTCCCGCCTTATCCGACACGGCCAGATACGTCATCTCACCGTATGCGGAGTCCTCGGTCTTACAGAACCCCATAAGACGGGGATCCTGGCCGGCTCCCTCTATGCCTTTTGCCCCGGTAATCTCGAAAACCTGCAATTCAACTTTTTAGAAGAACAGTACGACTGTACCGCCCATGCTTCAGGTCGCCTATATCCGGCAATACTCCTCTTGTTTACCATGCTATTTGCCTTGTCGCGGCCTGTGCGCCATATATTGATTCATTGGTTTGCTGTGAATAAGGAGACTCGCTATGGATAACTCGAATATCAAAAACAATTTGGAGCAAATTTTTGAAAGTTTCAGAGAAATGATCAAAGTGGAAACCGTCGTCGGCCAAGCGGTCCATATCGGCGACGCCATCTTGGTTCCCTTCGTCGACGTGACCTTCGGTTTTGGCTCCGGTGGGCTTAACGGAAAGACGGACAACGGCAGCAACAGTATCGGCAGCGGCGGAGGCGCCCGGCTGGAACCGGCAGCCATCCTGGTCATAAAAGGCGACCGTGTCGAAATGTTCTCCATCAAAAAAGGCGGCTATCAGGCATCGGCCTTTGAAAAACTCATCGCCATGGCCCCGGAAATCATCGATAAGATGAAAAAGGATAAGTACATTTACATCCACGACGAGGAAGAAGAAACAGAAAAGGCTGAAAAAGAATAATCTTTTCTTAGCCCTTTTGTTCATTATTGTATTTCTTAACTAAATTTGTTATAATATAATAATAATCATATTTAGTAGTTGAACCGCTCCGGCGGTATTAGGAGGAATAAATTATGAAATTAAAAAAACAGTTGGCATCCCTTGCCGTTATGGGTATGATGAGTCTTGCAGCTGCATCGTCAGCCTTTGCTGCCGGTGTCGGTTACGTTAATTTCGACGCTCTCGTCCAGGCACACAAAGACTTCCCGAAAGTCAGCGCTCAGATGCAGTCCGCCATTAAAGACGCTAACGACAAATTCGCTAAACAGGCTCCGAAGATGAAGACCGATCAGGAAAGACAGAACCTCGGCCGTGAATTGGCACAGAACCTCAGCCAGTTGGAAACGAAGCTCGTCGTTCCTATTGAAAAAGACGTCGTCGCTAAAGTCGAACAGGTCCGCAAAGAAAAAGGCCTCGACAGCATCGTCGCTCAGGGCGCTATCATCGCCGGCGCTGAAAATGCAACCGACGAAACGGATGCCGTCAAAGCTCTGTTAAAATAAAATCAGGATATTCAAGAGACTGTCACTATGTGGCAGTCTTTTTTTGTGCCTTCGCGCATTCCTTTCACGACCGCCGCTTCCCCTAATCCTTTCTGAAAAAAAATTTCAAAATCTATGATTTTCTCCATTGACATATACCCCCATTAGGTATATCATAACAATGTACCCCGAGGGGGTATCCAAGAAAGGAGAAATCGCAATGGAAGAAAAAGATGTCTGTCCCTGCTGCAATTCCGAAAAACATAAATACCGCAGCAAAGAGGGCAAGGAATATAAATCTCTCGTATCGCGGCTGAACCGCATCGAAGGCCAAGTCCGCGGCGTGAGAAACATGTTGGAAGACGATCGCTACTGCATCGATATTCTGACCCAAGTCAGTGCCATCCAATCGGCGCTGAACGCCTTCAATAAGGAGCTTTTAGGTCAGCATATCAAGGGCTGCGTCGTCGATGACATTCGCGATGGCAAAGACGAAGTTGTCGATGAACTCGTCGGGGCCTTGCAAAAACTCATGAAATAAAGGAGTGAGCCTAGTGAAACACGAAAAATTTACCATTACCGGCATGAGCTGCTCTGCCTGCTCAACTCGTGTTGAAAAAGCGGTAAACAAGCTGGACGGCATCGATAAAGCCAGTGTCAACCTCTTGACCAACAGTATGCAGGCCGATTACGACGAAAGCGTCGTCAGCCAGCAGGATATCATCAATGCCGTCGTCGACGCCGGCTACGGTGCAAGCCCAGCCGATACGGGCAGCAGTGCCCAGGCGGGAGCTCCGCAAAAGAGCGCCTCAGATATGGCCAAAGAAGAAATGAAATCGATGAAGCGCCGCCTTATCGGATCTATCATCTTCTTGATTCCCGTCATGTACATCGCCATGTACCATATGTTCAATGAATGGTTCGGCCTTCCGATCCCGGACTTCATCCATTATGCATTCCACGGACCTCAAAACGCCATTACCTTTGCCTTTACCCAGTTCTTATTGATTCTCCCCATCATGTACTTGAACCGCAAGTACTACATCAACGGCTTCCGAAACCTCTTTGAAGGGGCTCCGAACATGGACAGCCTGGTAGGCCTGGGGTCGATGGCAGCCGCCCTCTACGGCGTCTTTGCCATCTTCCGCATGAGCTGGGGCATGGGCCACGGCGATTGGGCCCTCGTCTCCCAGTACAGCATGAACCTGTACTTTGAATCGGCGGGCATGATCGTCACCCTCATCGATATCGGTAAGTACCTCGAAGCTCGGGCCAAAGGCAAGACCAGTACGGCTATCGAAAAACTGATGGACCTGGCACCGAAACAGGCAACGGTCCTTCGCAACGGTATCGAAATGGTCATTCCCGTCGAAGAATTAGTCGTCGGCGATGAAATCGTCATCCGCCCGGGCGAAAGCATCCCGGCCGACGGTATCATTTCCGAAGGTTCGACCAGCGTCGACGAATCGGCCATCACCGGCGAAAGCATCCCTGTTGAAAAACAGACCGGCGACAAGGTTACGTCGGCTACGATCAATAAAACGGGCTTCATCCACATCAAAGCCCAGCGCGTCGGTTCCGATACGACGATCAGCCAGATCATCAAACTCGTCGACGAAGCCAGCGCCAGCAAAGCTCCTATTGCCAAACTGGCCGACACCATTTCCGGCTACTTTGTCCCGGCGGTCATCGCCATCGCTCTCGTTACGGGCATCGTCTGGTACTTCGTCTTAGGATACAGCGCCGAATTCGCCTTCTCGACGGCCATTGCCGTCCTGGTTATTTCCTGCCCCTGCGCCCTGGGCCTGGCAACGCCTGTCGCCATCATGGTCGGCACCGGCAAAGGTGCTGAAAACGGCATCCTCATCAAATCGGGCGAAGCCCTAGAAACGGCCCATGCCATCGACACCGTCGTCATGGACAAAACGGGCACCATTACCGAAGGCCGCCCGAAAGTTACGGATATCCTCTCCTTTAAGGGCAGTGACGACCAGTTGGTCACCTTAGCCGCCGCCCTTGAAAAAGGCAGCGAACACCCCTTGGCAGAAGCCATCACCAGCTACGCCGCCGATCACGACCTCACAGGCAAGACGGCCAGCGATTTCAAGGCCCTCTTCGGCCGCGGCGTCCAGGCTGTCATCGACGGACAGACCTATTACGCAGGAAACATCCGCCTCATGGAAGAAGTCCACATCGACACGACAGCCATTACGGCAACCCTCAATACCCTGGCTGACGACGGCAAGACGCCGCTCCTCTTTGCCAATGAAAAAGAAATCATCGGCATCATCGCCGTCGCCGACGTCGAAAAAGAAACGAGCGCCGAAGCCATTGCCGACTTTGCCAAAATGGGCATCAACGTCGTCATGCTGACCGGGGACAACCAACGCACAGCCGAAGCCATTCGCCAGCGGCTCAACATTCCCCAGGTCATCGCCGGCGTCCTGCCGCAGGATAAGGAAAAACACATCGCTGCCCTCCAGGCAGAAGGCCATAAAGTCGCCATGATCGGCGACGGCATCAACGACGCACCGGCTCTGGCCAAAGCCGATTTAGGCATGGCCATCGGTGCCGGCACCGACGTCGCCATCGAAAGCGCTGACGCAGTCCTCATGCGCAGCGACCTTCTCGACGCCGTCAGCGCCATCCGCCTCAGTAAAGCCGTCATCAAGAACATCAAAGAAAACCTGTTCTGGGCGTTCTTCTACAACGTCATCTGCATTCCCTTAGCCGCCGGCCTCCTCTATCCGGCTTTCGGCATCCGCCTGAGTCCGATGATTGGTGCCGCCGCCATGAGTCTCTCGAGCTTTACCGTCTGCATGAACGCCCTGCGTCTGCGTTTCTTCAAAACGACGCACAGCTCCCGTGTTTCACGTGAAACACGTATCGATAAATCCCAGCCCGCTGTCACGGCAGCAGCAACCTCCCTTTCCGCAGACAACTCTGCTGAAGATAAATTACAAGTTTCTACTGTACCTCAGAAAGGAAATGATGAAACGATGGAAAAAACACTGAAAATCGAAGGCATGATGTGCCAGCACTGCCAAAACCATGTACACGAAGCCCTGTCCGCTATGGACGGCGTCACGGCTGTAACCGTCGACTTGGAAGGTAAAAAAGCCGACGTCACCCTTAGCAAAGACATCCCCATGGAAGACTTTGCCAAAGTCATTGCCGACGCAGGTTACGAATTAGTAAAATAAGGGCAACATCAAGAAAGGACTCATCCGAGAAATCAGATGAGTCCTTTTTTCTTACCCAAAATACGAGAACTCGGACCAAACAGTTTACGGAAGAGGAAGAATAAAGGTGAAGGTCGTCCCCTTGCCGACGGTACTGTCAGCCCATATATTGCCGCCGTGGCTGCGGATAAATTGCTGTGCCAAGGCAAGGCCGATGCCGCTGCCGCCGCTTTTGCGGTTCCGCGACTGTTCGCTGCGGTAGAAGTATTGAAAAATATGTTCTAAGTCTTTTGGTGCAATCCCTTTTCCCGTATCGGCAATCTGTACCTGAGCATACGATTTTCCGTCGACCGTAACGGCCAAAGTAGAAACGGTAATCGCACAGCCCTTTTCGATATAGCGAATGGCATTATTCAATAAGTTATAAATGACCTGATTAATGCGGTCTACGTCGATAACAAGAGACGGCAGATCACGGCTCAGGTTCAGCCGGACCGTCAGATTTTTTTCATCGCATAAGGGCTGGAGCATACCGGCCGCCCGTTCCAGCATGACGTTGATATCGGCCGCTTCTTTATGAAGGGTCAGTTCATTGATTTCTGCCAGGGATAAGTCACGAAGATCCTGAATGAGACGGCCCATGCGCATCGTTTCGTCGGCCATGGACAAGAGGATTTTTTTATCCGTCGGGATGATATCGTCGATCATGCCTTCTAAATTGCCTTGAAGGATCGCTAAGGGCGTCCGCAGTTCATGGGCGATGTTGGCAAACAACTGGCGGCGCATCTTGTCATTTCGAGCCAGTTCTTCCGACATTTCATTGAAGGACTCGGTCAGGACGCCGACCTCATCATGCCGCTCAACCGATACGGTCTGACCATAACTTCCGGTCCTGACTTTTTGAACGGCACCGGTCAGGGTCGACAAGGGGCGCATGATTTCCCGAACGACGAAGTAACTGACGACGACACTGACACCGATCATTCCCAGGCCGACCCATAACAGGGACTGATGAACGGCGGAAATATACGTAGACTCTGCCGGGCCGTGCATGGCCCCGTGCATACCGCCCATGTTCCCCATACCTCCCATGCCGCTCTGAGAATTTCCCATCATATGGGACATATTGCTGAGATACTGGGAAAAGTGGTTATCCATCTGGTTATTGACTAAGATGAGCAAAATCGAAATCGTCAACAGCAGGAGGATAAAGACCAGCCCGGTCAGGCGGATAACGATGCTGTCATACCGCTTCATGGCTGCCTCCTACGAATTTATATCCGATGCCGTATACCGTCTGTATATAGGAAGGCTGAGCCGGATTGGGCTCTAGTTTCTTACGCAGATTGCGGATATGGGTATCGATAGTCCGTTCATATCCTTCAAAACTGTAGCCCCCTTGAATCTTATCCATGAGCTGCATGCGGCTGAATACGCGATCCGGTGAAGAGGCTAATACTTCTAAGAGGCCGAATTCTGTCGGCGTCAAAACGATGGGCTGATTGCCTCTAAGAACGGTGAACTTCTCCTTATCGATCGTAAGGTCGCGAACCATATAAGACGTCGTCTGCTGCAGGACTTCACCGCGGGTACGGCGCAGCAGGCTATAGACGCGGGCAATGATTTCCTTGACGTGAAAGGGTTTGGTGACGTAGTCATCGCCGCCGATATTGAGCCCTACTAAGCGATCGGTCTCATCATCTTTCGCCGACAGAAAAATAATGGGAATGTCGCTGAACTGACGCGTCCGCCGGCAGACTTCAAAACCGTCCATACCGGGCATCATCAAATCGAGCAGCATGATCTGCGGCTTTTGGCTGCGCAAAATATTCAAGGCCTCCGTCCCGTCATGAGCGACATAGACGATAAACTGCTCCTGCTCAAAGTAGGAGCGGAGCAGGGCACAAAGCTTTTCATCGTCATCGACGATGAGAATAGAGTTGGTACGCAAAAAGGCTCACCTCCAAAATGTCTTTCTTTATATTGTACCATATGCCTCCTATAGGAGCGACCCCATCAAAAAAGGGACTGCCGCCGAAGCGGTAGTCCCTTTTCAATGACGATGTACAGGTCTTATTTATTGGAATCCATCTGATCGTGACTCATCTGGTCATGGTTCATCTGATTGTTGTTCATCTGATCGCTGCTCATCTGACCATTGCTCATCTGGTCATGATTCATCTGATCATGATTCATCTGACCGTGGTTCATCTGGCTGTGATCCATAGGCATATTCATATCCATCTGCATATTGTCATGCATCTGCATTTCCTGCTGTGTCGGAACGTAGCCGGCAAGCTTCGGATCTGCCATCCCAAAGACCATCGCCAAGTGGGTGAACAGGACGAAGAGGATCATGAGAACGATATGATTCTTAATCTTAGACGTAGAATCCTGGTTCTTAAAGATAATCCCCAATTCCTGCAAGAGAATCAAAACGGCCGGAATGACGCCGAGGACGTAAGCCCAAATCGAAACCATGTCGATGGGGCCGCGCCACTGAATGGTCGGAACGTAAGACGTGACGATATATACCGTCGCAATGATGAAGAATACCCCTAAAATGATGCCGCAGACGTGGCTCAGGCTGTCCCATTTTTCACTGCGGTGATCCTTGTAGAGCAAGGAAAAAGCACCGGATGCCAAAATCGTTTCAGCCAATACCATCGGTACCAGCATGAAGAGAATCAAAAACCAAGGTGAATGGAGCGATAAGAGCTCCATATAATGAGTCATTACCATAATATTAACTTCCCCCTTTTAAAACAAACGATTATCTCTGATAACCATGATGACCCATGTACGGGCCATGGCAATAGCCGTCGTTGTAGCCGTCGCCATTGTCACTGTAGTAACCATTGCCGTGACAGTAATAACCATTGTTGTAATAAGAAGAATCATTCTGGTCGGAATATGAATTGGCTGCAAAAGCAGAAAAACCTGCCATAACAGAAAGAGCCGCTACGATGAGCAATACCTTTTTCTTCATTACTATAACCTCCTTAAAAAATCACATTTCAATCTATGGTTAGAGTATACCAAAATGGTGCGAAAAAGATGTGGAGGAAATGTCAAGAAAATATAAAGATTTACTATTTTAAGATGATATTGTCGATGAGGCGGGTCTTGCCGATGCGGACGGCAATGGCCAAGAGGCTTTCACCGTTTACAGTCTGAATCGGTTCGAGGTCGGGGAAGGAAAAGAGGTCGACATAATCGATGGAGGCCATCGGTTCGCCTTCAATTTCAGCCGTGACGATTTTCTTCAGGGTTTCTACATCTTTTTCACCGCCGTCATAGGCTTCTTTCGCTTTTCTCAGGCTGCGGGAAAGGACCAAAGCCGCTTCTTTTTCAGATTCGGACATATAGGCATTGCGCGAACTCCGGGCCAAACCGCTGTCTTCACGGACGATGGGAACCATGTTGATATGGACGGGCAAGTTGAGGTCACTGACGAAACGGCGGACGACGACGACCTGCTGGGCATCTTTTTGGCCAAAGAAAGCTTCGTCTGCACCGGTAATATTGATCAGCTTGGTGACGACCGTAGCTACGCCGCGGAAATGGATGGGCCGCTGGGCACCGCAGAGCTTATGGGTAATATCACCGTCGACATTGACATAGGTGCAGTATCCCTTTGGGTACATTTCCGACGGTTCCGGATGGAAGACGGCATCGACGCCGACGCTTTCAAGTTTCCGGCAGTCTTCTTCAAAGCGGCGCGGATAGGCATCGTAGTCTTCGTTGGGGCCGAACTGGGTCGGATTGACGAAGACCGAAGCGATGACGACGTCACAGGCGGCCTTCGCCGTCCGCATCAGGGTCAGATGGCCTTCGTGAAGGGCACCCATGGTCGGGACCAGGCCGATGACCTTGCCGGCTTTTTTTTGTTCACGGGAAAATACCTGCATTTCTTTGACAGTACGGAAAATTTTCATGATAACAGACTCCTTTATACATTGAAATTATGCCACATGGGCCGTAGATTCTTTAACTCGTACTTCTTCGCCTTTTTCATCGCGGCGGGAGAAGTAGTTGGCAATGATAGAACCGGAAATATTGTGCCAGACACTGAAAATAGCTCCGGGAATAGCGGCTGCCGGGTTGAAGTACAGGACAGCCAAAGACGCTGCCATCCCTGAATTCTGCATGCCCACTTCGATGGCAACCGTCCGGGATTTACGCGAATCGAGTCGGAACAGTTTGGCCATGATATAGCCCAGAGCCAATCCGAAGGCATTGTGCAGGATGACAATGGCTGCCATGAGCAGTCCGACATCGAAGAGGCGAGATGCACTGAGGGATACGACACAGCCTACGAGGATGACAATCGTGATTACGGAGACGACGGGCATGGCCGGCAGTACCTTTTCAACGCCTCTGGCGAAGAAATGATGAACCCCTAAGCCCAGCAGCACCGGGACCAGGACCATTTCAGCAATGGAAATCATCATCGACAAGAAAGAAACATGAATCCAGGCGCCTGCCAAAAGCCAGGTCAGGGCCGGCGTAACGATCGGCGCCAATAAAGTCGTCGCCATAGTCATCGACACCGACAGGGCGACGTCGCCCTTAGCTAAATAGGAAATGACGTTCGATGCCGTACCGCCCGGGCAGGTGCCGACCAAGATGACGCCGATAGCCAGTTCCGGCGGCAGGCCAAACAGACTGACCAGTCCCCAGGCTACACCGGGCATGATGAGGAACTGGGCAAAGACACCGATGAGTACTTCCCACGGCCGTTTAAACACGGTTTTAAAGTCGTCTACGGTCAAGGTCATGCCCATGCCGAACATGACAATCCCCAGGAGCCAGCCGACATAGGGAGCCGCCCACTGCAGGGTCCACGGCCACAGGGCGCCGATGACACCGATGAGGACGACCAAAACCGCCATATTGCTGACCAGAAAATCACAACACTTTTTCAATCAATCTATACCTCCTGTCTTAGTTTCGGGGCAAAAGGACATAAAAAAATACCTTTCAGCTCGGACTGAAAGGTATGGATATCTGCAAACGTCACTTGGCATAGGACAGACCGTAAAACAATACACCGCCCTTGCCGTACCATGATGAGCAATCCTTCCTGTCTCGGTCTGAATCAGATCCAAGCAGATAATGAATCGATAGTAGACATAATAAAAGTATAACTCACATTGCGTGATGCTATCTTTTGCCTCGGCCGTATCATACCATATTTATAGGGCTTATGCAATGGCCCTGTCAAAAGACGGTCAAGGCTCTGAATAATCTATAAAATTCACTTGTCTTTCTCATCGTTTTATCCTATAATATTAACAATTATTGTCACACGTTGTTCCCTTGTAAGGAACTAGTGTTGCAAAATATCTGTAAAAAGGAGCCAAAAGGAAAATGTCGATTCAATTGTGTATTGTCATCTTATACATCATCTTATTATTTGCCATTTCCATGTATGTCAAACATCGGGCCAGTCAGAATCCGACGGAATACCTCTTTGCCGGCCGCAAATTTTCGACCGGCTTGGTCGCCGTCAGTATCACCGGCATGGCCGTCGGCGCCGCATCGACGGTCGGCGTCGCCGAAAGCGCCGTAAAAATCGGCTTAGCCGCCGGCTGGTACAATGCCGCCTGGGCCATCGGGGCCATCGTCATGGGCTTCGTCGCTGCCGGCAAGTACCGTTCCCTGAACTGTACGACCATTCCCGAACTCTTTGAACGGAGCTACGATAAAAAAGCCCGCATCATCAGCGTCATCGGCCTGTCGCTCATCATGCTCTGCATTACGTCCCTACAGTACGTTGCCGGCGGTTCCATCCTGCACGCCCTCATGCCGGATATTTTCTCCATGCAGGGCGGCATGATTACCAGTGCCATCGTCTTTGTCGGCATTACGGCTATCGGCGGCCTGTGGTCGTCGGGCCTTTCCAACATCTTAAGCGTCACCGTCATTTACTTGGGCATCATCTATTCTCTCATCCGCATCCTCCTCCGCGACGGCGGCATCAGCGGCATCAATGCAGCTCTTCCGGCAGCGGACTTCAACTGGTTTTCTCCCATGGGCGGCCTGTCCTTTGCCGTCCTCATGGGATGGATCATCGTCATGACGACCCAGGCCATCACCGCTCAGGGGCCGGTACAGATTGCCTGCGGCGCAAAAAGCGCTAAGGAAGCCCGTAAAGGCTTCATCCTCGGCGGCCTGCTCATCTTCCCCATCGGCTTCTTGTCGGCCATCTTAGGCCTGGCTGCCAAGGCACAGTTCCCGGACATCAACCCGACCTTGGCCCTGCCGCAGATCATCATGAGCCTCGATTCCTTTTCTTCCGGTATGACCTTAGCGGCCCTCTGGGCCGCCGACGTGTCGACAGCCTGCACCATTCTCCTCGGAGCGGGAACGCTCATCTCACAGGACGTATTTAAACGTTTTATCAAGCCTAATATGTCAGACATGACCTACGTCAAAGCCAACCGCCTGATCATCGTCATCATCGGCGCCGTCACCTTATTGATGGCCTTCTTTGCCGTCGGCATCGTAAAGGTCATGCTCATCGGCCTGAGCCTTACGACGGCCTTTACGCTGGTCTTCTTGTGCACCCTCTTTGCGCCGTCTCTGTGCCGCAAAAACACGGCCTTTTGGACGACCCTGGCCGGCATTGCAGGCCTCATTCTCTGGCAGTTATGCCCGGCCGTCCGCATACTGCCCCACGTCATCTACTTCGAATGGATCATCTGCATCATCACCTTGCTGATTGTCCGCCTCGTCGACAAAACACCGATCAACATGCCCGAATTAAAAGCCTAGTATGAACCCCGGTTAAAAACCGAGACAAGCCCGGCATCAACCAAAAAGAGAGAGTGTCATCCTTCCGATGACACTCTCTCTTTTTCTCTTCTGTAACTATTCTGCAAGGGCCTGCACGGATTATAAGGACACATAGTTCCCCCTCAGTCGGCCCGCTGATTGTAATCGCATTTTTGGCACTGGCTCAGCGCATGTTCATTATCATCCCGGTGGTATGCTCCGGACCATTTACAGATACTTTGCAGCAGGGGAACGGAAGATATGCCCTTAGCCGTCAGTCCGTATTCAACCCGCGGAGGAATTTCATCAAACTGCCGGCGCTCAATCATGTCATCGTTCATCAGTTCTTTCAGCGTTGCCGCTAAGACGGCATCAGTGATATTGGACATCTCTTTTCGTATCGAACTGTAGCGCAGCCTTCCTTTTTGGGCCAGCACACAGATGACCCTCGACTTCCATTTCCCGCCGAAAACAGACAGTCCGTATTCCAAAGGACATCGTATATCTTTTTCTAACTTCGGTTTGTACAACGTTCACGCCACCTCTCTCTCATTTTCATTATAGCAGTTCCTTTTTTACCTTCAAGTTACTATGAAAATGAATAGTAACTCATAAATTTGCTTATATCTTCTCATAGCCAAGTGTGAAGACTATAATGAAAAAGAGCTCACAGAAAACCGAAAGGGAGGAATAAACTATGAACGTAAAAGCTTATTTGGAAATTACCATGAAAATTGATGCAGCCAATCGCCCGGCAGCCGCTAAGGTATATACCGATTATCGCCAGCCCTTCCTGAGCACCATCGAAGGGGCCTTGACGAAAGACCTGCTCATCCGCGATGAAGACGTACAGGTACTCCACGGCTTTGACAGTACCGAACACGCACAGGCCTATCTTACAAGCGACCTCTTTAAAAACGACGTCTTCGTCGGACTTCAGCCTCTATGGACAGAAGACCCGGAAGTAAAAATCTATACGCTGGCATAATTTGGCCGAGATGGCAAGAAAAATCTGTCATTCAATAGAAAAGGAGCAGCCCCTGGAGGCTGCTCCTTTTTGTATTCCTGAGATTCCAGAAATTCCTCAGCTTACATTATTTTACGATAGCATCGGCACTGTTCGGGAGATCCGGCATATCCGTATTGAACCATTTTTTATAAAGGGCTTGGAATTCGCCGCTCTTCTTCAATTTTTCCATAGCGTCGTTTACTTGCTTCAACAATTCCTTATTATCCTTATTGATTGCAAAGGCCAAGTATTCCGGCTTGGTGTTGCTGATGTCGATGACGTCGAATTTACCCTTGCCGTCCTGGGTCAGGAAGTAATCGGCGACAGGTTTATCGATGATCGCTGCCGGCGAGCCGCCGACTTGAAGTTCCATAATGGCTTCCGAATTATTGTCAAACTGCTTTACTTGATATCCCTGTTCTTCGGCAAATTTAGCACCTGTCGTCCCGATTTGGACGGCAACCTGTTTGCCTTGAAGATCGGCTGCCGAATGGATGCCGCTGTTCTTCGGCGTTAAGATAACCAGTTTCGATTCATAGAAGGGGGCTGCAAAAGCAACTTTCTGGGCCCGTTCCGGCGTAACCGTCATGCCCGTAGCGGCAATATCCATATCGCCCTGCTGAATAATGGGGATAATGCCCGAGAAAGCAATATTATTAAATTCGACGTCGCGATTCATTTCTTTGGCAACGGCGCGGATCAAATCCATTTCAAATCCTTTGTATTCTGCCGATTGATCGCTGTCTTTAAATTCAAAAGGAACAAAGGTCGCATTGGTAGCGACGCGAAGCGGCTTATTAGCATCGCCGGCTTCTTTCTGACTGCTGCCGCAGCCTGCCAAGAGGGATGCTGCCAAAACACCTGTAAACAATGCAGTTACCACTTTTTTAATATCCATACCAATTCCTCCACCTGAAATGAATAAAAATTAAATTTGTTTTTATTATTATACCATTTTATACAGAAAAGTAAAGAGGTACTTGGCTAAATTTGGCGAATATATAAAAAAAACGCTGCCCCAAAGGAGCAGCGCTTTGATATATTATTTACTAAGGTCCAAAGAGCGGACTTTTTCACGAAGGGGCAGTACGGCCGGCGGGCTGACAGAAAGTTCATCTACGCCCATGCGCAGGAATGTTTCTGTCAAGGTCAAATCGGCGCCGAGTTCGCCGCAGATACCTACCCAGATACCAGCTTTATGGCCATTTTCGATGGTCATCTGAATCAATTTCAGGACAGCCGGATGATGGGGATCAAAGAAGGTATCAAGCTTGGTCTGCTGGCGGTCGATAGCCAGGGTATACTGGGTCAAATCGTTGGAACCGATGCTGAAGAAATCGACTTCTTTAGCCAGTTCTTCACTCATGACGGCAGCCGACGGCGTTTCAACCATGATACCGACTTCCATATCTTTATCATAGGCAATGCCCTTGTCATCCAATTCTTTG
Source organism: uncultured Megasphaera sp. (assembly GCF_900539295.1). Lineage (GTDB taxonomy): Bacteria > Bacillota > Negativicutes > Veillonellales > Megasphaeraceae > Megasphaera. The sequence goes on from NZ_UQBH01000026.1 coordinate 31,510, forward strand.
CGGACTTCATCCAAGATCTGTTTGCACCGCTGTACTTCCCAGACAGAAATAACCATCGGGAACATGATGGCAATCTTACCGTACGCAGAAGCGCGCAGCAAGGCACGGAGCTGGGTCTTGAACAAATCGACGCGGGTCAGGCAGATACGGATAGCACGCATACCCATAGCCGGATTTTCTTCCGGATCGAGATTGAAATAATCGACCTGCTTATCGGCACCGATATCGAGAGTACGGATGACGACAGTCTTGCCGTTAAGGGCTTCAGCAGCCTGTTTATAGGCTTCGAACTGCTGATCTTCCGTCGGATAATCGGGGCTTTCCAAGTAGAGGAATTCGCTGCGGAAGAGGCCGATGCCTTCGGCGTCGTTGGCCAAAACCTGCGGCAGGTTGCCCGGGTTGCCGATATTGGCAAAGAGATTGATCTTCTTGCCGTCTTTGGTAACCGTCGGTACACCGCGGACCTGTTCCAAAGCCTTCAGGCGCAGTTCTTCTTCCTTCTGCTTCTTCTTCATCAGGGCCATCGTTTCTTCATCGGGATTGATGTAAACATCACCCGTCGTCCCGTCGATAATAGCCATCATGCCGTCAACGTCGTTATGAAGCTGAGTTCCTGTGCTGACGACAGCGGCAATACCTAAGGTACGGGCTAAGATAGCCGTATGCGAGTTGGTGCTGCCGGCTGACGTAACGAAGCCAAGGATCTTATCGGTATCGAGCTGCAAGGTTTCGCTCGGTGCCAAATCATCAGCAGCAATGATAACCTGATCATAGTTACTGAAATCAATCCCCGGGCCGCCGCTGAGCTGCTGCTCTACACGACGGGAAATATCGAGAACGTCGGCTGCACGAGCCTGCATATAAGCATCTTCCATGGAGCGGAACATCTCAGCAAATTCTTGAGCAGTCTGATCAACAGCTGCTTCAGCATTCATTCTTTCATCGCGGATTTTCGTTTCAATACCTTCAACATAGTCATCGTCATCGAGCATCATCTGATGAACTTCAAAGACAGCCGCTTGTTCTTCACCGACTTTGTCTACAGCTTTAACATATAAGTCTTTCAGCTGGCTCATCGCTTCTTCACGCGCTTTCTGGAAACGCGCCAATTCTACCTCGACACTTTCAATAGGCCGAACGGCTGTAGAAATGGTATTGCGATGAAACAGTGCCAGCGGTCCGATACTGATACCGGAAAAGACACTTTTACCTTTTAACGTCAGCATCTGCTTTCCCCCTCAAAAATCTTAGAAGTTTTCCTTCAAGAAGGCTTCTACAGCACTTGCTGCCTGTTCTTCATCTGCGCCTTCTACCTGTACTTTGATGGCTTCACCCTGTTTTACCCCTAAAGCCATGACTGTGAAGATCTTTTTCAAATCGCCTTTACGAGCGCCTTTGAAAACGCTGATATTGGATTCAAATTTTTTAGCTTCTTTAACCAAGAGGCCAGCCGGACGAGCGTGGATACCCTGGGGATCAGTTACAACGAATTCAAATTCTTTCATGAAAAATTCCTCCTTCAGGAAATAAGTGTTTGGAATAGTTGAGATAAAACTCTATTATATAGTGTACTTGATTTATAGAAATTACGCAATTACTCTTGAGGACGTTTTTTGCGGAAAATTCCAAGAAGTATAGCCGCCACGATGACACCGACTACTAAAGAGACGATATACATGGGCCAATTGGTGATAACGCCGAATACGAAGATACCGCCGTGAGGTGCCGGAAGGGCGCAGCCGAAGAGCATGGAAAGCGAGCCGGCTACAGCCGAACCAATAGCGCAGGCCGGAATGACGCGAAGCGGGTCGGAAGCGGCGAAGGGAATAGCGCCTTCAGTGATGAAGGACAAGCCCATGATGAAGTTGGTAATCGTCGACTGCCGTTCTTTCGGTGTAAATTTATTTCTAAAAATCAGCATAGCCAGGGCGATTGCCAAAGGCGGAACCATGCCGCCGGCCATGACCGAAGCCATGATGCCCGAACTGACCGCCTGACCGGTAGCACTCATGAGCGATGCCGTGCCAAAGACGTAAGCCGCCTTGTTGATAGGACCGCCAAAGTCGATGGACATCATGCCGCCGAGGACGAAGCCGAGAACGATGCGGCTCGAAGTGGTCATGCTGTTGAGGCTGTCGAACAACCAGGTATTAAAGACAGCTGTCGGCGGATTGATGACAAAGGTCATGATAAGGCCGATGAGAATCAGGCCGAAAACCGGGTAGAACAGGATGGGTTTAGTGCCTTCCAAGGATTCCGGCAGGACCGACAGAGCTTTTTTCAATAAGATGACCAAGTAGCCGGCAATGAAGCCTGCAAAGAGGGCGCCGAAGAACCCGGAGCCGCCAGTAGTCGCCAGGAAGCCGCCGACGATACCGGGCATGAGAGCCGGCCGTTCACCGATACTCATGGCGATATAGCCTGCCAGGATCGGCATCATCATGCTGAAGGACAGGCCGCCGATATTTTTCAAAAGGGCGGCTACGGGAGTCCCGCTGCCGAAGTTGGCTGCACCGGCATTATCCATATCAAAGAGGAAGGCCAGGGCGATGAGAATACCGCCGCCGATAACGAAGGGCAGCATGTGAGATACGCCGTTCATGAGGTGCTTATAAATCTGACGGCCGACGCTTTCTTTTTCGGCACTTTCAATAGCAACCGATTCAGAAGACGAGTCCGTTCCCTGATAAACGGGAGCCTTGCCGTCGAGGATGGTCTGGATCAGTTCTTCCGGAATCTTGATGCCGTTGGCAACTTTGGTAAAGATGACCTTTTTGCCGGCAAAGCGCTGGACCGGTACGTCCTTGTCGACGGCGACGATGACGCCGACGGCCCGTTTAATATCGGCCTCGGTCAGGTGATTCTTTACCCCGCCGGAACCGTTGGTTTCAACTTTAATGTCAACGCCCATGGCAGCCGCCTTGTTTTCTAAAGCTTCAGCAGCCATGTAGGTGTGGGCAATGCCCGTCGGGCAGGCCGTAACGCCGATGACGAAGGGACGATCGGACGGAGCGGCTTCAACCGGTGCTTCAGACACGGACTCTTCTGATTCAGCAGCAGCTTCGGCAGCTTCCGCTTCAATCTGTTCCGCTTCGGCCTTGTCGATAATAGAAAGGTATTCTTCCGGAGTCTTGGCCTGCATCAAAGCATCGCGGAAATCGTCATCCATCAGCATACGGCTCAAACGGCTCAAAACTTCCAAGTGGACATTGGCGCCGCCGGCCGGAGCTGCGATCAGGAAGAACAGGTGAGCCGGTTCATCGTCCAGGCTTTCATAGTCGACGCCGTCACGGACGATCATCGAAGCCAGGCCCGGTTCGTTTACCGCTTCCGTCTTTGCATGAGGAATGGCAATGCCTTCGCCGATCCCCGTACTGCCTTCAGCTTCACGGGCCAAGACCCGTTCCTTGTACAATTCCTTGTCATTCAAATTGCCGCCGGCATCCATGAGGTCGACTAAGTGGCCAATAGCCGCCGTCTTATCGGCAACAGCGGCGTTAAGGTCAATGCTCTGCTTCTTGAGTAAATCCACAATACGCATATACATCTCTCCTTCTCTCTTAAATTCTCTCTATACAAACTTTCTAATCCAAAAATATATTTTTTATAACTGAGTATAAATGTCTCGGATCTGAGCTTCCGTAGCCAGCCATTCGTTAAAGGCTGAAGCGCTGCCGGCACTGATACCCATTTTCAAAGCTTCGTTCAAGTCACCCTTGGACGATTCAAATCCGGCAAGGAATCCGGCTACCATGCTGTCGCCGGCACCGACGGAATTGACCAGGGTTCCTTTCGGAGACGGCCGGCGGTATACCTTACCGTCTTCACCGAGGAGCAGAGCTCCGTCACCGCCGAGGGAAACCAGGACGTTTCTGGCACCCATAGCTTGAAGCTGTTTGGCGCAGACGACGATTTCTTCATCCGTATGAAGGTCGACACTGAATAATTCGCCTAATTCAAAATTATTCGGCTTGATGAGGAACGGTCTGTATTTGATGACGTTTTTAAGGAGATCCCCCGTAGCATCGACGACGACGCGAATATCCCGACCCTGGAGGCGTTTCAAAATCTGTTCATAAATGTCGTCGGGAATGTCACTGGGAATGCTGCCTGCCAGTACTAAGGTATCGCCATCGGCAATAGCATCAATCTGAGCCAGGAGGGCATTCAGTTTATCTTCGGGAATATTCGGGCCCATGCCGTTTACGGCCGTTTCATCGTCGGCACTGACCTTAAGGTTAATGCGCGAGCATCCTTCGTCAAGGAGGATGAAATCCGTATCTCCGCCGTTTTCCTTAGCCAGACGTTCGATTTCTTTTCCCGTAAAGCCGGCTACGAAGCCGAGCATCTTCGACGGGATATGAAGATTGCCCAGAACCAGTGATACGTTGATGCCCTTGCCGCCGGGATAAATCATTTCCTGCTCTGCCCGGTTGATATCACCGGCAGTAAACTTTTTCATATGGACGACATAATCTAAAGATGGGTTGAACGTAACTGTATAAATCACAGGATATGCACCTCCGTAATTTGCTGATACGGCGCGTAGTCTATGCGTTCGTCTTCCCGTGCCGTAATCAGCGTAACCATTGATAACTCTGCAAATGTAATATGTGAAGATAAGCCGAACTTACTGGCATCGGCTAAAACAAAACGGTCCAGGCACTGACCTAAAGCAGCTCTCTTGCAAACGGCTTCTTCCTCGTCCGGCGTCGTACAACCGGAATGGAGGGCAACGCCATTGGCACCAAAGAATCCTTTAGTAAAATGGTAGCGGCTGATCATATCCCGCATCTCACTGCCGACAATGGCTTCGGTATCGCCCTTCACTCTGCCCGGTACGATATAGACTCTATTGCCGATCCGACCCAATTTTTGGGCTAAAGGGATACTGTTGGTCACAAAACTTGCTTCAGAACCTGCCAGGAAGTCTACGAGTTGTTCTGTCGTCGAACCGGCATCGAGATAGACAAAGTCATCTTTGCGTATCATCGTCGCCGCATACTGAGCGATACGACGTTTTTCATTCATATGAAAGGAATACTTATCCTGTAAGTTTTCCATATCCGCTTCATATAAAGAATCGTCGCGCAGCGTCGTCGCCCCGCCATGGACGCGGCGAAGCCGCCCTTCCCGGTCGAGTGTCAGTAAATCTCGGCGAACTGTCGATTCTGAAATATTCAAAAAACCTACTAAATCTTGAACAGAAACGGCTCCGCTCGTGTTGACGAGCTGCATTATTTTTTCATGTCTTTCTTCCGTCAGCATGGCATCACTTCCTTTTTCAGCCTCCTCTCGCATATTATATCGTTATTTTCAATCATTTTCAATCAAATACGTTCATTATAATTAAAAAGCAATCAAATTCCTTCATTTATGTACTCAAGTCATTCAAGTGATTTTATTCACATAATTACAATCAAAACCACCAGTTTAACTGGTGGTTTGCTCAGGCCCTATAAGGGCCTAT
>NZ_UQBH01000027.1 GCF_900539295.1 uncultured Megasphaera sp.
GCCTTGTGAACAGGAGTGTCCACAAGACCCCAACATTTATTATAGAACCAAAAAATCGGACCCGCCACGTAACCGGGTCCGATTTTTTATGCCCTTGTCAGCCTTTTATAAATAAGCTATGATGAGAAAAAACGAAAAGGAACGATATGCTTATGGAATCTCTTCTCCGCTCGGTCTACGGCCGGGCCGAAGCTGAATATGTCATCAAAAAATCCCGTTTCATCGCTACGGTCTGCGAAGTCAAGACGGAAGACGAAGCGGCAAATTTCATAGAAAGCGTGCGCAAGCACTACTGGGATGCCCGGCACAACTGCTCGGCCTTCCAAATCGGGCCGAACGGCCAAATCCAGCGCTCCAGCGACGACGGCGAACCGTCGGGAACGGCAGGACGCCCCATTCTGGAAGTCTTAAAGAAACGGAACCTGACCAATACGGCCGTCGTCGTCACCCGCTATTTCGGCGGCATCAAACTCGGTGCCAGCGGCCTCATCCGGGCCTACAGCCATGCAGCGACCCTGGCCCTCGACGAAGCGTCCGTCGTCGACTATACGCCCTTTACGGTCTTTACGGCTACCGTCGCCTACCCTTTGGTCAGCACCATCGAGCGCTTTGCCGAAAACGAGGGCATCCTCATCAGCGACCGGGCCTTTGCTGCCGACGTCACCTTTACCCTCGAAGTCCGCCAGGACAGAACAGACGCCGTTGCCGAAAGCTTAACCAACGTCACCAACGGCCGCGTCAACTGCAAAAAAACGGGTACCGTCGTAAAACCGGTACCCGTCACAGAGACGTAACAGCTGCTTCGATCAGGCCTTATAGCCCGTTGCCATATCGACCATATTTTCAAGTTTTTCGCCGGCGAGGAACCGTTCCAGGTTATCGGCGGCAATGCGGGCGATGTAGTCATGGGTTGCCTTAAGGTGGTAACCGCCTGAAATATGGGGCGTAATATAGACCCCCTTAGTCTGCCACAAAGGATCGTCTGCCGGCAGCGGTTCCGGTTCGGTAACATCCAGGGCGGCCCCTGCCAAATGACCGGAAAGGACGGCTTCCCGCAGGGCTTCCTGATCGACGTTCGTGCCGCGGCCGACGTTGACGAAGAAGGCCCCCTTCTTCATGGCCATAAAGCGGTCCTTGTCATAGATGTGATGCGTTTCCGGCGTATCGGGAAGGCAGGAAGCGACGATATCTGCTCGGGAGAGATAGTCTTCGAAATGAGCCATATCCCCCATTTCATCGGCTTCCGGCGGTACTTCGCCCTTGCGGCGGCGCAGGCCGATGACATAAGCTCCCAGGGCCTTTACGCGGCGGCCGAAATTGCGGCCGATATCGCCGAACCCGACGACGACGACGGTGGCTCCGTAAAAAGACGTGACCGGACCTTTGTCCTGCCACAACGATTGATGTTGGTTGTCATAATATAAATACAGTTTCTTCATCATAGCCAGACTCTGAGCCAGCATGTGCTCGGACAAAGCCAGGCCGTAGGCGCCGGTCGCATTAGTGAGCGATACGCCGTCGGGCAGAATACCGGGCTTACAATAGCTGCCGGCACCGGCACTGTTGAGCTGCAGCCATTTCAAATTCTTGGCCTTGCTGACAAGTTCCGGTACGATGTTGCCGATAATGACATCTGCTTCTTCCAGGGCCGAACCGGCATCGCTTCCATCGCCGGGACAGTAGGTCACGTTGGCAGATCCTGCCGCGGCCTCAATCCACTGTCTCTGTTTCGCATCCGTATCCATGACAACTAAAATATTCAACCGTATCACTCCTTATTATTTTTTGCGTTGGCGGCAATTTCTTTCACCGTTTCTAATGGGCATTTAGCGACGTGGGCGATGAATTCATAGGTCACATCTTCCTGCAAAAGTTCCGTAACCAGACGAATCACGCTGCACTCTTCGCCGTCCATGTTGACGAATTGTCCCATGTTCCGCCTCCTCTGCACTATCTCCTCAGTAAAAGGTCTTCCCAGTGGAAAACAAGACCTTTTTCGTAAAAATAAGCGTTACATTTACATTTCAATTATAGCTTGTATATACTGAAAAAGATAGGCAGGGCCGGCACTTGTGACAAAACTGTTCATCGGCGGCCGAAATATATCAACTATCTGTTAATGATAGCCCTAAAAAAGAACTTATTGTTACTAAAAAGACAGCCGCTGTCGTCATGATATTTAAATCTGACGACAGCGGCCGGTTCTTATGGACAATGTGTTTCAGTTGGGCCCGTCTTATTTCGCCATGAGCGAGGCGACTTTATTGGCAAAGGCCACGGGATCATCAGGCATGATGCCTTCGAGGAGGAGGGCCTGATCGTAGAGCAGGTGGCAGTAATCCTTGAAGTCGGGATCGTCCTTGCCGGCCTGATGAACGGCGGCTAATTTACTGAACAATTCGTGCTGGGGATTGATTTCCAAGATGCGGCGAGCCTTGAACATGGGGTTGTTGGCCGCAGCAAAGGCCTGTTCCATGGCCAGAGACGGGCCGGCAGCATCGGCAACCAGGCAGACGGCACCGCTCTTCAAGCGGTTCGACAGGCGGACGTCAGCGACCTTGTCGCCTAAGAGGCTCTTCATATCGGCTAAGAGGCCTTCGTTGTCCTTAGCGAGGTCCTCGTTCTTCTTCTTTTCAGCCTTGAAAGCGTCATCTTCGAGGTCCAAATCGCCGCGGCTGACGGAATGGAAGCGATGACCTTCGTATTCGCCGATGGCTTCGACGGCGAATTCATCGACGGGATCGGTCATGTACAGGACTTCGATGTCCCGGTCGCGGAGGAGTTCCATCTGGGGCAGGCCTTCGATGGCTTCCTTATCCTTGCCGGTAGCGTAATAGATTTTCTGCTGGCCGTCTTTCATACTGTCGACGTATTCCTTGATCGTCCGGAGTTTTCCGTCTTTCGAGGACATGAACAGCAGGAGGTCCTTCAATTTTTCGACGTTGTTTTCACCGGTCATCATGCCGCTGTAAACGCCGATTTTCAGGGATTTCCCGTATTCGGCCCAGAACTTTTCATACTTTTCGCGGTTCTTTTCGAGGTCCCGCTTCAAGGACTTGAGAATCGTCTTTTCCAGGTTGCGGCCGATGAGGCTCAGTTCCCGGCTCTTCTGGAGGAGTTCACGGGAAATGTTGAGGGACAGGTCCGGCGAATCGACGAGGCCTTTGACGAAGCGCAGGTAATCCGGCAGGAGGTCCTTGCATTTATCCATGATGAAGATGTGCCGCGAATAGAGCTGGATGCCCGGTTCATAGTCGGCATAGTAGAGGTTGAACGGAGCCTTGCCCGGGATGAACAAGAGGGCTGTGTAGTCGACGGCACCTTCGGCGCGGTTGTGGAAGATGTCCATCGGTTCGTCCCATTCATAGAACTGGTGCTGGAAAAATTCGTGATATTCTTCCGGTTTGATATCCGATTTGTTCCGCGTCCACAAAGGCTGCATGGAATTAAGCGTCCGCGTTTCCGTATGTTCTTCTTCCGGTGCATCTTCGATGGTCTTGCCGTCGGCATCCTTTGGCTTTTCTTTGGTCGTAAAGTCCATGGTGATCGGATAGCGGATGTAGTCGGAATACTTCTTGACCAGGCCTTCGATGGTCATCAGGTCGGTGAAGTTTTCTTCGCTGCTGTCGCCGTAAAATTCACTGTTCAAATGAAGGATGATCGTCGTCCCGTGCTTGGGCTTCTGGCATTCTTCGAGGGTGTATTCGCCGCTGCCCGTCGATTCCCACTTATAAGCCTGAGATTCGCCGGCCTTGCGGGTGACGACGGTAACCGTATCGGCGACCATGAAGGCCGAGTAGAAGCCGACACCGAACTGGCCGATGAGGTCCTTATCGGTATCGCCTCCGTCCTGGGATTCTTTCAGCTTTTCGAGGAAAGCCTTGGTCCCGGACTGAGCAATAGTGCCGAGGTTGTCCATCAGGTCCTGCTTGTCCATGCCCAGGCCGTTATCGGAAATGGTCAGGGTATGAGCGTCGGCATCGGGCGTCAAATGGATTTCAAAACCCGTTTCCCCTTCGAGGAGGTCGCCGTTGGTCAGAGACTGATAATGGAGCTTATCGATCGCATCGGAGGCGTTGGAAATGAGTTCGCGCAGGAAGATTTCGTGATTTGTATAAATAGAATGGACCATCAAGTCCAGCAGCTGCTTCGTTTCAGCTTGAAATTCATGGGTTTCTTTTGCCATGGTAAAAACACTCCTTTGTATCCGTATTCCGTATCGTCAGATACCCTGAGGTACCTTCACATCACTATCATACAGCAAAAAGTCAAATAGTCAAGTATTTTTTCAGCATAAGCTATTTCAATGGCAAAAGACAAGGCCCGGCCTCATTCCCACTGCTTGCGGGGCCCCAAGAGGACCGAGCCGCCGATAAAGATTTTCTCCAAATTTCCCTCTCCGTCGACGCTGGCCGCGATGGCAATGGTACCGCCGGGCTGCTTCATATAAGCGGCGACCTTCTTCCGGGTCGTACAGGCCAGGGCCGCAGCGACGGCTGCCGAACCGCTGCCGCAGCTGTTTTCCCAGTAGAGGGTGTCCGTTTGGCTGACGTAAACGGCGGGCACCATTTCCTTCGTCTTGGCGTCGCAGAGGATGAGGCCGTAAGCCGGGAAATCTTCGCCGTCGACGTAGTCTTTTAAAGCCTGCCAATAAACGTCTTTATCGAGATCCTGAAAAGAGTCGACGAAGTGGACGAAGTGGGTAATCCCCGGCAGGTCGACGCGGAAAAATCGGGCCGGCACGCCTTTGACGTCGAGCAAAAGGGCGCTGACGTCGTCGGGATAAGGCATTTCGATAAAGGCTTGGTATTCGTCGCCGCCTTTATGATTGACCTTGACCGGCAGGATTTCGTCACAGCCGGAACAGGACACGCCGTAGACCCCTTCTTCCTTTTCGCCGCAGGCTAAGGCATAGGCCGCCGCAGCCCGCGAGGCATTGCCGCAGAATTCGCCGCCCATCATATCGACGCGAATCGGTTTCCCCTCGTCGAAGGTCACATAACCGACCTGCTCGGCATCGACGTCAGGCCGTGCCAAAAGCTCCGCTGCCAAGGTGCTGTGCGCGTCTTTTGGAACGGGCGTCAGCACCAAAATCGTCTTATTGCCGCTGGGATCGGCCAAAATATAATCTATTGTCATGATGATTCTCCCTTTCGCGCGGATCCGTACGTCCGCGCCGTATAGTACTTATCTCTTGCTATTGTATCACGGTGCCCGTCTTCATAGAATACGAAGATTGCCTTTTTATCCTTTTCACCAAGGAATGGACTCTCCATATAATCCTATCATCCCCCAGCCCGAAGCAAAGTCTATCCCGTCGTCCCTCCCAAGACCGAATACAGCCTGACCGACTTCGGCCGCACCCTGTCGCCTATCATCGAATCCGTGTGCGACTGGGGAAAAATCTATATGTCCGACCGAATTTTATCAAAAAATATTTCATCTAAATAAATATAACTCTAAAAAATCTAAATGTAAATTTCATAACGGCTTACTACGGCGGCTTGAATCCCTGACCTGAGATTTCAAGCCGCCTTTTGTAAACTCATAAAGTCAGACATCTTATTGTATCACAGAAAAAGAAATATTTCTCAGCAGCCGGGACTCCCTCTTCCATATTTCTCTCGGACCATAATTTCACTGACAACATCCCATTATCGTCACAATTTCCACTGCCAAATGAGCCTCTAAGGTACTTCCTCTCCTTTTTCCATACCGGACTTGTTCTTAGGATGAAGGGGCTTCTCTGCCCGTACAGGCGATTTGCGAATCCCCTCCGGTTTCACGCCAATACCCTCAGACAGATTCTGTCCTTGCTCCTAAGGTTTTCACCGTCCCTGATGCCAATCCATGAAAAAAGCCCGCTCTCTCATGGAAGCGGGCTCTTACTGTAAAAACAATATTTTATAAATGGGATATGACGTCCTCTTCTTTTTTCGATTGAAAATGCCAGGCGGCAGGCTTTGCTTCCGAGGCGGCATAACCGATCTGCATGAGGGCGACGATCTTGGCGTCCTTCATTTCCGGGAACAGCTTTTGTTGTGCTTCTGTATCGAAGTCGCTGACCCAGGCAGCGCCGAGGCCCAGGTTTTCAGCAGCCAGCCAGAGCTGCATGGCGGCAATGCTGGCATCGACGATGCCGTGGTTCTGACCGTCGGAGCGGACCCAGGCTTCATCCGCCACGTAACCGACGGCGATGGTCAGAGGGGCCTGAAAGTGGTATTTCGTAATGGCCTTAATCTTTTCAAGGCTCTCTTTCGATTCGATGACCCAGGCCCGAATGGGCTGGCGGTTTATCGCACTCGGCGCCAGCATAATGGCTTCCTTCAATTTTTCAACGAGGGACGGTTCTACTTTTTTATCCAAAAATTTGCGGACCGAATAACGATCTCTCATCAGTTGTTCAAATTCCATGGTCAAGTCTCCTTTTCGCATAAGGTCTCCCCGTCATCGGGTTATCCTCATTATACTCACAGGTATAAAATTTACAAGTACGCACATTTTTGGTACCTGAAAAATAAGACTCCCCCGACCTCGTCGACAGGGTTCGACCGACCTATTCGCCTCCTTTATGTGTTCGGGCACAAGCAAAAAACGCTGCCTCCCGGTGAGACAGCGTTTGCTTATGATATGCCAATCTGATTCTCTATTTATCTTCGTAGACCCGGACCCGCAGTCGGAGGCCTAAGTCGTCGCAGATGGCCTGACATTTTTTGATTTCTTCACTGTCTTCGACCTTATCGACGACGGTGAGGACGACGTTGGGGACGTATTCTTTGCAGCTGACGGCGAAGTGCAGCATGGAATCGAAGGACGGCAGGCCGAATTTACTCCGCGTCAGTTCAAGATACCGTTCTTTGTTCGACGCATTCATGCTGATGGAGATGGTATCGAGGATGCCGCCGCCAAAATCGGGAGCCGTGGGACGGCCATAGGCGAGGTCCGACAGGCCGTTGGTATTGAGCCGCGTCTTAACATCAGGGTGCGTTTCTTTGACATATGCCAGGAGCGTTTTCAAATCTTCCAAGCGTTCCGTCGGTTCGCCGAAGCCGCAGAATACGACTTCATTGATATGGTCCCAAGGTGCCCCATCGAGTTCTTTCTTTACTTCGTCGACGGTCGGTTCTTGTTTCAGCCACAGTGTTTCGTCTTCAGCCATCTTCTTCATCGAGCGCAGGCAGAAGGTGCACGAACAGGTGCAGCGATTGGTCAAATTGACGTACATGCTCCACGGGCTTTCCGTCTTCAGTTTCAATCCTTCTTGTAAATCAACGTATTGTCCTTGTCCTACTACGGTATAAACGATCATAATTACTATCCCCTTTTATTGTAATGTCGTCAGGTATTCTTCAAAAGCAAGGCCGGCGTTATGCGGTAAATCTAAGGTTTCCGTATATTCCATGACCTTGCAGATGAAGTCAGCTGCTTTTTGTACGGCTTCTTCTAATCCCTCACCGCGAACGACCGATGCCGAGACGATGGCCGAAAAGACGTCGCCCGTCCCGCTGCGGTCACTGCCGATTTTCTTAGTTTTGACCCACGAGGTCTTCCCGTGGTCGTAAATGAAGTTTCCGATGCACGAATCGCGGTGAATCCCGGTCAGGATGACGCCTTGAGGCCCCTTGTCGGCCAGGGCCTTGGCCATGTCGGAAAAGTCCTCATCCTTGAGTTCAGATGACGGCCGGTAGGGTCTCCCCAAGAGTTCGCAAGCTTCGGTCAGGTTCGGCGTCAGGACGTCAGCTGCCGACAGGAGACGCCGCATTTCGTCGCACATTTCCTGAGTATAAGACGAATAGATCCGGCCGTTGTCGCCCATGACGGGGTCGACGATGACCTTCGTATCCGGCCTTTTGAAGTCGCGGAGAAAGTCGAGGACCATGTCGATCTGCCGGACGGAACCGAGAAAACCCGTGCTGATGCCGTCGAAGGTCAGATCGTTTTTCTTCCAGCTTTCGATATACGGCGTCATATGGTCCGTATAGTCGTCGAGGTAGTAATCGTGAAAACCTGTATGAACAGAGAGAATCGCCGTCGGCAGGATGCAGCCCTGTACCTTTAGCGCCGATACGATGGGAAGCGCCACGGCAATGCTGCAGCGGCCGTAGCCGGTTACGTCATTGACCAGGGCCAACTTTTTTTGATGCATAGAGAATCATTCCTTATCTTTTCAGGTTGTAACCATAACCACGGAATGGGACTCTCATGAAACAAGCAGCAATGGCATAGGCAGCCGCCATGTTGATGACCCCTTCCCCGATGAGACCGGGCACCATGGTAAGGCCGACACCTAAGCTGCCGTAAAGGAGACTGCCGGCCGCCGTATAGGACAGAACCATCCAGACGGCGGATAAGAGGAAGCCTAAAAAGACCTTGAGGGACATCAATTTCCACGGCCCCTTATCGGGACGGACGGCGAAAAAGACGGCTTCGACCATGATGAATTTAATGATCAGGGTCGGCACGATCCAAATGGGAAAACCGCCGATCAGGTCGGACAGGGCCGAACCGAGAGAGGCCGCAACGGCAGCCTGACGGCGCGAACTGAACAGGACAGACGCAAAGATGACGGCATCGCCTAAATGGGCATAGCCCAAGGGAATGGGAATGCGCGGTACGAAGGTCAGGATAAAGACCAAGGCCGTTAACACGGCTCCATAGCAAAGAGCAGCAGCCGAAAAAGTCGGTGCCTTTTGTTCCATAGATGATGAATGCATGTGAAATCCTCCTCACGGGTACAGAATTCACACATTGGCCAATGTATGGTTATGATTAATCTGTACTCTATTTTAGAGTATATTAACTGTTCTGTAAATGGGACAGATTTGTTTTTTTCTGTACAGCTCGTAAGGACGCCTGTCATATGGCCAAAAAAATAGCCCCCGTAAAGGGAGCTATTTCAGTTTATTTCGTCTCTAAATAGGTCCAGCCGTCTTCCTGGCGGACTTTCTGTTCTTTCATGAGATGACCCAAGGCCCGTTTGAAAGCGGCCTTGCTGAGGCCGAATTTGGCCTTGATGACGGCCGGAGCCGTCTTGTCGCCGTAAGGCATCTTGCCCTTGCGCTGTTCGAGGAACTGCAGGATCTTTTCGGCATCGGGATTGATGGCATTTTCCTTGGTCTGGCGCAGGGAAATGTTGATGCGCCCGTCTTCACGCAGGTAGGTAATACGGCCCTTTATCATCTGGCCGATTAGGATCGGTCCGTTGAATTCGCTGCGGTGCAAAAAGGCGATCCACCGTTCGCGGGTCATGAGGTAAGCCCCCTGGTCGGTCATGTTGTAGACCGCCCCTTCGACCCAGTCGCCGACCTTGGCGTCGGTCGCAGCCCGCGAGGCCCGGCGCATTTCGTCTTCGACTTCCATCGACACGGCCAGGCGGTGGGACTTGTCTTCATAGAGCTTGACCCAGACGTATTCCCCTTCTTTGGGACGCCCCTTCATTTCGGCAAAGGGCATGAAGATGCCTCGTTCCGTTCCGACGTCGACAAAGGCGCCGAAGCGCGTCGTATTGATGACCGGCGCATAGCCGATCTGGCCTATTTTAATCTTGGGCAGGCGCATGGACGCCGTCAGTCTCCCCGACGGATCGTGGTACAAGAAGACCGTCACCTTGTCGCCGATATGGACTTCGCTCGTCTGCTGCTTCAGATGGAGGAGGATATCGTCATTGGTATTGCCCGTACCGCCGTCCAAAAAGGCGCCCATGTCACTTTGGCGCAAAACTTCCAAGGTAACGATGGTATTTTCTTGATGTGTCGTCATATTATTCACCTTCGTAGTCAATCCGCGGTGCGTCAGCCCACAAGTTTTCCAGATCGTAGTACTGGCGTTCCTGTTCGACGAAGACGTGGGCAATGACTTCACCGGCATCGATGAGGATCCACTTGCCTTCACGGTAGCCTTCGACGTGGAGGATGGGATAGCCGTTCTTTTCCATCTGTTCTTCAATGTTGTCGGCAATACTCTGGGTCTGCCGGTTGTTGCGGGCACTGCAGATGACGAAGTAGTCGGCCATGAGGGACGATTCCTTGATGTCGAGGACGGTGATGTCCCAGGCTTTCTTGTCGTCGGCTGCGGCGCAGGCGATTTCATAGACGGATAAGTCTTTCATCGGTTCAGCATTGGCTGGTTTCATGGTAATTGGCATATATGAAAAGTCTCCTTTTTATACGAATTCAAAATCAAGTATCATCGGGCTTGGGTGCTGCCGAAATGGCGTTGTTCGTCCGGCCGATGACTTTTTGGACTTCGACCGGGTCGTAGGTCCAGTAATATTTATTGTCGCTGTTCTTGCCTCCTGCGGCCATTTCACCGGGCAGGATGTAGAAATTGATGTTGTCGGCCGTGACGTTGCGGAAATCAAAGGCCAGTTCGGCCATATCCTTAGCCGGGATGTTGGAATCGATGTCGTG
The DNA here is from genome assembly GCF_900539295.1 of uncultured Megasphaera sp. Classification (GTDB taxonomy): domain Bacteria; phylum Bacillota; class Negativicutes; order Veillonellales; family Megasphaeraceae; genus Megasphaera. Next base: position 10,410 of record NZ_UQBH01000027.1, read on the forward strand.
CCACAGGCGGTACATGAAGAAGGCATTGCTCAAGCCGAAGTCTTTCTGCCGGTCTTCATAGAAATTCTTGATGAACCGTTCCTGGCGCTGGGTCCGCGATACGTAGCCGTTGCTGTCGAGGTAGCGCATATAGCCCGTGGCGTCCTTGCCGCTGAGGGTCTGGTAGCCCTGGAAGATGTTGATATCCGTTTCGCCGGCTGCATCGCCGTGGTACATGTTCTTTTCGACGTACAAGGGTACGCCGCCGTTCATGTCGACCATCTTGGCGAAGGATTCCGGCGTAAAGGCCGCGTAGTACGGGATGGGAATGTGGAAGATGTCTTCGACGACGGCCCGGACCAGGCTGATGCCGCCTTCACTGTAGACGTCCTGCAGCTCTTGTATCCCCTTTTCCTTGCGCCCTTCGATTTTCGTATCGTCAGGCAGCATGATCAGGTCGATGTGCTTCTTGTCCTTGTTGATGGCGGCGACGCCGACGAAATTGGCCTGCTGAGGGTTTTCTCCGTCGGTGCCGATGAGCAGGACGTAGAGCGGCTTGTCGGCGCTGGTCTGGACGAAATCACTGCTGTCGGCCGGGGCCGAATCGGGTCCTTGAGGCTGCTCAGCAGGGGCCGTGAAGTGGAGGTACGCCGACCGGCCGACGAGGAAGATGGCAATGGCGGCGACGACGGCTAAGATTCGATTCAGTATTTTTCTTCGTTTTTCCTGTGTCATCGTCCGGCCTTCCTCGCTGCCGCTTTCATCATGGCGCTGATGTGGGCATTGCGGTTGATGACCGTGCCGATGAAAATGGGCTTCTTCTGGTCGAGGAGGTGGCGGATCGTCGAGTCGTAGCCTAAGAGGACGGCTTCGTCGAGGTCTCGTTCAGCAGCCTGACGCAGGGCTTCGACGCCGTCAAAATCGCGGTTCTCTTCGATATAGTCGGCCATAAAAATGATTTTTTCCAACTGCCCCATCTGTTCGGCTCCCGTCGTGTGGTGGGCAATGGCCGCTAAGATGTCGGCATCATCAATACCGTACTGCTCGCGGGCCACGGTGACGGCCGCATAGCCGTGGAGGAGGCTGCCGATGGCAAAGACCGGTGCCGGCAGATCCGTAAAGGACCGCTTGGCCAGGGCCTGCATCTCTTCGAGGGGCTTTTGCTTGGCCGCATCGTGGAGAAGAGCCGCCACTTCTGCCGCATCAGCATCGCTGCCGTAGCGGTCTGCCAAGTGACGGGCCGCAGCGGCTACGCCGAGGACATGGGTATAACGATGAGGGGTCAGGGCTTTTTTTAAATCGTCTTTAATGGCGTCTTTGAATTCTTCGTTGTACATTGATATACTCCATTTTTTCTGATGTATTCGACTACAGCCGATGGAATCATATAGCGGACGGACAGGCCGAGGCGGATGCGGCGCCGCAGCTCCGTAGAGGATATTTCCATCGTCGGCACGGGCAGTTTGAGGATGTTTTTTCCCAGCTCCCCGAAGGACGAGATGATGGTATCGATCTGTTCCGACCCGTCCGGTCGGGTCGCACCGATGAACTGGCAGAGGCTGAGGATTTCCTCAGGGTTGTTCCAGTTGTGCAGGTCGTGGATCGTATCGGTCCCCGATATGAAATACAGGCTGTGCGACGGGCCGTATATTTCTTTTAACAGGCGCAGCGTATCGACCGTATAGGAATTGCCCTTGCGGCGCATCTCCATATCGCTGACAGTAAAGTAAGGGTTATCAGCCGTAGCCAGGCGCGTCATGGCCAATCGCTGCTCTGCTGTCGCACCGCAGACATCCTTATTAGGCGTGATGTACGACGGCACGAACAGGACCTTCTTCAAATGAAAGGCCTGGCGCGCTTCTTCGGCGATCATGAGGTGCCCCAAGTGGATGGGGTTAAACGTCCCTCCCATGACGCCGAGCCTAGTGATTTCCATGGTACAAATAGATTCCTCCCCAGGCGATAGCTACTGCTAACGCATAAAGCAATAAAAATTTGGCATAGTGCCGGTATTCAAATCGTGTTTTCGGTGATGCGGCGTACTGACGAAGGGTCCGCCCGTAGCCGCGAAGGAGGCGCAGCATCAGCGGATCTGTCCCTGGCCGTCAATGAGGTATTTATACGAAACCAGGGCTTCGAGGCCCATAGGACCGCGGACGTGCAGTTTCTGCGTGCTGATGCCGATTTCAGCGCCAAAGCCGAATTCAAAGCCGTCGGTAAAGCGCGTCGAGGCATTGACGTAGACGGCCGCCGAATCGACGGCCAATTGGAAGGCTTTGGCCGTTTCCGGATTTTCCGTGACGATGGCTTCCGAGTGGTGAGTGCTGAAGCGGCGAATGTGACTGAGGGCTTCTTCGAGGGAACCGACGACTTTGACCGACATGATGAGGCTGTTGTATTCCGTCGCCCAGTCGTCGTCATCGGCAGCCTTCATGACACTGGCTGCCCGGGCTTCATCGTCGCCGCGGAGTTCGACCGTATCGGCTTCCATGACCGGAGCTAGTTTGGCTAAAAATTCCTTGGCCACGTCGCGGTGCACGAGCAGCGTTTCCATGGCGTTGCACGTCGACGGCCGCGAAACCTTGGCGTTTTCGACGATATTGACGGCCATGGAAAGGTCGGCATCCTTATCGACGTAGACGTGGCAGACGCCGCTTCCCGTTTCGATGCAGGGCACCGTCGCCGTGTCGACGACCATGCGGATGAGGCCGGCGCCGCCGCGGGGAATGGCAAGGTCGATATAGCTGCGCAGGGTCAGGAGTTCCTTGACCAGTGCCCGGTCGGTATTTTCAATGATATTGACGCAGTCCGCCGGAAGGCCCGCTGCTGTAAGTCCCTGGCGGATGACGCCGGCCAGAGCCGTATTGGAAGCAATGGCTTCACTGCCGCCGCGAAGGACGCAGGCATTGCCCGATTTGATGCAAAGAGCAGCGGCATCGACGGTGACGTTAGGCCGCGATTCAAAGATGATGGCAATGACCCCTAAGGGGACGCTGACCTTACGGATGAAAAGGCCGTTGGGACGGCGGAATTCATCGAGGACGACGCCCGACGGGTCCTTCAGTTCGATGACCTGGCGGACGCCTTCCGCCATGGCATCGATCCGCTCTTTGGTCAAAGTCAGGCGGTCGACCATGGCCGGTGCCATGCCCTTTTCTTTGGCCCGCTTCAAATCTTCGGCGTTAGCTGCCAAAATGTCATCGACATGGGCCGTCAAGGCGTCGGCAATATAAGCCAGGGCCTTATTCTTGACGTCGGTCCCGGCCGTTTGCAGGACGTACGACGCTTCTTTGGCATCGCGGCCCTTGCGGAATACTTCAGATATCATGGGAAAAACCCCTTTCTAATACATGACGACCAAATTATCGCGGTGAATGACTTCGTCGAAAATGCCGTTGTGGCCGAGGACCTTGGCAATATCTGCCGACTGGCGGCCCTTGATGGCATTGATGTGGACGCTGCCGTAGTTGGAAATGCCTTTGGCGATGGTCAAGCCGTCGTAGACGACGCTGACGATATCCCCTTCTTCAAAAAGGCCTTCGACAGCCGTAATGCCTACGGGAAGGAGGCTCGAGCCTTTTTCGATGATGGCGTCGCGGCAGCCCTTGTCGACGATGAGTTTCCCCGTCGCCTTACTGCCGGAAACGAGCCAGCGCTTCTTCGAGTGGAGCGGTGTTTCCTTGGCTTTGAACAAGGTCCCGATTTCTTCGCCAGCGCAGATGCGGCTGACGATGTCTTCTTCACTCCCGGAGGCGATGACCATATCGACGTCGGCAGCGGTGGCAATGGCGGCAGCCTGGATTTTAGTGTACATGCCGCCCGTTCCCATAGCCGACCCGGCGTCGCCGGCGATGTCGTAGATGTGCTTGTCGATGTTGTCGACGTAAGAAATGATTTTGGCATCGTCGTGAGTTCTGGGATTGTCCGTATAGAGGCCGTCGATGTCCGACAAGAGGATCAGGAGATTGGCGTCGACGAGGCCGCTGACCATGGCCGACAAGGTGTCGTTGTCGCCGATTTTATACTCATCGACGGCGACGACGTCATTTTCATTGATGATGGGAATGATGCCCATATCGATCATGGTCAAGAGGGCATTGCGCGAGTGCATGAATTTGCTGCGGTCCTGCGAGTCCATGCGGGTCAGGAGGACCTGGCCGACGACTTGGCCGTATTCGCGGAACAGCCGTTCATAGGTGTGCATGAGGACGCCTTGTCCGACAGCGGCCAGAGCCTGCTTTTCCCGGATCGACTGCGGTCGTTGGTCCAGGTGGAGCGGCGCCATGCCGGCGTTGGTCGCCCCGGAGCTGACCAAAATCATTTCTTTCCCCTGATTTTGCAGGTCTGCCAATTCTCGGACTAAATGCTCCATGCGGCGGTAATTCAATTTACCCGTCCCATGGGAAATCGTACTGGACCCGACCTTAACGACGATGCGCTTCTTGTGGTCGAAATCCCTGCGTCTGCTGTTCACCATGCCTCACGTCCTAGTCTTTAATAAATTCGTATTTCGATTTCTTGTCTTTCTTCTTGAATAAGATGCCGTAGTGGCCGATGACCTGAATCAGTTCGGCACCGAGCATGTCGGCCAGATCTTCCATCGTTTCTTTCGTCGGAAGGTTGGCGTTGTTGAGGACGTGGGCCTTAATCAGTTCCCGCGCCGTAATGGCCGCTCTGGCACTGTCGATGACGGCGTCGCTTAAGCCGTCCTTTCCGATTTGGACGACGGCCGGCATGAGGCTGGCCATCCCCCGTAACTGCTGTCTGTCTTTATTATTCATATACTTCTCCCTTTATTTGTGGTATTCGAATTCCATGGCATAAATGCGGACCGTATTGCCTTCCTGAATGCCGTGTTCCTGAAGGAGCTTATCGAGTTCCATATAGCGCCAGATGCGCTGGAAACGGCGCAGGGACTGGTCGTCGTCGAAGTTGGTCATAGCCACCAGATTTTCGATGCGGGCACCGGTGATGACGAAGGCTCCGTCCGTATCGCGGGTCACTTCGAAGTCCGGCTTGTTCTGAGCCTTATAGACGACTTCTTCCGTCGTTTCATCGGCTTCTTCGACGTATTCTTCAAGGAGGGTCCAGACCCGTTCCAGGAGGCGGTCCATACCGTCGCCGTTCATGGCGCAGATGGGATAGACTTCGACACCTTTAGCCGCCATATAGTCCATGAGGCGTTCGAGATTGTCTGAATCATCGTCTAAGAGGTCAATTTTATTGGCCGCTACGATTTGAAGCTTGCGCGACAATTTTTCGCTGTATTTGGCAAGTTCGGCATTGATCTTTTCATAGTCGTCGATGGGATCGCGGCCTTCCATGCCCGAGACGTCGAGGACGTGGATGAGGATCTTGGTCCGTTCGATATGGCGCAGGAAGTCATGACCGAGGCCGACGCCTTCACTGGCACCGTCGATGAGGCCGGGAATGTCGGCCATGACGAAGCTGCGGTGATCGGGCAGGTCGACGACGCCGAGGATCGGGTTGAGGGTCGTAAAGTGGTAGGCGGCGACTTCCGGCTGAGCTGCCGAAACTTTCCGCAGGATGCTCGACTTGCCGACGCTGGGATAGCCCAAGAGGCCGACGTCCGCCAAGACTTTCAATTCGAGACGCAGCCACCGTTCTTCTCCCGGTTCGCCTCGTTCGGCAAAGGTCGGCGTCCGATTGGCGCTGGTACGGAAATGCCAGTTGCCCCGGCCGCCGCGGCCGCCTTTAGCGACGATAGCCTGCTGGCCGTCCCGCGATAAGTCGGCCATGATCTGGCCCGATTCTTCATCCTTTACGATGGTTCCCAAAGGAACGGTAATCAATAAGTCTTCGGCGTTTCTGCCGTACTTGTTGCTGCCTTCGCCCTTTCCGCCGGGCTTGGCCTTGAACAGGCGGCGATAGCGGAAGTCGACGAGGGTGTTGACGTTGCGGTCAGCGACGAGGACGACGTTGCCGCCCTGGCCGCCGTCGCCGCCGTTCGGTCCGCCCTTGGGGACGAACTTTTCATGACGAAAACTGCTCATGCCGTCGCCGCCCTTGCCGGACTGTACAAAAATTCTTGCTCTGTCTATAAACATAGGTCACCTCATACGAAAATACATGGGGATACAGAAAGAGACACAGCATACATATACCATGTCTCCTGTCTATCTGTCCAATAATATCTAATTTAACTTACGATAAAATTTTAAATCATATTTGCAAATCTGTAAAGTCATTTTTCCTTAATAATTTCCAAGGCCTTTTCAAATTGGGTATCCGTCGGATCCGACGGCGTAAGGGGCACGACGACGTCCGGTTCAATGCCAACCCCGTCGATTTCACGGCCATTGGTCGTCCGGTACTTGGCAACGGTCACCTTGACGGCCGACTGCTGGCTTAAGGGGAAGACGCCTTGAACGGTCCCCTTGCCGTAGGTCTTGACGCCGACGATGGGGCCGAGCTTCATGTCCTGAACGGCGCCGGCAATGATTTCCGACGCACTGGCTGAGTTTTCATTGACCAGGACCACGATGGGAATGAGGTCTTCCGTCCCCTGAGCCGTATATTCGTCGACTTTGCCGTCTTGTTCCGTATAGGACACGATGGTGCTGTTCGGCGGGACGAAGTTGCTGGCAACGCCGACAGCCTGTTCGACGATGCCGCCGGGATTGTCGCGCAGATCGAGGATCATCTTCTTCATCCCCTGTTCGCGCAGCTTCGTATATTCCTTGGTAAAGTCATCGGCCGTACCTTCACCGAAGACGGCGATGCGGATGTAGCCGATGTCCGTCCCTTCGATGAGTTTGCCGGCTACGGTCGGCACGTGGATCTGCCGGCGTTCGACGGTAAAGGTCTTTTCTTCGCCGTCACGGCGGACGACTAAGGTGACATTGGTATTGACGGCGCCGCGAATGTGTTTCGATACGTCTTCAAGCTTATAGCCGTCGACGGGCGTCCCGTCGATGGATACCAAGATGTCGCCGCGCTGGAGACCTGCTTCGGCTGCTGGGCTGTCGTCCATGACGCCGGCAATGAGGATGCCTGCGTCCGTCGAGCCGATGTAGACGCCGATGCCGGCATAGGAACCGCTCATCTGGGCGGAAAAGTCTTTGTACAGGTCACCGCCGAGGTAGACCGAATGTTTATCCCCTAAGGTGCTGACCATGCCGGTTAAGGCCCCGTCAAAGAGGGCGCTGCGGTCGACGTTTTCCGCGTAATGGCTTTCAATGATTTCCAAGGTGCGGAAAAATTCAAACATGGCTGTCGGGCGACCCGTATAGTACCAAAAGAGGCCGAAGACAGCGGCTATCATGACGATCATGCCGCTGCAAAACCAGGCCAGGGGCCGGCGAATTTTTTCCCAGGCCTGGAGCACACGCTGTTTGTTCATTTATGGATCTCCTTTTTCAAAAACAAGGCCGCGAGAAACGGACAACACCGAATATAACACGATTTTATAAATAAGCAGAAGGATCGACGGGATCGCCGTTGGCACGGACTTCAAAGTGGACGTGAGGTCCCGTCGAGTTGCCCGTCGAGCCGGCGTAGGCGATGACCTGGCCCTGAGAAACGGACTGTCCTTCGGAAACAGCCAGTTCCTGATTGTGACCGTAGAGGGTCGACAAGCCGTTGCCGTGGTCGATGATGACGGCATAGCCGTAGCCGCTGATCCAGCCGGCTTCGACGACGACGCCGCCGTCGGCTGCATGGACCGGCGTACCGTAGTCAACGCCGATATCCATGCCGCTGTGATAAATGGTCGTCCCGAAAATCGGATGGGTCCGATAGCCGTAGGGCGAGGTGACGACGCCGTTGACCGGCCAAATCAGGGCTCCGGAGCCGCTGACAGGCTGATAATAGTCACTGCCGCCACCGCTGCCGGACGAAGCCTGTGCCGCCGCTGCGGCCGCCTGAGCAGCCCGGTCGGCTGCACGTTGGCGCAGCATTTCAGCAATGGCCTGAGACGACTGCTGATATTCATTATAAGCCTGTTCTGCCATGGCCTTATCGTTCTGGGCCTGGTAGAGGATGGCCTGCTGTTCTTTGCGGCGGCTTTCGATTTCATCGCGCTTAGCCGCTGCCTGGTCGCGGAGCTGAGCCTGGCGGGCCCGCTGGGTTTCCAGTTCCTGCTTAGCCTGTTCGATGGCCGCCCTTTCCTGACGGATGTCGGAAATCAAAGTGATATCGGCATCGATGATGCGGCGCAGCAATTCCAGGCGGTTGGAAAAGTCACTGAAATCCTTGGCGCCGAGGACGACGTCGAGGTAGCTCAGCTGACCGTGCATGTAGATGTCGCGGACGCGCTTGGTGAAGACCCCTTCCCGGACCTTTAGCCGAGCCCGGGTCTTTTCCAGTTCAGCCTGGGTGGCGGCGATTTTTTCTTCCGTCGCCTTCAATTCATTGGCCACGGCCTGGTAGTCGCGCTGAGCCGCTTCGAGCTGCTGCTGGATGGCGTAGAGCCGGTCATTGACACTGCCGATGACGGCTTCGGCCTGGGCCTTTTTTTCGCTTTCCTGAGCCATCCGGTTCTGGACGTCAGACAGCTGGTTCTGCAAATCTTCATCTTCGGCAAAAACAGCAAAGGACGGCGTCAATAGGGCTGTGATGACAGCCATGATGACGTATTTTTTAAGCATATTACACCTTCATATAGCGTTTCAGAGAAATCGTACTGCCAATGGCCCCGATGACCATGCCGATGATTAACAGGACGCCTGCCGTGCGGTACATAAAGGGAAAGACGCTGACCATCGGCAAAAAGGCCAGGGACTGATGGATCGCCGAGACGGCAAAATCGTAGAACTGATAGAGGGCGATGTCGGCAATGACGCCGCCGATAAAGCCCAGGAACAGGCCTTCCAAGAGGAAGGGCCAGCGGATGAACCAGTTCGTCGCACCGACGTACTTCATGATAGCGATTTCTTTACGCCGGGCAAAGACGGTCAGGCGGATCGTATTGGAAATGATGAACAGCATGGCCAGGGTCAGGAAGACGATGAGGGCAATGCCGCCCCAACGGATGATAGTCGTGATCCGGAAGAGCTGTTCGATGATTTCCTGGCCGTAGTGAGTCCCTTCGACTTCGGGGTAGTCGGCGACGATGTCCGCCGTTCTCCGGACGGCCTCAGGCTGGGTAAAGGTCACTTCATAGGAGCTAGGCAAGGGGTTCTTCCCTTCCAGGGCGTCGAGGATGCCCGGCTGATCTTTCATGCGCTCCTTTAAAATATCCATGGCCTGATTCTTATCGGTAAAGGTGACCGACTTGACGTCGGGCAAAGCCTGGAGGCGATGGGCGACGCTGTCGATGTCGGCCTGGGTCACATTGTCCTTGAGGTAGACCGTGATTTCGACCTGACTTTCGAGATTTTCAGCAAAATAGTCGAGATTGGCGACGAGGGTCATGAAGATGCCCAAGATGAACAAGGACAAGGCCACCGTTGCAATGGATGCCACCGACATGAAGCGGTTGCGCCAAAAAGACTGGAAGGCGGCGACGGTGTAGTAGTGCATGGTTCTAATTTTCATCGTCGTATCCTCCTCGCTGCTCATCGCGGACGACCTTGCCTTCGTCCAATTCGATAACGCGTTTATTCATCATGTCGACTAAGGTCTTGTCATGGGTTACCATGAGGACCGTCGTTCCCATGTGGTTGATTTTCTTAAAAACTTCCATAATATCCTTCGACGTGTCAGGGTCGAGGTTCCCTGTCGGTTCGTCGGCAATCAGTAAGAGCGGCCGATTGACGATGGCTCTGGCAATGGCCACGCGCTGCTGTTCCCCGCCGCTGAGGTTTTTCGGCAAAGCGTCGGCTTTCCCGATGAGGCCGACCAGATCGAGGACTTCCCGGACCCGGCGGCGAATGACGCGGCGCGGCGCTTCGATGACTTCCATGGCAAAGGCCACATTTTCCTGAGCCGTCTTATTCGGCAGGAGGCGGAAATCCTGAAAGACGATGCCCATCTTGCGGCGCAGGTAAGGAACGCTCTTCTTGGCCAGTCGGTTGACTTCGATGCCGTTGACGAAGACCGAACCCTGGGTCGGCAGTTCTTCGTGGGACAAGAGGCGGATCAGGGTCGACTTGCCGGCACCGCTGGCGCCGACGACGAAGACGAATTCGCCCTTGCCGATATGAAGGGACACCTGGTCGAGGGCAATGGAACCATTGTCGTAGACCTTGGATATATTCTTAAATTCAATCATAGAGACCTCCGATGCTGTTCGAGACGTTTGCGGACACCGCCCCGCCCTTCCAGGATGCGCAGGGCCAAATAGGCATTGCGCAGAGATTGGCGGCGCAGGTGGTTGAGGCGGGCCTTGATGGCCGGATCGAGTTCGCCCGGAGCCAGCTTTTCACTGACCCGGTCTGCGACGGCCTCAGCCGTTACCGTTTCCGTCGTCCCGCAGACCTTATCGCCGATGAGATGGATGAAGCTGTCGATTTTCGGATCATAGGAAATGGCCACGGCGGGAACTTCCATGAGGGCCGAAAAGATGAGGGCGTGAAGGCGGTTGGCGACGACGGCGTCCATGCAGCCCATGAGGGACATGAATTCGACCGTCGTGTAACGGTCTTCGAGGACGACAGCTGCCCTTTTCATGCGGCCGGCAATGTCGCGGCCGGCAGCGGCGTCTTCGGGATACTGCATGGGAATGAAAATGATGTCGACGTCTTCTCGTTCCTGAAGCTCGTCGGCAGCCTTGGCAATGGCCTCTTTATAGGCCTGATGGCCCTGCCAGTTGCGGACGGCAATACCTACCCGCCGCCGACTGCCGGTAATGCCGTTTCGTTCCAAGATATCGAGGCCGATGTGCTTATCGACGGGATGCATGGACAAGACGGCGTCGGCCGTCACGTGGATCGGCGGACGGGTGACGCCCATAGCCGTAAGTTCGGCCTTCGATTCCCTGTCGCGGACGCCGATGACAGCCACCTTTTGCAGGACTTTCCGGACAGCTTCCCGGGCCTTTACACCGCGGACGGGACCGATACCCTGGGCATAGAGCATGACCGGCTTTTTGAAAAATAAGGCGATCTTCATGATCCACAGGTAATAATAGAGGCTGCGGGCGCTGGTCACATCCTGGAGCAGGCTGCCGCCGCCGCTTATAAGAATATCACAGCGGCGAATGGCCGCTGCGATAGCGAAGAAATTCAGGCGATGAACAGCCTGTACCTTATGATTTTCCCGAGTCATTCGGCAGTTGCCGGTAATGACCGTAATATCCACGTCGGGAATGATGTCCTTTAACGAACCGACGATGGCGGCCAGCATGGCCTCGTCGCCGGCGTTGGCAAAGCCGTAATAGCCGGAAATGACGACCCTAGTCACGATGGTCCACCTGCTTTCCCAGCCACGTCGTGACGTAGCGGACGATGGCGATGGCGATGATCAGGGCGATGCCGATGACCATCCCCGTCACCCAGCCGTTGATGCCGCGGATGAAGGACATGAGGAAAGGCGTCCGGATATGGGCAAAGGTTTCAACCATGGAACCGACGCCGATGGCGGCGGCGATGACCAGGAAGAAGTGCAGCAGCTGCGGCCATTTACGGTACAGGGCTGCCACCATGAGATAAAAGCTCGGATGGCCGACGAGAAATTCCTTTTCCCGGGGACGAGCGTACATGACATTTTCTAAGAAGCGGCGCATGGCGACTTCGATTCCCGGAACGGGAACGCCCGACGTATGGCCGCTGCGGCCGACAAAGATGATGCCGACTACGGCAATGACGCCGAGGAGCAGGATGGTCCCCATCTTAATGGGGATGTTGAGGAAATCCTTGGCAAAGACCTTGAGATCTGCCGGCGAAGCGATGGTCTGCCCCATGAGGGGGAACCGGCTCAGATAGCCGATGGCCACTAAGAGCAGCGGCAGGATGAAGGTCAGTTTGACGCCGCGGTAAAAATCAAATTCCATGAAGAAGCGGATGTTGCCCAGCATGGCGGCGATATAGAGGCCGCCGATCATGGAGACGGCAACGGCAAAGAAGAGGCCTAAGGTGCCGTCGCGGATGACCCGGCCGTAGCCGAGTTTTTCCGTAAGCTTCTTCTTTTTCCAGTGATCCAGGGACAAGAGGATGGCTGCTGTCGGCGCTGCAGACGCACAGCCGATGGCCCAGGTCTGGAGGAACAAGGCTCCTTTGGCGACGAAGGCGCCGATGACGGCGACGATGATGCCAAGGGCCATGAGGATATAGTTCTGCCGATCCTTCAAGGGGATGAGCAGGTTGAGGACGAAGACGAAGCCGCAGGCTGCTGCCGCTGCCACCAGGGCCAGGAGCAGGCGGTTCGGGTAGTACGATTCCATGACCGAAGCCCGGCCGAGGGTATAGCCTCGTTCGGTCAGCTTATCCGATACGGTCTTGATGTAGGACAAGTTGGTCTGGGTCAGATTCATGCCGTGAAGGGGCTTCTTATACAAGGGGTAGAGATTGACTCGGACGTTTCGTTCGAGGTCGCTGATGTAAAAGCGCATAGCCGCTTCTTCCGGCGTAATCTTTTCCAGTTCTTCCTTAGCCATGGCGTAGACCCGGGCCGTCCGGTAATGAACGAGGCCCGACAAGTCGTACATGCCGTCCTGCCGGTTGTACTGGAGCTGATCGACGGATTCGATCATGTAGAAAGGAATGTCGCGGCTGTTCAAATTATCCGCCGTATAGTCGAGCATATCCTTTCGTTCTCCGGCGACAGGCGTATAGCCCAGGACTTCTTTTCCGACGAACATGATGCCCGATACGTTCTGAATCTTGTCGGCCCGTTCGAAGAAATGAGCCACCTCTTCTTTCGTCGGGTTGCTGTAATTCGTCGGCCGCAGGATGACGTAGAAGCCGTGGTCGCTGATGATCTTGGCATCGGCGCTCATGATGCCCAAGTTGACATCGCCAAGGCCGGGCATGACGCCTTTGAGGCCGGCAATGCGGTAGGATCCGTTGGACATGACCTTGACCTTATCGCTGCCAAGGCGCACTTTGAGGTCTGACACGACTTCATCAAAATAGAGGTCCTGCTGGCCCTGGGGCTTGCCGATGAGATAGTAGTCATACGAGTGATCCGTAATGCCGAACTGGGGATAATAGAGCTCAGCCCCCAATCGGGTAATGAGCGACAACTCGCCGCGCTGGGTCAGCTTGTTGAGCGTCGTATCATAAATGGTAAAGCTCGTAACTCCGGCGTCGCGGGCCATCTGCAGGGCAGTGTCCAAATCGTAGCCGTCATTACGGGCCATAAGGACGACGGCATCGAAGTCCATCGCCTGTTCAATTGTCGTCGACTGTGTTTCTACGGCATTGCGCTGTATGCACAGGCCGATAGCGATGATGAGGCCGATCAATACGGCCAGCATCATGACCCGCATACTGCGTTTATTCATGTTTGTCATTCTCTTCACCTTATCTATGAATTGCTCACCTGGCCGTGAATGGTCAGAAGATCGTCGTGCAGGACGACGCGATCAGGCTGGATTCCCAAGGGGAAATCCGTAAAATCGTAAATCTCTGCGCTGGCCAGCTTGGTCGAGCTGACCTGCATGCCCAGGCCTTCGACGGTGACCGTCTCGGGGATGAACATCAATTTCGTCCCCTTCATGCCGAAATGGCCGAGGACGTCAGCCCGGGCCGACACCAGTCCGCCGAGCTTGACCTTTCCCTGAACGCGGACCGAATCGCCTTCAAAAGAGACGCTCGGGTCGGTCAGGCCATCGATTTTCTTGACCAAGTAGTTCTCCAGGTCTTCCCGGCGAATGGACGCCGCCATATCCCCGCTTTCGACGCGGTTCACGCGCAGTTCCTGATACACCAGGGCCTGCAAGGGCTCGAAGTGGACGCCGTAGAGGTTGCTGTCAAAATTAGCGAACCTCAAATCGCCGGCCATAAAATTCGTAGCATGAACGGTAACCGCGTCGATATCGCCGATAAAAATCTTAGCTCCCGGCGATGCCTGGACGCGGACGTCATCATTTTGCAAATTAAATTTAGCAGACAAAGCCTGTGACAGACCGGCCTCGGCCAGTTGGGGCGCAAAGGCGTTGGCGCCGACCAAAAAGACTGCCACGAGGGTACAGACAATGATCCATCTCTTCATTTAAAGCTCCTGCTTTGATAACTTCTTTTCCTTAGCTTGCTGTAAGTAACCTTCGATAAAGATATCGAGGTCGCCGTCCATGACGGCCTGAATATTCCCCGTTTCGACGTTGGTCCGATGATCCTTGACCAGGTTGTACGGGTGGAATACATAGGAGCGAATCTGGCTCCCCCATTCGATAGCCTGGTGGACGCCGCCGATTTCGGCTTTCAGTTTTTCCTGCTTTTCCTGTTCCAGTTCAAAGAGTTTGGCCCGTAAGTATTTCAAGCACATTTCTTTATTCTGGAGCTGAGACCGTTCATTCTGACACTGGACGACGATGCCCGTGGGAATGTGGGTCATGCGGACGGCGGAACTCGTCTTGTTGACGTGCTGGCCGCCGGCACCGGAGGCGCGGAAGTAGTCGACGCGGACGTCGTCCATATTGATTTCGACTTCGACATCGTCCGGCAGTTCCGGCATGACATCGACAGCCGTAAAGGACGTATGACGGCGGGCTGCGGCGTCAAAAGGAGAAATGCGGACCAGGCGGTGAACGCCTTTTTCCGATTTCAAATAGCCGTAGGCGTAGTCGCCTTCGACGCGGAAGGCAGCGCTCTTGATGCCCGCTTCGTCGCCGGGCTGCATGTCGAGGACGGTCAGTTTATAACCGTTCCGTTCGGCCCAGCGGGTATACATGCGAATCAGCATCTGCGCCCAGTCCTGGGCTTCCGTTCCGCCGGCACCGGCGTGGAAGGTAATGAGGGCATTGCAGTTGTCGTACTCGCCGGACAGGAGCAGGAGAACTTCCCGCTTTTCGATGTCCCGCAAAAGTTCATGATACTGGCTTTCGATGTCGGCTGCAAAGGAGGCATCGCCTTCTTCCATGGCCATGTCGAGGTAGTCGATGAGGTCGTCGGCCTTGCGGACCAGCGTTTCATGACCTTCGACTTCCGTCTTGAGCAGGGTCGCTTCCTGGGAAACCTGTTTAGCCTTGTCCGGGTCGTTCCAGAATGAGGGGTCGCTCATCTGGATATCTAAATCCATGATACGTTCTCTTTTCCGAGGTAAGTTAAAGTGAATCCCCGATTTCTTGTATTCTTTGTTTTAAAT
Source organism: uncultured Megasphaera sp. (assembly GCF_900539295.1). GTDB lineage: Bacteria > Bacillota > Negativicutes > Veillonellales > Megasphaeraceae > Megasphaera. The sequence goes on from NZ_UQBH01000027.1 coordinate 25,536, forward strand.
CTTCCAGCGGTTTACGCATTTCATCCAATAACACAATTAATCACCAACTTTTCAGTTAAATATCGTTTATCCGTCGTCTTACAGACGGTTCATTTTATTCCCGTTCCCGTTCTTCATCTTTCTCGATGTCTTCGGCACTGACGGGTTTGCTTTCTTCGTGGACTTCATGGGCTCCCTGCAGGTGGTCTTCGGCCTGAGGAACAGGCTTGCTGTACGTGACCTGAATGTGGTACAGGAAGGTGATGACCGTCCGTTTGATTGATTCTACCATTTCGGCAAACATTTCGTACGCTTCAAACTTGTATTCGACCAAGGGGTTCTTCTGCCCGTAGGCCCGGAGGTTGATCCCTTCTTTGAGGGCATCCATGGCGTCCAGGTGGTCCATCCACTTGCTGTCGACGACGCGGAGCATGACGGCCCGTTCCAGTTCCTTCATGGTCTGTTCGCCAAATTCATTGAACCGTTCTTCATAGAGATCGACAGCGATTTTCTTCAATTTTTCCTGAACTTCGACGCGGCTCATGTTTTCCAGTTCTTCGACGGTCACAGCGTGTTTCGGTACGAAGTACTGCTGCATCTGAGCCAAGAGGCCGGCAAAATCCCATTCTTCAGGATAGAGTTTTTCGTCGGCATACTTGTCGAGTTCAGCCAAAATGATGTCGTCGACCATGCCCATGATCGTATCCTTGAGGTCATCGGTCGTCAGGACCTGGCGGCGCTGGTTGTAGAGGACTTCACGCTGCTGGTTCATGACATCGTCATATTCAAGGACGTATTTACGGATTTCAAAGTTGTGGCTTTCGACCTTCTTCTGGGCCTTTTCAATAGACCGGGTGATCATGTTGGCCGTAATCGGTTCGTCTTCGTCCATGCCCAGCTTATCCATGAAGCGGGAAATGTTTTCCGAACCGAAAATACGCATCAAGTCGTCTTCGAGGGACAGGAAGAACTGGGTCGTACCGGGGTCGCCCTGACGAGCTGCACGGCCGCGCAGCTGATTGTCGATACGGCGGCTTTCGTGGCGTTCCGTACCGATGATCATGAGACCGCCCAGGTCGGCAACACCTTCGCCGAGCTTGATGTCCGTGCCGCGGCCGGCCATGTTGGTAGCAATGGTGACCATGTCGCGCTGACCGGCGTTCTTAATGATTTCGGCTTCTTTTTCGTGATACTTAGCGTTCAGCACGTTGTGAACGATGTTTTCTTTATTGAGGAGCTGACTTAAGATTTCCGACTGATTGATCGACGTCGTGCCGACCAAGATCGGCTGGCCCGTAGCGTGGCGCTTGATGACTTCTCGTACAACGGCACGGTACTTGGCGTTCTTGGTCTTATAGATGACGTCGGGCAAGTCCTTACGGATAGCCGGTTTATTCGTCGGGATGACGTAGACGTCGAGCTTATAAATCTTATTGAATTCGTCTTCTTCCGTCTTAGCCGTACCGGTCATGCCGGCCAGCTTGTCGTACATACGGAAGTAGTTCTGGAAGGTAATGGTAGCCAGGGTCTTGCTTTCGCCCTGGACCTTGACGTCTTCCTTGGCTTCAATAGACTGATGGAGGCCATCGCTGTAACGGCGGCCGAACATGAGGCGGCCCGTAAATTCGTCGACGATGACGATTTCGCCGTTCTTTACGACGTAATCCTTATCTCGGTGCATCATGAAGCGGGCCCGCAGGGCCTGGATGACCAAGTGGTTCAAGTCGAGGTGTTCGTTGTCGAACATGTTGCTGATGCCCAGCATCTTTTCAACCTTGGCGACACCGGAATCGGTCGGGGCGATGGTCTTTTGCTTTTCATCCATCGTGTAGTCTTCTTTATCGAAGTGCTTGACGATGGCAGCCAGGGTACTGTACAACTCCGTCGATTTTTCACCAGGGCCGGAAATGATGAGCGGCGTCCGCGCTTCGTCGATGAGGATTGAGTCCACTTCGTCGACGATACAGTAATTGAGGGGGCGCTGTACCATCTGGTCGGCACTGATGACCATGTTATCACGCAAATAGTCGAAACCGAATTCATTGTTCGTCCCATAGGTGACGTCGGCGTTATAAGCACGGCGGCGCTGATCATAGGTGAGATCGTGGACGATAAGGCCTACGGACAAGCCGAGGAACTTATAGATACGGCCCATGTCTTCGCTGTCACGGGTAGCCAGGTAGTCATTGACGGTGACGACGTGAACGCCTTTTCCGGTCAAGGCATTGAGGTATACCGGAAGGGAGGCAACCAAGGTCTTCCCTTCACCGGTGCGCATTTCGGCGATATCTCCGCGATGGAGGACGATGCCGCCCAGGATCTGGACGTCAAAATGACGCATCCCCGTCACACGACGCGATGCTTCACGAACGACGGCAAATGCTTCGGGCAAAATGTCATCCAGCGTTTCACCGGCTGCCAAGCGATTTTTGAATTCAAAGGTCTTTTCCTGCAGCGACGAATCGCTCAATCCGGCTAATTTCGGCTCCAGATCATTGATGCGGCGAACGATGGGCCACATCTTCTTCAGTTCATGCTCCGTATTATTTCCGAGCAGTCTTTGTATGAGTTTATTTAACACCTATCCGAGACCTCCAATTTACAAAATCTGCAATTTACTCTGTTATATCATATCAATTATACATTATACCCCGTGAGCGTCATACTTTGCAATAGATTGGGGGAAATTAGGCAGCTCCGCCATTTTTCTGCACTTCGCCCGCTCTCAGCGCCGCTGTCTGCCCCCTTTTTATTTTCTTTTTATACACGAGGATTGCCCGCCTTTTTTTGACCGGGCTCTCATTCGCCGCTCGACATCAACTGCGCTTCAGCCCATTCATAAATCGAGTCGAGTGACGGAATCAATGTCTTTCCCCGTTCGCTCAGAGAATACTCGACGGTCGGCGGAATCGTACTGTACTGCTTTCGTTTCACCAGCTTGTCCTGTTCCAATTCCCGCAGGCACTTGGTCAGCATGGTAGGCGTAATGCCCACGACTTTTCGTTCCAATTCCCGATAGCGCAGGGTCTGGTTCTCGGCATCGGCCATATACCACAAAATCGGGAGTTTCCATTTCTGTCCGATAATCTCCATAGCATAGAGAATCGGGCAGTCTGTTTCATAGATGTTCTGTTCTTTCGGAAGCGGCTTTTTTCTCATAAAATCACCTTTACTATATTTTTTATAGTTACGAAGAAAAATCTCTCTTCTTGTTTTTTCTACGTTTCTAATTATAATGTAGGCAGAACGAAAAATCAATCTAATACGACAATCTGATAGGAGTGAAAAAATAATGAAGCACCTCTTTGACAACATAACCTTAAAAAATTTGAAATCCAAAAACCGTCTGGTACGCTCAGCAACCTGGGAAGGCATCGCCAACCGCGACGGCAGCGTCACCGAAGAAGCCTACAGCATCTACGATGAGATTGCCAAAGGCGGCGTCGGCATCATCATCACCGGCTTTACCAGCGTAGCTGCCAACGACTATTACTTCGGCGGCATGATGCGCCTTTCCGACGACGCCCTCATTCCCCAGTACAAAAAGTTGACCGATATCATCCACGCCCAAGGAATCCCGGTCATCACCCAGCTCGCCCTCGGCGCTTACTACCGTCCGGTCGGAAACAGCTTCGAGCAAGTAGAGCCTGACGACATGACGACGGAAGAACTCCACTGGGTGCGGGATCAATTCATCGACGCTGCCCTTCGCGCTGAAAAAGCAGGCTTTGACGGCGTCCAAATCCACGTCGCCCACTTCTTCTTCTTGAGCCGTTTGGTCTCGCCCTTGGTCAACCATCGGACAGACGAATACGGCGGCAGCACGGAGAACCGGACGAGACTGGTCACAGAAATCATAAAGGCCATCCGGGAAAAGGCTCCGACCCTGCATATCACGGCCAAGATCAACAGCAATGACTTCATGGCCGGCGGCTTAGACGCGGCTCAAAGCCTCGATATGTGCCGTCACCTCTGTCAGGCCGGCCTCGACTCCATCGAAGTCAGCGGCAACGGAACGTCCGTCCCCGGCATCCGTCCCCATCAAAACGAAGCCTACTTCGCCCCCTTTGCCGCCAAGCTGGCCGCCGAAACAGACGTGCCGGTCATCCTCGTCGGCGGGTTGAGAAGCCTCGATACGATGGAAGAGGTCCTGAACAAAACGAAAATCGAAATGATCGCCCTCTCCCGTCCTCTTTTACGGGAACCGGATCTGCCGAATAAATTAGAAAGCGGTGAGACGACCGTATCGGCCTGTGTGTCCTGCAACGGCTGTTATTCGTCTCCGTCTCACAAATGCATTTTCAGAAAGGACTGACAAGTCATGATGTTTCAACTGAACGTGCCGACCAAACGCGGCGTCGTCTTAAACGGCGTTCTCTTTCGCAGCCAAAAAGAACGCCGATCCGATACCGTCATGATTGCCATCACCGGCATCCACGGCAATTTTTATTCCAACCCTTTTTATTACAACATCGGCGATACCCTGAACAGCGGTGACATCGACTTCATCTACGCCCAGACCAACAACGCCTTCAGTGAAATCCCGACGGTCAATGTACATACCGGCAAGGAGGAAACGATCGGCTCGTGGAACGAACGCTTTGCCTATACCGACGACGACCTCGACGCATACATTACCTTTGCCCAAAAAGAAGGATATAAACACATCATCCTTGGCGGCCATTCCCTCGGAGCCAATAAGGTCATTTACTACCTGTCACGAAATCACGATAAGCGGGTAGAACACTTCTTCCTCCTGTCGCCGGCCAACCTGACCTACATGATGTCCGGCGTCACCAACCGCGAAAAAGAGTGGATCAAAGAACAAGTCGAGCGCGGAGACGGCGACAAAATGCTGCCCTTCCTCTTCATGGGCTGGGTAACCTGCATTGCCAACACGGCCTGGGACTGGCAGTTCTCCGGCCTGCTCAACAATGTCCACACCGCAAAAGACGGGGATTTTTCACAGGCCTCCGCCTTGTCCCATACGGGAGCCCTCCTGGTAGGCACGTATGATAACTTCACCGACGGCGATCCGTCTGACTTTTTAAGAAACCTCAATAACCATATGCCGACGGCAGCAGCGAATTCACTGATTTTCATTGAAAAGACAGGCCATACCTACCAGATGAAGCATCAGGAAGTCGCCGACAAGATTTTAGCTCAATTACAAGAATGGAGGGCTGCCTAATGCCTTTTGTCATGGCCAAAGTAAACGTACCGGTCAGTCGCGACCAAGAAATAGAACTCAAATCCCGCCTGGGAAAAGCCATCGAGGCCATTCCCGGCTTAAACGAAAACTATCTCCTCTTCGGGATTGAAGATAACTGCCGCCTCCACCTCCGCGGCAAGGACACCTGGAAAATCGCGTATATCGAAGCCTCCCTCTTCGGCCGCCCCGATCACGCCGGCTTCGGCGTCTTCGCTGCCGAGATGACCGCTGCCTTTCAGGACGTCCTCGGCATTTTGCCGGAAAACATCTACATCAAGTTCGACGATATAAAAACTTGGTCGACCAATGGTCAATTTATCGACAGTCCCTATCGGTGATGCCATGGAAAAAATTGTTCTCACCACCTTTACCGACCCCATGATGGGACTTTCTTATGAACAGAAACCGGTCTACGAAAAACTGGCAGACCATTTCGGCGACCGCCTCGTCTTCCACTACGTCATGAGCGGCCTCGTCCGAGATGTCAGTGATTTCATGGTGCCCGAAGAAAGAGCCCTGCCTGCCGAAGAAGGCATCCGGCTCTATAACCAGCGTCTGGCCCAAATTTACAAAGGAGAAGAAGCCATCGGCGGCCTTCCGATCAATATGGACGGCTTCCATCTTTTCGATGCCGGCCACCGTTCCTCCTACCCCCTTTGCATCGCCTACAAAGCAGCCGAGCTTTGCTGTCCCGAAAAGGCCTCGGCCTTTCTCTTGAAGCTTCGCCGAGCCACCATCGTCGAGACACGGCAGACGACGAGAACCGATGAACTTATCGCCGTAGCAGCTGATGCCGGCTTAGACCCGGAGCAGTTCCGGATCTGCTTTGAAGACGGCCGTGCCGCCGAAGCCTTCCAAAAAGACCTTGAACTGACACAGTCCCTCGGAATTCGCCAGTTGCCGACGGTTCTAATTCAAGGCGGAAAAAAATCCCTCCTCGTCTCCGGCATGGCAAGTTATGACACCTTCATAAGTCTGATAGACAAGCTTGACGCCTGAGGGCATCCAACAGGGCTGTACGGCCTTCCGTACAGCCCTGTTCTCATGGAGGGTGCTTCAAAAACAACCCCTTCGGCAGACGAAGATTTTCCGCTCCGCAAAAAGTGGCGCGACCAGCCCTTTGCCATCGCCGCCAGTCCCCTAATTTATATCATCTTATAGGGAACGGTTTTGCCGTGACAGAAGGCTTCCTTTTTTCCCGACCATTGAAAATAAATTGCCTTCTCCATCTTGACAAATTCTATACAAGGACGCATGAATATGCTAAAATAGGTTTATTCTTTATGTATTCTTTATAATATATCGTAATATATTGAAAGGGGTTTTCACCATTATGATGCAGTATAATGTGCCCATCTTGGCCGCCTTCGTCCTCTACCTCGGGGCCATGCTGGCAATCGGCATTTATTATTCCCGCTCCCAACAGCGGCTGAGCGACTATATTCTCGGCGGCCGCAGCCTGGGGCCGTGGATTACTTCCATGAGTGCCGAAGCGTCCGACATGAGCGGCTGGATGCTCATGGGCGTGCCCGGCTTTGCCTACTCGACAGGTATTTCGGCGTCGTGGATTGCCATCGGCATCGCCATCGGCACCTACCTCAACTGGCACTTCGTCTCCCAGCGCCTGCGCAATTATACGGAAGTGGCCAATAACAGCCTGACCATGCCGGACTATTTAAAAAACCGCTTCCACGATGAAAACAACATCATCCGCATCATTTCCGCCATCTTCATCTTAGTCTTCTTCCTCATCTATACCTCGTCAGGCTTCGTATCCGGCGGCAAGCTCTTTGAATCGGTCTTCGGCATGGATTACTTCTCCGCCCTGGTCCTCAGCGCCGGCGTCGTCGTCGTTTACACCTTCCTGGGCGGCTTCATGGCCGTCTGCTGGACCGACTTCATCCAGGGCTGCATGATGTTCCTGGCCATCGTCCTAGTCCCCGTCGTCGGTATGATTGCCTTTGGCGGCGGCGAAGCCGTCATGACCCGCCTGGCCGACACGGCACCGAACCTCTTGGACATGGTCCCCGATACGTCGACGACAGGCATTATCGGCATCATTTCCGCCCTGGCCTGGGGCGTAGGCTACTTCGGTCAGCCTCACATTCTGGTCCGCTTCATGGCCATCGGCGACCCCAAGGAATTAAAGAAATCGAAGCACATCGCCATGACCTGGGTCGTCATCTCCCTGGCGGCTGCCGTCCTGGTCGGCCTCGTCGGCAAAGTCGTACTCACGACGCCCCTTACCGGCGCCGATTCGGAAAAAGTATTCTTAGTCATGAGCGGTCAACTCTTCCCGCCCTTTGCCACGGGCCTCATCTTGTCGGCCGTCTTAGCTGCCGTCATGAGTACGGCTTCGTCCCAGCTCCTGGTTACGGCGTCGGCTATTTCCAAAGACTTCTACCACACCTTCGTCCGCAAGAATGCCAGTGACAAGGAACTCATTTACGTCAGCCGCCTGACGGTCCTCGTCGTCTCGGCCCTGGCCATCGTCATGGCTCTCAACCCCAACAGCTACATCCTGACCATGGTTTCCTACGCCTGGGCCGGTTTCGGTGCTGCCTTCGGCCCGACGATCCTCCTCTCCCTCTACTGGAAGAAGATGACCAAAAACGGGGCCCTGGCCGGCATCATCGTCGGCGGCCTGACGGTCCTCATTTGGAAGCAGTTCAATTGGTTCGGCCTCTATGAAATCGTACCGGGCTTCCTCTTCTCCCTGGCCGCCATCTACATCGTCAGCAAGCTCGAAGGCGGAGCCAGCCAGGAAATCCAGGACGAATTCGATCAGGCCATCCATCACGCACCCAAGATCAGCGTCCTCCACAGCGAAGACGACTAAGCCTCGTCGGCATCAGGCAGTCAGACCCCTGTTATTCGTTCACAAAATACAAATGCAGTCACCCCCATGGATGACTGCATTTTTTTATGCCCTTACTGCGCCTTGTCGGACGCGTCGGGAGTATTCCCTTGTACCAAGCCTGATGTGCCTTGGCTCAGCACTTTGTAGCTGATCTCAATGACCTCTTCGATGGGAAGTTTTTTCCCGCCTTCGACCCATTGACGATACATGGAAAGTCCCGTCGCATGAACGAAAGTCGTAAACAGTTCCTGTTCGCCGGGGCTCAAATTCTGAAAGGCCGGAGCCTTCCCCCAGCTCTTGGCAATATATTCTTCCACCAAGTGACTGCTCAGGTGCTGGTACGATACGGCACAGAGGATTTTTTCATACAGCGGCCCTTGATGGACAGCATAATGGAAAAAAGCAGCGTTGATCTTATCCAGATCCTCCGGCACCCGATAATCGGCAATGAGGTCGACATAGCCCTTGGAAAATTCACTGAGTATTTCTTCCAGCAGGGCATCGACACTATCGTAGTAGCGATAAAAGGTCTTTTTATTAATCACAGCCTGACGGCAAAGGGCCGTAACGGTGATCTTCCGATAATCCTCCTTTAAGAGCATGACCGAAAAGGCCGTCCGAATCGACTGAATCGTCTTTTGTACGCGCAGGTCTTTATGACCGCTTAACTTCATATGCTAGCCTCCTTTCTGACTTTCCCTTATTGTATCATTTTTTCGTTACTTTTTCGCTACCCTTTTTTATATAAGTGTAGCATAAGTCCCATGCAGACCCATATGGACCCTTGTCGATCCCCTTTCCCGCTGCCATAACAAATCCATCTCAAAAGACTTAAAACCCTTATAAAAAGAAAGGAAAACAAGATGAAAACCATCTTTATTACCGGCACCTCTTCCGACATTGGCAACGGAAGGGCAAAATATTTTTGTTGTCAAGACTGACTGAACATGGCTGCCATGCGAAATCTGAAAAAATAGGACGAAGAAGGGTCCTTTCCGGCCCATAAGACGCAATACGGCCCCCAACCGGATTCGGTTGAGGGTCGTTTTTCGGTCATATATTAAATTGTATTCCGAGGGATCATCGAGGCTTAGTATTCCGGTTCGATGAGGCCGTATTTCCCGTGTTTCCGTTTATAGACGACACTGATGGTGTCGGTCTTGGAATTGAGGAATACGAAGAAGTCGTGGCCGACGAGGTTCATCTGCAAGATAGCTTCTTCAACATCCATGGGACGAGCTGCAAACTTTTTGACGCGAGCGACTTCAAAGGATTCTTCCGGTGCAGCCGGGCCTTCGATGAGGGCGGCGTTGAAGGTGCCTTTCTTCATGCGGCGGGCGATTCTCGTCTTGTATTTATGGATTTGGCGGACCAGCTTATCGTAGACTAAGTCGATAGCAGCATACATATCGTCGTTGCCTTCGACGCCGCGGAGGACGACGCCGTCAACTTTCAACGTGATTTCAGCAACTTTACGGTCTTTTTCTACAGAAAGCAGGGCCTGGACAGTGACTTCGTTATCAAAGTATTTCGTGACTTTCTTTTCCTGTTTTTCAACGTGATCTTTCAAGGCCGGTGTAATTTCTAAATTCTTACCTCTAACGATGATTGCCATAAAACATCCCTTCCTTTCGTGGAGAGAGTCCGCCTGGAATCCGGAGGATGACTCCGTTCCATTCAGCCTCCCTTATACTTATAGTATTCAACAAGAAAGGGCGAAATCCTTCTCAAAAAACAGAAAAACTTTACATTCCTTCGAAAAATATTCTTTTCCCCCAGAAGATATTCCTCAGACAGAGTTCAAAAGGCGTACAAAAAAAGGCCCTGTCCGAAGACAGAGCCTTTTGATTGTAAAGCGAGTATCGGTAATCTAAGGATTAGAATACGAATACGAACTGTGCACGCGTTTCTTCTTCAGGGTCCGTGTTGCCAACCTTAGCTTCAGAAGCAAAGGTCTGCATTACCTGGAACTGTGCGTTCTTAGCGAAGGTATAGTCGATGCCGGCACCCCAAGATTTTACGTTGTTCATGAGGTCATCGTTTCTCCAGCTGTTCGTCGAGCCAAGGAAATCACCGGATGCATTAGCGAAACCGTCATCAGCATTGAGGTATTCAACCCAGATGTCCCAAGACTTCGGCGTAGCGAAGTTAGCAGCACCGTAGGTCAATTTACCGACCCAAACTTCAGGATCGTCGTTGCCAGTCTTGCTGCTGTATTTTTCGTAGTTAGCCAAAGCATTCCAATTGCTGCCGAGGTCGATGCTTGCATAAGCGCCCCAAGCGTCATCGAAATTGAAAGCAGTGCCGCTTTCATTATCGCGATGTACTCCGCCAGCCATAAAGTTGTTGTAGTAACCGCCGATAGACGAGCCGTTGCCGAAGAAACCTTCTACAACGCCATACGCTGTCTTAACGCCATCAACACCATCTAAAACCTTAGAGCTTTTGTCAACTTCACCAACTACTTCGCTCTTCTTGAATTTACCATAACCACCGGTCAAAGCGAAGCTGTCGCCTTTATACTGGAGCTGAGCGCCATCAAAGACATCGCCATAGAAGAAGCCGTAAGCGTTGTCGCCGCCCATCTGATAGTTATAACGACCAGCCGTTACGGTCCAGTCTTTACCCAGCTGGTATTCGACGTTAGCGCGGTCGGTGTAAGTGGAATCATTTTCGTTAGCCGGACCATTGGATGCGAAGGAATGGTTGGATTCGATACCATAGGTTACTTTCGTGCGGTCGTTAACCTGTGCATTAGCACGGAGACGAACACGATAATCCCAAGATTTATCGTTGTCAACAGAATTTTTCTGATAGATATAACGAACACGAGCGTCACCGGTCAATTTAACATTGCCAACGCGGTTTTCCAAAGCGCTTACGCGAACGCCGAGGTTGTTGAGTTCGTCAGCGAATTCATCAGCCAAT
>NZ_UQBH01000028.1 GCF_900539295.1 uncultured Megasphaera sp.
CTGCTTTCTAAACAATAGGTACTGTCTCTATTATACGACGTCTGCTTCAAAAAGGGGAGCATGTTCACAAGTTGTTGGCCGCAGGTCAAAAAAATATCCCTTGAAAATATAATCGAATAAAAAAGAGAAGGAAAAAACGAATCCCCTCAGGTTAGATCAAAAGCTGACTTGAGGGGATTCGTTTCTTTATGATAGGGAAATATGCAAAATTCTTGTGCATTATAGAATTTTTAGCTGTGTTGATTTTTCCAGGCTTTCGGGATGGGGATGAGGAAGGAGAAGATGGAGCCGATGACGGCGGCGATCCAGAGGATCTGCAGGGCTGTCGTAAGGCCCCACTGGTCAGCACCCCAGCCGACGAGAGGCGAGACGAGGCCGCCGATGGTCGTCGTCAGGCCTAGGGTGACGCCGGAGGCAAAGCCGACGTTTTTCCCAAGATAGGTCTGTCCTAAGACGACGATGGGGCTGTAGGCCGCAAAGAGGGAGAAGGCGACGGGCAGGAGCAGCAATGTCGCCGTGACGATGTTGGTGGTGTTGACCAGGAAGAACATGGACGGAATCATGAGCAGCATGGCCCCGCGCAGGACGCGGATGAAGCCGAAGCGGTCGGCCAGGATGCCGCCGAGGAAGGTGATGACGACGCCCATGGAGAAGAGAATCGACAAGGCCAGACTGCCCGTCGTCGGGGCGGCGTGGAGGACGTTGATCCAAAAGAGGGGGATGAAGGCGTTGCAGAGTGTAAAGCCGATGGAACGGACGAAGATGATGACCGACAGGCGGCTGAAGGCACCCCATTCGTTTTCTTTGACTTCGCCGGGATGGGCTTTTTGTTCTGCTTTTTTTGATTCCTGTACGAGGGACAGGATGTGGGGCATGCGGTGATAGATGATGAGGGCCAGGATGGTGTTGACGACGCCGAAGATGGCCAGCCCCCGGATGTCAAAGGCGTAGGCGCAGGCACCGGCGACGATAGGGCCTACGGCAAAACCGGCGTTGCCGCCGACGGAAAAGGAGCCCATGGCCTTGCCTTTTTGGCTGCCGGAGATGTTGTTGACCATGCGGGCTGCTTCGGGATGGTAGACGGAGGAACCGAAGCCGCTGAACATGGAGAAGAGGAAGATAAGCCAGTAATTCTGCGTAAAGCCCAGGAGGGTCAGGCAGATCCCGCAGAGGATAGGCCCTAAGGGAACGAACCAGGGTTTTGAAATCTTATCGGAGTAATATCCGAAGATCGGCTGCGACACGGAGGATAAGAGCATGTTGGCAAAAATGAGGGTCGCGCCGTCCTGGTAACTGAGGTTGCAGGTCGTAATGAAGTAGGGCAGGAGGGCCGGAATGGCGCCTTGTGCCCAGTCGACGGAAAAATGGCCCATGGCAAAGAGATAGACATAGGGACTTAGTTTTTTCATGAAGGTCTTCCTTTCGTTTTTTTGTCTTCATTATTATAACACAAGATTGTTTTCTTTTTGGGGGCGATATATAATAGAATATATTTATTGTTAAAGGAGTTGTTTGTATGGCATCGAAAGAAATGTACGCCCTCGGTTCCCAAGCTTCGGTCATCCGCGACCTCTTTGCTTACGGTCAGGAACAGGCGGCTGTCGTCGGCAAGGAAAATGTCTTTGACTTCAGTATCGGCAACCCGACCGTTCCGGCCCCGGCCTGTGTCCGCAAGGCCATTGAAGACATTCTGCGTGAACGCGAATCGGCAGCTATTCACGGATATACGGCGGCTGCCGGCGACGGTGCAGTCCGTCAGGGCTTGGCTGATTTTATGAATAAAACCTACGGCGCCGATGTACGGGCCGATAATTTCTATATGACCTGCGGGGCGGCAGCTTCTTTGGTCATCAGTCTCAAAGCCATCGTCGAAGACGCTTCTGATGAAGTCATCTTGGTGGCTCCTTTCTTCCCGGAATACACGGTTTTCGTGCAGAATGCCGGCGCAAAATCGGTCATCTTGCCGCCCGATACGGAGCATTTCCAGATTTCTCTTGATGCCATGGAACAGGCCATTACGCCGAAGACGCGGGCCGTCATCATCAATTCGCCCAACAATCCGTCAGGTGTCGTCTATTCGGCTGAAACGTTTGAAAAGCTGGCCGCTCTCCTGGAACGAAAATCGAAGGAAATCGGCCATCCGATTTACCTCATTTCCGATGAACCGTACCGTGAAATCATTTACGACGGCCTTCCTATTCTCTACGTGCCCAAGTTTTACCGCGACACGATTATCTGCTATTCGTACAGCAAATCCCTCAGCCTTCCCGGTGAACGCATTGGCTACATCCTCGTTCCCGACTGCGTTACGGCTGCTAAAGAGGTCTATACGGCAGTCTGCGGTGCCGGCCGCTTCATGGGCTTTGTCTGCGCACCCCATCTGTTCCAGGACGTCGTCTTGAAATGCATGGGCCAGACCAGCGACGTCGACGTCTATGATCAAAACCGGAAGTTGTTATATAATGGTTTAAAAGAACTGGGCTATGACTGCGTCTATCCCAGTGGTGCCTTTTATCTCTTCGTCAAATCGCCGGAACCGGATGCCAAGGCTTTTTCGGACAAGGCTAAGAAACTCAACCTCCTCATCGTGCCGGCTGACAGCTTCGGCTGCCCGGGCTACGTCCGCATTTCCTACTGCGTCGATCCCGATATGATTCGGCGTTCCTTTGCGGCCTTTGAAAAGCTCATGGCCCAGTATCGCTGAAGACGGCTGGTTATCTAAAGGGGAAAGGGCGTTTTACGAAACTGTATAAATAAAATGTAAAGGATTTGGAATAATTTTCTTGACACGTTCTGTATCTGTGGTATACTAAACAAGTCGTTAGGAAATGGGCCTATAGCTCAGCTGGTTAGAGCGCACGCCTGATAAGCGTGAGGTCGGTGGTTCGAGTCCACCTAGGCCCACCACACAGACCATCGTTTGGAATTATTCCCGAACGATGGTTTTTTTTGAATAATGGGAAGGAGGGACTTAATGACTGAATGTGAACGGCAGCTCCAGGAAATGGCCTTGTCCATTCAGGAGGCAAGGCGGGAAGCCGGCTGTGAGATAAAGAAAACCGTGCCGGAACCGTCAATGGATGCCATCCCCAATCTCGGCGGCGAAGCTCGGTCCGGCGACTGCCTGGTCAGTATGCTGGCCAGCGGCAGCAAGGGCAATGCGGCTTATATTCGCTGCGGAAAGACGAATATCCTCATCGATGCCGGTATCAGCTGCCGCCGTATTGAGAAAGGTCTCAAGCGTTATGGCTGCGCTCTCGGCGACCTCGATGCTGTTTTTATTACCCATGAACACTCAGACCACGTGGGAGGATTGGCGACGCTGTTAAAGCGGACTGATATGCCAATCTACACGACGGCCGAAACGTGGCAGGCTATGGGACGGAAGACCGACGGTTTTGACCATCGCTTCGTCCGCCTGACGCGGCGCGTGGCCTTGAAAGATATAGAGGTGACGCCTTTTGCCATCTCCCATGATGCGGCCCGTCCCGTCGGTTACAGCCTTCGTCATGGCGATGCCAAGATTACCCTGGCGACGGATTTGGGCTACGTCAGCCCCGATGTGGCAGCGGCTGCGGCTTATGCCGACATCCTGGTCTTAGAATCCAATCACGATGAAGAGATGGTCCGGAACGGTCCTTATCCCTATGCCCTTCAGCAGCGGATACTCGGGCGCTGGGGCCACCTGTCCAACAAGACGGCGGCGGCCTTTTTGGCATCCCTTCCGACGAAAGGCCTCATGCGGGTCCTTCTGGCTCACCGCAGTGAGAAGAACAACACCCCATCTCTGGCTCTCCATACGATGCGGACGGTGCTCGCCCAGTCCGGCCGCGTCGTGGGTCAAGATATTTTATTGCGGCTGGCCTGCCAAGACGGCAGCGTCCGCTTTCAGGAAAGGAGTAGTGACTAATCATGCAGCACAAACGAATCCTTACGGCCATCGTTGCCGTAATCCTCATCGCCGGCGGCGTCTTTGGGGGCTTTAAGCTTCGCGATACCTTTTTTTCACCGAGCGGGACCTATCAGGGGACGACGAACCAGCTCCAAGAACCGGAAAAGTCGGAATCCATTTCGAATGCCCGCAATACGGCTGTCGTTCAGGCGGCTAAGAAAGTAAGCCCGGCTGTCGTCGGCATTACGACCAAGGTTTATAACCGCGACATGTTCAACCGTAAAGTCCTCGTCGGCGAAGGCGTCGGCTCCGGCGTCATCTTCGATAAAGCCGGTTATATCGTTACCAATAACCACGTCGTCGGTACGGCTAAGACGGTCATCGTCTCCCTGGCTGACGGACAGAGCACGGAAGGCACCGTCGTCGGCCGCGATGCCAGAACGGACTTAGCCGTCGTAAAAATCAACATGGAAAACCTGCCGGTCGCTGAATTTGGCGACAGCGATTCCCTTCAGGTCGGCGAACCGGCCATTGCCATCGGCAACCCCTTGGGCCTTGAATTCCAAGGAACGGTTACGGTCGGCGTCATCAGCTCTCTCAACCGTACTATCGGTGCCGAAGGCCAGAGCATGAAGCTCATCCAGACTGACGCGGCTATCAATCCCGGCAACTCCGGCGGCGCCTTAGTCGATGCTGACGGCAAAGTCATCGGTATCAACAGTGCCAAGATTTCGCAGGAAGGCGTCGAAGGCCTGGGCTTTGCGATCCCCATTAACGCAGCCCGTCCGATTTTACAGGACCTCATCACCAACGGCAAAGTCGTTCGCCCGTACCTCGGCCTGTACGGTCTTGACCAGCAGATGGCAGCTCGCTTCGGCATGCAGCTCAATGCCCAGGGCATCTACGTCTACCGCGTCGTTCCCGGTGGTCCTCTCGATCAGGCCGGCCTCCAGCACGGTGACGTCATCGTTAAGTTGGACGGCACGGACGTGAAAGACTTCGCATCCCTCCAGAGCGTCATGGATAAGCATAAAGTCGGTGATTCCGTCACCGTCGACTACACGCGTAACGGCATGAACCGTGAAGCCACCATCGTCTTGCAGGAAAGCCCGCAGACCGATTCGGCTGACGACGATTTGAGCGGCAACTGATGAAGTACCATCTCATTACCATCGGCAAGATCAAGGAGAAGTACCTTACGGCAGGCATCGATGAATTCTTGAAGCGCCTCCGTCCTTACGGCGACGTCACAGTGACCGTCCTGCCCGAAGAAAAGATGCCTGACAATCCGTCGCCGGCCCAAAAGGCGCAGGTCCTCGACAAAGAAGGGGAGAAGATGCTGCGCCACGTCCGCGAAGGGTCGCATCTCATGGCCCTCGACGTAGGCGGCAAGCTCGTATCGTCAGAAGAACTGGCAGAATCCTTTTCGGAACTGGCCCTTTACGGCTGCAGTGAAATCTCCTTCATCATCGGCGGCCCCTTCGGCCTCAGCGACGTCGTCCGAAGAAAAGCCGACAAATGCATCTCCTTTGGCCGCATAACCCTGACCCATCAGATGATACGTCTGATCTTGGTCGAACAAATTTATCGGGCTATCAAAATATCCCGACACGAACCGTATCACCTATAAAAGATTGCGAAAGCAGACATCCCTCACTAACGTTTGAGTAGTGAGGGATGCTTTTTTGTATTTTTCTTTAAAAGATGGGTCAAAGGGACCTACCTTTTGACGGCAAACAAAAAAAACAACCTCTGCTGACGCGATGGTTGCCTGTTTTATAAGTTACAATACTTTTTAGATACGGGAAGTGACCAGCTTCTTCCTTATCAAGAAATAATAGCAGCTAAGTTATAGTAT
Organism: uncultured Megasphaera sp.; assembly: GCF_900539295.1. GTDB lineage: Bacteria > Bacillota > Negativicutes > Veillonellales > Megasphaeraceae > Megasphaera. The sequence continues at coordinate 5,751 of NZ_UQBH01000028.1, forward strand.
AAAACGCTTTTCTTCTGCGTTTTCTACGGCATAGCGTCATGATGAGTGGTTGTTGCGATTTTTGCAACAACCACTTTTTCCTTTGAATATGGAAAAAGATAAAAAATAAGGGACATGTCGTAACACGTCCCATCTAAAACCATATATAATATGGTTTTCAAGCTGATTGCAGTATAAGATAGGGTGAGTGAGTTGTCAATAGATGGAAAGAATATCGAACAAGTTTTAGTGTAAAGATGTAAGCGTACTTGACATAATCATTTTTGAAAAGTATTCGGGGGGGGCTCTGCCATTCTCCGGTAAAATAGACCATATAGTTTCCTGCACCGCTTTTTTTGCAAACGCTGACAGCTAAAATGGTTCCAATCATGTAAATTATAATTTTATAATTATTGCTATCTTATTCAGTTATAAAATAGTATTTTACAACTGAATCCTTAAGTTCTACAGCGCGCCGTAGAAGCCCTGTACACCTAATGATTACGTGAAATAGAAAAAATCCCGTCAGGTCAGGTAACTGGCTTGGCGGGATTCTTTTATTATATAGTCATTGTAATATAAGGAACTAGTGTCCTGGTAGTTTTACGTGTTAAATGGCCATGCATTGGGAGATGATTTTTATTCAGGGGGTCAAAAAGGGGTCAAAAGCACCTGACTTTTGGGGGGCAAACAAAAAATAGCCACCGCACAAATGCGATGGCTATCCGCTTTTTCTTATGGTGGACCATCAGGGGATCGAACCCTGGACACCCTGATTAAGAGTCAGGTGCTCTGCCAGCTGAGCTAATGGTCCATGTTTGTTGTTGGTGTGCTGACCTTGTGAGCACATTTGTTATAATACACCAAATGTAAAATAAATGCAAGCTTTTTTTTCGTGAATTTTTCCAAAGAGGCCGAAATCCGTGATAAATACGTCGAGGCCTTCTACAATAGGGCGGTTATTAAAGATTTCTGAGAAGGACCTCGCAGTTGGCAGGATAATTCGATTTTACAGCGAAATATATAATTATCGGTTGTAATGTAAGATAAAAAATCGGATTCGTGTTCATAAATAAGTTTTGACATCTGAATCGGCGTGAAACATGGGGCTAAGGGCCATTGCTCGGCCTTCGTGTTCGATGGATGTCCAATATTATTATAGATATATACAGTTATGAAAGGATGAGGCTGATGGAAAGTTCAGATAGAAATTTAAAGTTATATGAGGAGGCCACGGAAAAACTCTGTGCCGGAGATTTTGACGAGGCTTTGAAGTTATATGCCATATCCATGCACGATGAGGATATCTATGGCTCGATGAAAGGCTACAATGCCATGGGAATTACCTTTTACTTGAAAGGGGATATTTCGATGGCCATCAAGTGTTATGCCGTCTGCAGCCGCTTTGCGGCCTTAAGCATCCCCGAGATTCTGCAGGATTATCAGGATATGCTGAACGATAAGGCCGAGGCCAAAGACCGCTTATTGGCCCGGTGTTCCTATTTGGCAGCCGATTGGGGCTGGAGTGAGTCTAAGCTGCAAATGGATGAAAAAAGTCAGTCTTTGAACGAAAAGAATGAGCAGCTGTATCGGGACCTTTTGATGGGAAAAAGGGAGGAAGACTCCTTATCAAACAGCGAGAAACTTTCATACAGCCAGTATCTGCTGGAGTGCAGAAAAATCGGCTATGATCTCATTTTTCATGATTTTCAAAAAATGCTGGATGATCAGGACGGCACGACGGCAGAAATGAAACGATGGATCTCCGATATTTTTGATGTCGTTAAAAAGCTGGTCATGGCGGCCGATAAAGCTGAATAGATAAGAAAAATTATATGGCATAGCTGATGGATTGTCTGTCTTGTATACCGGAACAGGGCGTGTGTTCGTAAAAAAACTGTCGGTTGAACGAGGTTTTTCAGGCCCGTTTAACCGGGAAACGGAGCGGCATATGGTGAAGGGCTGGAGTAAGGGCAAGAAGATGGAAATGGCCGAGAAGGCTGCGAAGACCGTGGCCGGCGTATCGGTAGGAGCGGCGCAGAGCGGAGTGGATTTATTCAAAAATACCCGCGGCGTCTTTTATCGTCAGAAAGATTTTGACGCCTTGCTGACGGGCATCGAGCAGCAGGCCGCGGCTTATGCTAAGGTGCGGGAGGCGTTGGCAGCGGCTGAATTATCGGTTGAAACGCGAAAAAACCTGTTCCTCGATTCGCTGGGCCTGGCCATGGGCAGTATCTTGAGCCGCCTCATGGGCCGGCATGTGCCTTCCGATGTGCAGCAGGCCTATGAAATGGCGTATCCGCAAAAGGCGGCTGCCATGGATTTTAAGGAGGCCGTGAACGATCTCGATGAAGACCAGCTGGACGGCTTTATCAGCGGCGTCAAGGGCAAGCTCTTTGAAATCAAGTACACGGATTACCTCAATGACGGGAGACTACCGGCGGGTTACCATGCGGAAATGGCGCAGTCAGCGACCGAACCCGGCTGGGATATTGCCATTCGCGACGCCGACGGCAACGTCGATGAGGTGCTGCAGCTGAAGGCGACGGAGTCTGCTGAATACATCGGTCATGCGCTGGAGCGTTACCCTTACATCGATATCGTCTCGACGGAGGAGGTATACAGCGAAGTGACCATGGGCGACATGGCCGAACACGTCATTAACAGCGGGATATCCAATGATGAATTGACCCGGTACGTTCAGGATACGGTCGTGGTCGGCGCCGATGTCAGTCATGAAGGTTTCCTGCCGTCCATCATACCCTATGCCATCATCGCCTATTCGGTGGCCAAACAGAAAGATCTGTCTGAGTACAAGAAGGGAAAAGAATTTGGCCGCCGCTCTCTCCTTTCTTACGTCTGTCATGTATTGGGCGTGACCGTCGGCGCTTTTACCCATACGTGGTGGCTTATTCCGGTGACGTCTGTCGGCCTGCGCCTTGCCAATCGTCACGGTGCCAAAAAGTATGCGGCCTACCGGTCCTTAGCCCGCTATGCCAGGAATAATGAACGCGTCCTTCATCGTTATACAAAGAAGCCGCGGTGGCGCAGCATTTTGGAAGAGAGGCTCCTGGCACAGGAGTAATTCTTGAAGAGTCAGGGAAGGCCTGAATTTAATAGGAAAAAATATTTTAAGTACATTGCAGGAATCGTCGACGTTATGATTCTGACCGAGCAATGTACTTAATTTTTATTGTTTTTACGAATTCTTGATTTTGTCAATAGGGCGATTGTATAATAATAGTGGCTAATAATATCATTATGATTAATTCTTTAATATATGGTGACTTAGAGTAGTGTGAAAGTGAGCGATGTGCATGATTACTTATAATGGCAAAGGCGGCATGAATACGCTGGCCGTCGGCCTCGATAAGAGGCTGTTGACCCTGCGTCAGCTGCCACAAGATGACGCCGCCCTGATTCGGGCCTATACGGAGCAACACCCGGAACTTTTACAGCATACGTCTCTCCACGTATTTCACTGCCTGTCGGACGGGGCGGCCAAGACTTATTTCCTCATCGGTCTCGACGGAAAGCCTGTCCGCTATTCGACGTATGAGGATTTTCGCATGGCTCAGCGGCTGATGGCGGCTGCCATGAAGGAAGGCGTCCGCGAGCTGGCCATCATGGCCGATACCCTGGAGATGGATATGGCATCTCTCCTCGACGGATTGTTGTACCGGAACTATGAATTTACCCATTACAAGAGTGATAAACATAGTCGGACCGTCGGCAGCATCAATATTTTGTCGCACAGCATGAGGCCTCAGGAATTTAATTCCATGTGCTATATGTACACGTCGATTTATGAGGGCGTCTATGAAGCCCGCGACTTGATCAATATGCCGTCCAACGATTTGACGCCGAGAAAGTTTGCCGATATCGTGGCCGACACGCTGAAGGGCGATCACATCCTTATTGAATCGCTCAATAAGTGGGCCTTGGAAAAACGCCATATGGGCGGCATCGTCGCCGTCGGCAAGGGCAGTATGAACCCGCCTCAGATGGTGTCCATTGCCTACCAGGGCGACCCCAACAGCCGGGAAGTCCTGGGCATCGTCGGAAAGGGCGTCACCTATGACAGCGGCGGCTTGTCCTTAAAGAGCCACAAGGGGCTGGAATTCATGAAGGACGATATGGCCGGGGCGGCAGCTGCCGTCGGCGTCATTCGGGCCCTCATGCTCCTGCGCTATCCGGTCAATGTACTGGCCGTTTTGCCGCTGGTTGAAAATATTCCTTCCGGCATGGCTTATCACGTCGACGACATTTTGACCATGTACAATGGAAAAACCGTCGAAGTCAAGAATACCGATGCCGAAGGACGGCTCATTTTGGCCGATGCCCTGACCTATGCTCAGGAAAAAGGGGCGACGCGCCTCATCGACCTGGCGACCCTCACCGGGGCCTGCGTGACTGCTTTGGGCTCGGTGCGGACGGGCATGGTCGGCAATGATCAGGAGTGGATGAACCGCTTCTTTAAAGTGGCGACGGAAGCCCATGAAAAGATTTGGCAGCTCCCGGCCGATGAAGAATATGAAAGCCTTCTGAAAAGCAGCGTAGCCGACATGAAGAACGTCGGCGGCCCGGAAGCCGGTGCGATTACGGCCGGTCTCTTCCTGAAGCAGTTCGTAAAGGACGGGACGCCGTGGATCCACCTCGACATCGCCGGTCCTGCTTTCCGGGAAAAGGCCGATGAAACGGGATTTATCGGCGCTACCGGCGTCGGCATTAAATCGATTCTGCACTTACTGCAGGGAGGTGTACAGTGATAGTCGATCTCCATATGCATACAACCTGCTCGGACGGCGTCTATACGCCGGAGCAGCTGACCAAGATGGCCGTCGATGCCGGGCTCGACGTCATTGCCATTTCGGACCACGATACGGTGGCGGCTTACGACGGCAGTCATGAGCTGAATCCGGGCGTCCGCATCATTCGGGCCATTGAAATAAGCTCGGAATGTGACGGCGAAGATGTCCATATTTTAGGCTACGGGATCAATCCCGATGATGAAGCCATGCAGGAATACTGCCGCGAATTTAAGCAGCGGCGCTTTGACCGGGCCATGGAAATCGTCGACCGCTGCCTGAAACACGGCTACGAAATCGACCGCAAGGTCGTCGAAGACATGGTTCATAAGGGCGGTACCGTCGGCCGGCCGCACATCGCCCGCATGCTCGTCGAAAAAGGCTATTTCCCCGATGTAAAGACCGTCTTCGACAAGGTCCTCTATCACGGCGGCCCCCTTTACGTGCCGTATACGCGGCGGACCATCGATGAATGCGTAGCCCTCATCCGCAAGGTCGGGGGACTGGCCGTCTTAGCCCATCCGGGCCTCTTGAAGCGGACCTTGGATGAAGTCCTGACCCACGATTTCGACGGCGTCGAAGTGTACCATCCGAAGAATCGCGGCCGTTTCGACGAGTTTTTGGAATTAGCCAAGAAGCGCAATTGGTATATCAGCGGCGGCTCCGATTTTCACGGGACCGTCGGCCGTTTTCCGGAAAGCCTGGGAATCTTTACGGTCAATGCTGAAAAGGTACAGGCTTTGTTGTCTCACGTACCCTAATAAAGGCAGGTGACACTGATGGAAGTTTTCGGTTTTATTGGCGCCAGCGGGACCGGCAAGAGCCATCACGCCTTGGTCGTTGCCTACGATCATGATATTCAGACCATCATCGACGACGGGCTCCTCATCGATCACAACCGCATCGTCGCCGGCCGGTCGGCCAAGGATGAAACGAATCGCCTCAAGGCCGTGCGCCGTGCCGTCTTCAATAACCCCGATGACGCCGCAGTCATGAAGGCGGCCTTAGCAAAAGCGGCACCGGAAAAACTACTCATCTTGGGAACGTCGCGGCACATGATCCACCGCATCTGCGAGGCCCTCAATCTTCCGGAACCGTCGCGGTTCATCCGCATTGAAGACGTGTCGTGCTCGGAGGAAATTGAAAAGGCTCAAAATATCCGCATCAAAGAGGGCAAGCATATCATCCCCGTGCCGACGATGGAGCTGAAACCCCATTTTCGCGGCTATCTGCTGGATTCGATCCGTTCTTTCTTTTACGACAACAACGGCAAGAAGCTGTCGCCCTTTGAGCGGTCCGTCGTTCGCCCCATCTTCAGTTATTACGGGAAACTGACTTTTTCCAACGATGTTCTCGAAAGCCTGGTCCGCCATGCCCTCAGCCAAAGTGAAGGCGTGACCAAGATCAACCGCTTGAAGGTGGCCATCAACTATAACTCGACGCGCAACGGTCTGGCCATTATCTTGTCCCTGACCATTGCCTACGGAGAAAATATAAAGAAACTCATGAGCCGTATCCGCCGCGATATCCAGCACGAAGTGGAATATACGACGGGCATGGCTGTGGAAATCCTCAAGATTACCGTGCGCGACATTTCGCCGCAGCCTCCGGAACAACAAGAGAAATCATAGATGGTATCACCTGAAAGGGGCTGCCGTAAGGCGGCTCCTTTTTCTTGACAGCCTGAATCGGCGGACGGTATAATAAGGTGAAGCATGTGACTGACGGAAGTGGAGTTACCACGGGGAGCATGATTCATAAGAGCCGACCGTCTGGGCGAAACGTTCCAGAAGTGTCGGTATTTTTTTATTTTGGGTCTATCAGGAGGAATCACGATGAACGAACTGAAATTAAAATACGGCTGCAACCCGAACCAGTCGTCGTCCCGGGTGTATATGAAGGATGGCAGCGCCCTTCCTTTTACGGTCCTTTGCGGCCGTCCCGGCTATATTAATTTGCTCGACGCCCTCAACAGCTACCAGCTTGTCAAGGAATTGAAAGAAGCGACGGGTCTTCCGGCAGCGGCTTCCTTCAAGCACGTCAGCCCGGCCGGCGCCGCCGTTGCCACGGAGATGAGTGATACCCTGAAGAAAATATATTGGGTCGACGATCTTCCCTTGTCGCCTTTGGCTTCGGCCTATGCCTGCGCCCGCGGTGCCGACCGGATGAGTTCTTACGGCGATTTCGTCGCCCTCTCCGACGTCTGCGACGTCGAAACGGCAACCCTCTTAAAGCGCGAAGTATCGGACGGCGTCATTGCTCCCGGCTACAGCGACGAAGCCCTGGCCATTTTAAAGACCAAAAAGAAGGGCAATTACTGCGTCCTTCAGATCGATGCCGACTATAAGCCGAACCTCGTCGAATCGAAAGAAGTCTACGGCGTCACCTTTGAACAGGACCGAAACGAAGCTAAGATTACGGCCGATCTGCTGCAGAACATTCCGACGCAGAACAAGGCCATTCCGGAAGCGGCTCAGCGGGACCTCATCATCGCCCTCATTACCTTGAAATACACCCAGTCCAACTCCGTCTGCTACGTAAAAGACGGCATGACCATTGGCGTCGGTGCCGGGCAGCAGTCTCGCGTCCACTGCACCCGTTTGGCCGGCAATAAGGCCGATGTCTGGTGGCTCCGTCAGAACCCGAAAGTCTTGAACTTGCCCTTCCGCGACGACGTCCGCCGTCCGAACCGCGACAACGCCATCGACGTCTACATCTCCGACGATTACGAAGACGTCTTGGCCGACGGTATCTGGCAGGATCTCTTTACGGAAAAACCGCAGCCCCTTACGCGGGAAGAAAAGAAAGCCTGGATTGCTCAGCTCCACGGCGTAGCCCTCGGCAGCGACGCTTTCTTCCCCTTTGGCGACAACATCGAACGAGCTCATCGCAGCGGCGTCGATTACATCGCCCAGGCCGGCGGTTCGATCCGCGACGACAATGTCATCGAAACGTGCGATAAATATGGGATTGCCATGGCTATGACCGGCCTGCGCCTCTTCCATCATTAAACCGAATACCCTTGCAGCCAGTGTAAGATCGTGTGCTTGTAACCCTTGGGCCCATGGTGAGACTTCACGTCGTCACCGTGGGCCTTTGTGGTATGTCACATGATCTTTTGGGGATGAATAAGGGGAAATCGTATTTTTTTAGATAATTTTGCCAAGGTCCCTCGGTGGCGATATAATGAACATATATTATATAGATAAATAAGGAGGGAATTCTATGACACAATATACATCGGTCTGTCCCTATGACTGCCCCGATGCCTGCGGCCTCGTCGTCACCGTCGATGACGGGCGCGTCGTCTCGGTAAAGGGCGACGAGAACCATCCTTTTACGCGAGGGACCATGTGCCCCAAGATGGCCCATTATGAACGGACGGTCTATTCGCCGCGGCGGCTGAAGACGCCACTCAAGCGGACGGGACCGAAGGGGAGCGGTGAATTTGAGCCCATCTCCTGGGACCAGGCCTTGGCGGAAATCGCAGCTTCGTGGAAGAAAATTATCGCCGAAAAGGGACCGGAGGCCATCTTGCCGTACTCCTATGCCGGCACCATGGGCATCGTCCAACACGACGCCTTGCATGGCTTGTTTTATCGGCTAGGTGCGTCGGAACTTGACAGGACGATCTGCGCTCCGGCCAAAGGGCAGGGCTTTAAGGACGTCATGGGAGGCACCTTGCCGACGGCACCCCAGGAAGCACAAAACAGTGACTGTATCTTCTTGTGGAGCATTCACATGATGGCCACCAATATCCATTTCAAACACGATGTGGATGCTGCCCGGGAAAAGGGAGCCGCTGTTTGGTGCATCGATACGTATCGTACCAAGACGGCAGACCTTGCCGATCACTTTGTCGCCATCCGTCCCGGTACCGACGGGGCACTGGCGCTCGGCATGATGAACGTCCTAGTCCGCGATGGCTTGACCGACGAAGCCTTTCTGTCCGCAAAAGTGCTGGGCTGGGATGAACTGAAAGAAAAAGTCATTCCTCGCTATACACCGGAAGAAACGGAAAACATTACTGGCGTCCCGGCAGCTGTCGTCGAAGCATTGGCTCAGGCCTACGGCAAGGCGCGGGCACCCTTTATTCGCCTGGGAAGCGGCCAGTCCCGCTACCGAAACGGCGCCATGACGACGCGGCTCATCACCTGCCTTCCGGCCGTCGTCGGTGCCTGGGGAAAGAAGGGCGGCGGTATCTTGACCTCAGCCGGCGCGTCTAAGGCCTATCATAAGGATATCGTCACTCGATCCGATTGGAAGAAGAAGGGAACACGACTGGTCAACATGTGCTGCATCGGCCAGGCCCTTACGGAAGACGACAGCATCCAGAGCCTTTTCGTCTATTCATCGAACCCGGCCTGTACGGCGCCGGATCAAAATAAGGTCCTCGCCGGCCTTTCTCGGGACGACCTGTTCACTGTCGTCCACGAACGCTTCATGACCGATACGGCACGCTACGCCGACATCGTCCTGCCGGCGACGACGTCCTTGGAACACGACGACGCTTACTATTCTTACGGCAACTACACGATTCAGTGCGGCTATGCCGTCATCGAACCCCTCGGCGAAAGTCGATCTAATTGGCACGTTGCCTGTGACCTGGCCAAGGCTCTCGGCATTACCGATCCCTTTTACGACCAGTCCGAACGGGACCTCGTCAATCAGCTCATAGCCTCGACGGTAACATGGCCCCTTCCCGTTGACCGGGAACTGCTGGCATCGGGCCGGCCGACGCCCCTTCCCATGCCGGAAGATTATCAGACGGCCTTTGCGACGCCGTCGGGGAAGATAGAAATTCGAAACGACGCCCTGACACCGGCTCTTCCCGATTACATACCCCTCAATCCCGATGAGGGGAAACTGGCTTTCGTCAACGGCGCCGACATGCGCATCCTCGACTCGTCCTTTAATGAACGGGATGAATTGACGGCCAGCCATACGATGGACCTCTTCGTCCACCCTGAAGACGCCGACCGCTACGGCATCGCTGACGGTGAGTCCGTGACCCTCAAAAATAAGCGGGGGCAGGCTGATTTTACCGTCTGCATCAGTGACCGCACCGTACCGGGCTAGGTCGTCAGTGAAGGCGTATGGTGGCGCGAACGGGTCAAAGACGGCGGCGCGTCGGTCAACGTCCTCACCAGTCAGCGCCTGACCGATGAAGGCCGGGGCAGTACCTTTTACGACGTCCGCGTCGACCTGACAAGTAAAAATACTTGACAGGGCATCCCTTTTCGGGTATACTGTCACAGTACGCTGTTTGAAAGGCGGTGAAGCCATGCTTGAAGACGTAGTCCGCAAGGGGCGGCTCCTCGATCTGTACGGGCCGTTATTGACGGAAAAGCAGCGGCGCTGTATGGAAATGTATTTCGATATGGACCTGTCCTTGAGTGAAATCGGGGAAGAACTGCAAATTTCCCGTCAAGGTGCTTACGACATGCTCAAGCGCGCTTCCCAGTCGCTGGAAAGCTATGAACAGCGGCTTCAGTTGCTGGCCCGCTTCGATGCGGTCCGGGAACAGATCGATGAAGTCCAGGGCTTGCTTGAAAGTCAGGGGCTCAGCGATATTGAAAGAGCTAAACAACTTTTACACGAAATAGATTTATAAAAGGAGGCCCCTCATGCCATTTGAAAGTCTGTCCGAACGATTCCAGGCGGCCTTTAAAAAGCTTCGCGGCAAAGGGAAGCTTTCTGAAGAGGATGTCAGTGAAGCCCTGAAAGAGATGCGCCGCGCCTTACTCGAAGCGGACGTCAACTTTGCCGTTACCAAGGACTTCATTAAGAAGGTCAAGGAAAAAGCCGTCGGTGAAGAAGTCTTCGGCAGCTTGAATGCGTCGCAGACGGTCATCAAAATCGTCCGCGATGAATTGACGGAACTCCTCGGCGGGACCCAGAGCCGGATTACCATTGCGCCGAAGCCGCCGACGATCATCATGCTCGTCGGTCTCCAAGGTGCCGGTAAAACGACGACGGCAGCGAAACTCGCCAAAAAATTGAAGTCCCAAGGCAAGAGCCCGCTCATGGTAGCCGCCGACGTCTATCGCCCGGCAGCTATCACTCAGCTGCAAGTCCTCGGTCAGGAACTGGATATGCCCGTTTATACCGAAGACGGCAGCAAGGACCCCGTTGCCATTGCCCAGCACGCCATTCCCTATGCGACCAGCCATCTGCGCGATGTCGTCATCATCGATACGGCCGGGCGGCTTCATATCAACGAAACCTTGATGGATGAATTGATTCATATTAAAGAAAATGTTCATCCTCATGAAATCCTCTTAGTCGTCGACGCCATGACCGGTCAGGATGCCGTCACGGCGGCATCGGCCTTCGATAAAGCCCTCGGCATCGACGGCATGATCATGACCAAGCTCGACGGCGATGCCCGCGGCGGGGCCGCCTTGTCCATCAAGGCCGTCACGGGCAAACCCATCAAATTCATCGGTGTCAGCGAAAAGCTCGACGGCATCGAAGAATTTCATCCTAACCGTTACGCGTCGCGTATCCTCGACTTAGGCGACGTCGAAACGATCATCGAAAAAGCCCAGGCTGCTTTTGACGAAGAGTCCATGGAAAACATGAAGAAGACCATGAAGAGCGGGTCTTTTACCTTCGATGATTTCCTCTCCCAGCTTCAAATGATTAAGAAGATGGGCAACATGGGCAGCATCTTGAGCCTCATTCCCGGCATCGGGAAGTACAAGAAAGAACTCGACAAGGTCGACATGGACGGCAAGGAATTCAAGCGAATCGAAGCCATCATCACATCTATGACGGCTCAGGAACGGTCGAGTGCCAACCCTAAAATGCTGATCAAGGACAGCCGCAAACGCCGCATTGCCAAAGGCAGCGGTACCCGCGTCCAAGACGTCAACCGCCTCATCAAGCAGTTCACAGAAATGCAGAAGATGATGAAGCAGGCTAAGAAAGCACAAAAGAGTAAACGACGGGGTTTTATGCCGCGTCTGCCTTTTTAAATGGATTTCCCGACTTATCGTGGAAATAGGATATTCTGACAAGGAGGTGATTTTCAATGATTAAAATTCGTTTGGCCCGTTTAGGTGCTAAAAAGAAACCGATCTACCGCGTCGTCGTTGCTGATTCCCGCAATGCTCGTAACAACGGTCGTCCCGTTGCAACCCTCGGCATGTACGATCCGTCCAAAGACATGGATACTCGTCTGACCGTCGATGCAGAAGCTGCAGTAGCTTGGCTCGGTAAAGGCGCACAGCCGACAGATACGATCCGTTCTATCTTCAAGAAAGCTGGCATCATGGCCCAGTTTGAAGCATCCAAAAAGTAAGTGAGGCTGGATACTATGGAAGAATTGATTGCGTGTATCGCCCGGTCTCTGGTAAAGAATCCGGAAGCGGTTACAGTTACCAAGATTCAAAAAAAAGGCCTCGAAGTCTATCAGCTTCATGTCGCACCCGAAGATATGGGCAAAGTCATTGGCAAGCAAGGTAAAATTGCGAAAGCATTGCGCCTTGTTGTCAAGGCTGCGGCAGTGAAGGCGAATAAGAAAGTATCAGTGGATATCGTATAGGAGGTACCATGGATCAGATTACATTGCGCATTCCCGTTGCCGTTAAGGCAAAAGTCACACAGTCTCTTAAGGACCGTATCCTCAAGAATGCCGATCAGGCCCTGAGTGATATCGATCGGGAAATGCAGAACCTGGAATTCCAGGCTAAACGCATGATGACCGAACAGGCCAAAATCGATGCCCAGGGACTTATTTCCCTGCGTGCGCAAGTAGAAGAACAGAAACAGCGTCTCGTCTCGGCTCGAGCTAAAGCTCAGCACGACCGCGAAGAAGCAGAACACCTTACAATCGATTCCGAAATCAGACAAGGTACACTCGAACAGACTGTCGTTGTCAATGTCGGCGATGATTTGGAAAAATTGATGGGAACTGAAATCTTGCTTGAAGACGGCAAGATCATTTCTATCCGCCAATAGAATACGATGGCTGACTTAGATCTTTTTACAATCGGTCAAATCGTTGCCCCGCACGGCGTGCGGGGTGATGTTCGTATTTATCCCGATACGGACTTTCCGAAACGATTCCTCAAGATGAAATACGGCTATATCGACGGCAAAAAGTATGAAGTCCAATCCGCTCGTCTTCATAAGCGGGTCGTTCTCATGAAATTTGTCGGCGTCGATGACCGCAATGCCGCTGAAAAACTCCTCAAAAAAGAGATTCAGGTACCGCGGGAAGATTTGGTACCCCTTAAGAAAGGGCAGCATTACATCTACGACATCATCGGCTCCGTCGTATACGATCTCGAAGAACATGAACTGGGAAAACTTACAGACGTCCTGCGCACGGGCAGCAACGATGTCTACGTCGTCACTGCTGATGACGGCAGGGAAACCCTTTTTGCGGCTATCCCCGACGTCGTCAAATCCGTTGATGCTGAAGCAAAACGCATCGTCGTCGATCCGCCGGAGTGGGTGGACGAATGAGAATCGACATTATCTCACTCTTTCCGGAGCTGATCGAAGCTTTCTTTCAGCACAGCATCATCGGCAGGGCCCGAGCAGCCGGTCTGTTGGAACTGGATGTGACCAATCCTCGCAACTTCACGTATGACCGCCATCACATGGTAGACGATACTATTTACGGCGGCGGCTGCGGTATGCTCATGAAGGCGGCTCCGCTCTATGCGGCCGTCGAATCCGTGCGGCGGCAGGTCCCGCGGCGGCGCGTCATATTCATGGGCCCGGCGGGAAAGCCTTTTGATCAGGCGAAAGCACGCGAGCTGGCGACATACGACCAGCTTATTTTGCTATGTGGCCACTATGAAGGCGTCGACTACCGCGTCGAAGAAGACTTGGCCGATGAAACCATTTCCGTCGGTGACTATATCCTGACCGGCGGCGAACTGCCGGCCATGACTGTCACCGATGCCGTAGCCCGCATGATACCGGGCGTCCTCGGGGCTGCGTCGGGAGCGGCTGACGATTCCTTTTACTCGTCCCTTCTCGAATGCCCGCAGTATACGAAGCCGGCCGTCTTTCGCGGCATGGCCGTGCCGGAAGTCCTGCGAAACGGCGATCACGCCAAGATCGACATGTGGCGCCGAAAGGCGTCCCTTTCAAGGACGTTGAACCTTCGGCCGGATCTTCTCGAACACTGCGACTTGTCACCGAAGGACGAGGAAATACTGGGAAAATTAAAGGGAGAAAAGCGATGAAAAAATCCCCTTTATATGTAGGATTGGTTCATTATCCCATATACGATAAGAACTTTAACGTCATTACGACGGCCATTACCAACTACGACCTGCATGATATTTCGCGGTCGGCAAAGACCTATGGCATAAAAAAATATTTCATCATCCATGATGTGCCGGGGCAGTTGGATATGGTCCGCAAAATCATGGGCTTTTGGGAAAGCGATACCGGCCGAAACTATAACGGCTATCGCACTCAGGCCTTTGACATCGTCGACATCCGCCCTTCCATCGGAGCGGCTGTCGCGGCCGTAACCGAGGCGGAAGGCAAGAAGCCTTACGTCGTTACGACCGATGCGCGGACTTATTCCAACACCATTTCCTATAAGGCCCTGCGCCAAAAACGGGAAGAAGAGGACACGCCGATTCTCCTGCTCTTTGGCACGGGTTATGGCATGACGAAAGAAACGATGGAAAAATTCGATTTTATCCTGGAACCAATTTACGGCGCTGGGGAATATAATCACTTATCCGTCCGTTCGGCAGCGGCGATCATCTTAGACCGCCTGGCCGGCGAGGATTGGTGGACATAAAGGGAGGCATTTGAATGTCTGGACATTCTAAATGGGCAAATATTAAACGTAAAAAAGGGAAAAACGACGCCATCCGCGGCAAGATTACGACTAAGATCGGCCGTGAAATCACGATTGCTGTCCGCATGGGCGGTCCCGATCCGGTCGGCAATATGCGTCTGAAATTGGCCCTCCAAAAAGCAAAAGAAAACAACATCCCGAAAGATAACATCAAGCGGGCTATCCAAAAAGGCGCCGGTGCTACGGAAGGCCAGAACTACGAAGAAATCGTATATGAAGGCTACGGCCCGGCAGGCGTTGCCGTTACGGTCAACGTCCTCACGGATAACCGCAACCGCGCCGCTGCCGACGTTCGCCACGAATTCTCCAAATCCGGCGGCAACCTCGGCGCTACGGGCTGCGTCAGCTGGATGTTCCACAACACGGGCCTCTTCGTCGTCGCCCGCGACAAGGCTGACGAAGACCAGATCATGGAAGTCGCTATCGAAGCCGGTGCCGATGACGTAAAAGTCTCCGAAGAAGACTACGAAATCATCACCACGCCGGAAGCCTTCGATGCCGTTGAAAAAGCCTTGGCTGACAACAACATCGAAACGGAACACGCATCGATCACCATGATCCCGGAAAACACGATCAAATTGACCGGTGAAGATGCCGAAAAAATGGAACGCTTCATCGACGCCCTCGACGAAATCGACGACGTCCAGGACGTGTACCATAACGCAGAACTTCCGGAAGACGAAGAATAAGAATATAAAAACAGCGCTTGTCCCATTGATAGAAATGAGACAGGCGCTGTTTTTTCGTCTGTAGATTTTTGTAATGGACGATACATTGGACGGGAGATTGTAGAAAATCACTGTTTCGATAGCCGAAGGGCGGATGATTATTTTTGATTTAGGCTGTTTAGGTTCAGCCGATAATGGTAAGGACGAGTGCTTTTTGAGATGATGTACCGTTCTGTAGGAATCGTTTTGAATCTTGAATAAACGGTTGATTTTGTTTTTTGAATGGTAGAGGCGATTTCATCAATGGTAGCACCCCAGGTGGAGAATACCGCAGCCTGAAGCAGGATATCATATATTTTATAGGTTGTTTCGTTATCTATTTTCCAAGTGTCTAATTTCTTTTGATAAGACAGATATAGTTCTTGTTTTTTTTGCAAAATGTTCGTCGTATAGGAAATGGCAGTGCAGATCAGGGTCAATGTTCCGATGATAAAGGGTGTCAAATCCCCTCGATTTATTTCCGAATCAGCTTCTTCAAATAGGCTATAATAGGACTTCCTGTTCTTTTTTATCAAAATAGATACCTGCAGTCCAATCGTCGGATGTAAGTGCTTGGAGATAAGATAGGAAGTAATAAAGCGGGACATTCTGCCGTTTCCGTCATAAAAGGGGTGGATATAGCCAAATAAATAATGGAAAATAGCGATGCGAATAAAATTGGGGACCGATGAAGCGTGCAATAGGTTCAATGCTGACTCCAAGGTCGTTATGATGTCGGATTCGGGATACAGGCCCCGATGCAGTATTTTCTGAGTCTCAGAAACGACATCGACACTGTTTTTCCTGAATAAAACCCCATCCGGCAGATTTTCCGGATCTTCCATCTTGATTTCATCAGCCAAAAAGTCGTTATATAAATTGCGAATATCTTGGCAGGTCTGCAAGGGAATATCTTCATTTATGATGATCTTTTGGTATTTATTTACGATGCCGCTTAGTCGTTTTTTTTCATTGCTGTCTAAGGCTGATTTAATTTCTTTCCGAGTGCTGTGGACACCTTCAATGTCGTTGCTGGATTTTATTTCTTCAATCAGTCGGTTATAAAGAAACTGGGTTATGCCGGCCCCGGGGATTACTTCAATCAGTTTATATAGTTGAAAAAATTCAGTCATGATTTTATCCTGAAGGTTTGCTATTTCCTCTGTATAGCAGTAAAAAACAGGGTAAGATTGTTTGTGGCCGAATTGCTTTATAGAAATCGGAACATGTCTGGTAGAGGGGCTATTAAAGCGCGATTCATATTCCGATTCATATGAATCGGGTGACTTATAGTATATTTTCGTTAAGCTGACATAGTCCATATCAAATCCTCCAAATAGTAAAAAGTGCGTTTTTTATAATTTCAAAATCATGAGATTATAAAAATGGCGATTTTTACAATCTCATTTTTTGGAGACCGTAAAAAATGTACAATTTACCATCTTAATTTTTCTGTCGTAATCCGGAAAATCGCTGCGTTCGTAGTGAAGAATTTCGGCTTTTCCAATGGCCGTTTCTCCTCGATGATTTTTCTAGAGCGTCCGTGCAGGCCCTTCTATGAGTCCTTAGAACATTGGAGAATCGATGGCGAGCTAAGGCTTACAGATGCCGCAGGGCGTATAGCCGGCACCGATGGCTTCATCGCGGGTGTCAAAGTGGACTCGATGGTCGGCACGAATCTTTTGCTCAGCCCGGCAGCCTTCGCTGTGAAATTTGAAGCTGTTGGAATTACCCGTGTAGGCCAGGGCCGTTATGGCAGTCAGGGTGAAAAGGCAGACGAGCAGGATGGTCGATAGAATTTTTTTCATGATGGGCCTCCTTTTCAGGTGCAGAACCGGCGTTCCCAATGTAATGTAATTTAAGGATAGAGTGTTTCTCCTTTCTTGTCAAATAGGGCGAGTGTACCGCCCGTTCTTGGAATCGTCTATTTTTTTGGCTCATGCTGCCGGGGCTCACTGCCGACTTCAATCTGCTCCGATATATAAAGAAGGTCTTGTGAACGAGGTGTCCACAAGACCACTGTATTCATGATAGACTTTTCAAGGGGAAGGAAGATTTACCATCTCCAAGGCATGTTGTAGGCGGCTTCCCAAATAATCTTTGCTACTTCTACCGGACGTTGTTGATAAGCTGCATTGGAATTAGGGCGGTCGTATAAAGGATCCCCTCCATCACTGGAAATGGCGCCGGTAGATGTATTGTAGCTGTAATGTACGGTTTTGGTTTGGTAGAGCGTGCCTTTATCGATATTATAGATCAGTATATTGGCAGCCAATCTATAATAGGGTGGATTATAATATTCGCTTACGACTGAAGTTTTGTCGACATAGGTACCATGTCCCATATGTCCATATGCCAGGACAATTTGGCTGTTTCCGTAAAGATACCGTGGGTAGTCTTCGGCATAGTTGGTAGTGGGAATTAGAAAGAGACTGACTGCGAAGAACAAGGCCATCATCATTTTTGACAAGTGTTTCATGACATCACATTCCTTTCAAAATAATGATTACTTGGATAATATATGACTATTATATCACAAAATAAAAGATTTGAGCTTTTTATTATTCCATACGGTGAGGGGCTTCCCTTGTTTTGGAAGTAAGGTGGTCTCCATTTGAGTCTTATGTCAGTTGATTCAGGAAGCAGTTTCGATCTGTCTGTATATACAAAAAGGTCTTGTGAACGGAGTGTCCACAAGACCGCAGTATTCAGTATAGCTTTTTTCGGGTAACGTCATTTTAGGAATCCCTTACCATCTCCAGGGCATGTGATAAGCGGCTTCCCAAATGGTTTTAGCTACGTCTACCGGCCGTTGTTTGGCCATGGGATTGGTGGAACGGTCGTATAAGGGGCCGTAGTCACCAACGTAGATGGCGCCGGTTTCGATGTTGTAGCTGTAATGCTGCGTCCTTGTGCCGGCGAGATACCCTTTCTCGGCATTATAAGTCAGGACATTGGCGGCCAACTTATAGTAGGGCGGATTGTAGTATTCGACGACGACGGACGTCTTGTCGACATAGGTTCCATGCCCCATATGGCCGTATACCAGGACGATTTGATCATTGTCGTAAAGGGTAGGCGGGAAATAGAGGGCCTGGTTGGTGCCGGGAATCAGAAACAGACTGATTGCGAAAAACAGGGCCAGCATCATCTTTGATAAATATTTCATGACATCACATTCCTTTCAAAATATATTCTATTAAGGCATATGTATTATACCATAAAGTGAATAATGTGAGAAAGGTGTCCCTGCGAAATAAAGATGGGGCGATGTTTCTGACCAGCGGCAAAACGGCAAGGGGCTAAGGGCTGACGATGGCGATGTATCGTTCCAGCTCTTCTTGTTCGTAAGCTGAGATGAGGGCGGCCATCTGTTCCGGGTCATTGGCGTTACGGTGGTAGGCGTCGAAGCAATCGTAGTATTTACGGCGATCCGTAAACTTGATGTCGACAGGGAGAAGTCCGGCCTTTATGAGTTCCAAATTCAGCAGCAGTCGTCCTGTACGGCCGTTGCCGTCGATAAAGGGATGAATGGATTCAAATTCAAGATGGAGTAAAGCTGCGGCTTTCAGTATATGTTTTTCTGCTTTCCAGACGGCATACTGCTTAAGCAGTCTGTCGATGGCAGGCTCAATCATATAAGGCTGGGGCGGCGTGTGGAGGGCGCTGACGATGCGGACCGGTACTTTTCGGTATTTGCCGCGGTTTTCCCGGTCATTCATTAATACCAGGGAATGGATGGTCTTGATCGTTTCTTCTGTAAGGAGCGCGTTGTGGGACGCCAACTCGATGATATAGTAAAAGGCATCTTTAAAGCCGATGACGTCGAGATGTTCACGCAGTGGCTTTTCGGCGATGGTAATGCCTTCCTGCAGAATCAGGTCTGTTTCACGGAGCGTCAATGTATTGCCTTCGATGGCATTGGAATTGTACGTCATCTCAATGATGAATTCTTCGCGAAGCCGCTGCCGCTCTGCCGGTTTCAATGGGGGCAGGCGATTCAATCTGTCCTTCAGAAAATCGATTTTGGTAAAGAGAGGATTCATGGTGAAACTCCTTTCGAGACGCTGTCTTTTCCTATATATGACTTTACTAGGAGACGCCTTAAAAAGCAACAAATCCCGCTGAAACAGGTGCGCTGTTGATTGAAAATCACTTGGAACCGATTTATTTTTAAAAATTTTTCTACGCGTTGGAATAACAACGGATTATCTCTTGGCCTTCATGATATACTACGTTCAGAAGTTGAGAAAAGCGTCTCTGACATAGAGATAGATGAGATATACAGGAGGTAATTACTATGGCAAAAATTACGACAGATATGATTATGGGCGATATCATCCGCCAGTACCCGCAGGTTGTTGATACCCTCGTGGCTCAGGGCATGCACTGCTTAGGCTGCCCGTCGTCCCAGCAGGAAAGCCTGGCTAATGCCTGCTTCGTTCACGGACTCGACCCGGAAGCTGTTGCCGGTGCCGTTAACGCTGTTTTAGATAAATAAGAGGAGGGGTAGACGATGAGTGCATTCTTAGGACCGATCCATTTTTGGTTATACAATAAAATCCAGTTTCAGGAAAATCTGATCGACGAACTCGTCGCTTACGTTACGGCTAAGGGCTGGAGCGATAAGGCTGACCAGTACGTCAGCACGGATCGCCGCAAACTCGACGAAGTCATCGACGAAGCCAACATCCACGGATGGCTCCAGTCTCGCATCCACGATGCTGAAGGCCGCTATGCCGCTCTGGTTCTCGATGCAGCCGGCGACGATGCCGAAAAATTCGACGCTTTGAAACAGGCTGCTCATGATTTTGGCGTTAAACAGGGCCTTCAGGCCGCAACGGCACCGGAAGCCTTCCACCGTCTCGACGATCTTCTCCTCGACGGCATGCCCTGCGACCAGGTCAACCGCGTCCGCGAAAGCGACGATGCCCGCATTGCCTGGGATCGTACAATCGATCTTCACAGTGAATTTTGGCAGGGTCACGGCGACCGCTACTATGCCCTGCGTCAGGCCTTGGTCGACGGACTCCTGTCGGCTACGGGCTACGCCTTAGAAAATCCGGCCGAAGGCCAATATGAAATCGTAAAGAAATCTGCTTAATAAGAAAGAGAGGGATGCATTATGATGTACTGCACGGAAGTCATGGTCGAACAGCACGCCAATATTTCCCGTATGCTTAAAATCATTCAGGCCGCTTGTTGTGCCATCTTAGAAGGCGGCGAAGTCGATCAAAAGGAATTTGCCGACATCATCGACTTTATCCGTAACTACGCTGACAATCACCACCATCGTCGGGAAGAAGAAGTCCTTTTCCCGGAAATGGTCGATAACCTGGAAGAAGTTGCGTCAATCATCATCAAACACGGTATGCTCGTCGAACACGACTTGGTCCGCGCTCATGTGCGTGCCCTCGAAGAAGCACTGAAGCTTTACGACGAAGAACCGAAAACGGAACATAAACTCCAAATTCTGGCAGAAGCCATGGCCTATGCCAATCGCCTGCAGATGCACGTCGAAAAAGAAAACAACGTCGTCTATCCCCTGGCTGACCGCAGCCTTCCTGAAAATATCAAGGAAAAAATCGATAAGACGGTCAAAGACTTCGAAAAAGAAGAAGATCCGGCCTTCGTACAAGGCTACCTGGACCTCTTAGACCGCTTAGAAAAGAAATATCATATTGCTGCCTAACGGAGATACGAAAAGACCGATGAAACTGCACGATAAATGCAGTCTCATCGGTCTTTTTTATGTACTCATGAAGGTGCATGCAGAGGAGACGCTTTACTGACCCCGGCATGACAGGCCTTCAGCGTTATTTCTTAAGGGGAAAATCGTATATGCCGGTTTTAAAGCCCTTTCAGGCATTCGATGAGTTTATCCGTGTCTTCTTTGGTCGTAGCCCAGCTGGTTGCCAGACGGATGACGGTATGATTATCGTCATAGGCTTCCCACGTGCTGCAGGCGACTTTTTTACTGAGGGAGGTTAATTTTTGATTGTCCATGATGACGAAAATCTGGTTGGTCGCTGTCGGAAAATAGAGGTCGAAGCCATTTTCTTTCAAGGCCTTGCGGATGGCGTCGGCGTGTTCGATGGCTGTCTTGCCGATTCTTTCATAGCAGTCGTCGCTGAATAAGACGTCGAATTGCGTGCCTAGGAGCCAGCCTTTTGCCAAGAGGGCGCCGTGCTGCTTGATGGTCGTGAAGAAATGGGGAATGAGTCCCTTTTTGGGAAGGACGACGGCTTCGCCGATGAGGGCGCCGCATTTTGTGCCGCCAATATAAAAGGCCGTGCAGTACGTCGCTAAATCGGCTAAGGTGACATCGTTTTCCGGCGTCGACAAGGCATAGGCCAGGCGGGCGCCGTCGGCGTAGAGGGAGAGACTGTATTTTTTGCAGACATCGGAAAGTTCTGCCAATTCCTGTTTGGTGTACAGCGTGCCGTATTCCGTAGGCTGGGAAATGTAGACCATGCCGGGCTGTACCAAATGATCTTTGGAAGCGTCGGCCTCAAAATTTTCCATGAAGCGGGCGACGTCGGAGGCCGAAAGCTTTCCCTGATGCTGGGGGAGTTCGATGACTTTGTGTCCTGTATATTCAATGGCCCCGGCTTCATGGATGCTGACGTGGCCTGTCGAGGCGGCGATGACGCCTTCGTAGCGGCGTAAGATGGCATCGATGACGACGGCGTTAGTCTGAGTGCCGCCGCTTAAAAAGTAGACTTCTCCTTCCGGGCAGCGGCAGGCATCGAGAATTTTTTGGCGGGCTCCTTCACAGATGCCGTCGGTCCCGTAGCCGTCCTGGGGAATCGTATTGATGGCTGTCAGCCTTTCTAAAATGGCCGGGTAGGCGCCTTCCATATAGTCGGAAGCAAAGGGTAATAAGGTATTCATAACTAACCTCCTGTGGATGATTGTTTTTTACGGATGGCCTCATTATAAGCTACAATAGGGTATGACACAAGCTGTAATTTATCATATTCGTCATGAGAAAATGGGTGAACAACATGGACAGTATCAAATGCCAGGCCTTGCTCCTGGCCATTCAACACGGAAGTTTGACCGCAGCCGGTAAGGAACTCGGCTATACGCAGTCGGGCATAACCCGCATGATTCGGTCGTTAGAAGAAGAAATCGGATTTCCCCTCTTAGTGCGGAACAATCAAGGCGTCCAACCGTCGGCCAACGGCCGGCAGATGATGCCCGTCTTTCAGGAAGTCGTCCGGGCGTCCCAAAAGGCCGTCGACCTCGGCGCTGCCATTCAAGGCGTTTTGGCCGGTGTCCTTAACGTCGGCTGCTACTACAGCATTGCCGCTGCCTGGATGCCGAAAATCCTCAGTAAGTTTCAAGAACTCTACCCCAACGTATCGGTCCATCTCATGGAAGGTACTAATCAAGAATTGGCTCAGTGGCTCGATGAAAAGACAATCGACTGCTGCCTGTCGGCAAAGTTCGGAAACGACGTGACCTATGACTGGATTCCCTTATATGAAGACGAACTCGTCGTCTGGCTGCCGCCGGATCATCCCTGGACGGCAGAAGATGCCATTACCTTGGCACACCTCGACGACGCGCCTTTCGTCATCCCCCTTCCTAATCGCGATACCGATATCGACCGCTTTTTGGCGGCCAACTTCCTCGAACCGGATATCCGCTTCACGACCAGTGACCCCTATACTGCCTACTGCATGGTCGAAGAAGGCCTGGGCATCAGCCTGAACAATCGCTTGACGACCAAACGCTGGAACGGTCGCGTCGTCCTGCGCCCCTTTGAGCCGGCCCAGCATATCTCCTTGGGCATTGCCGTCCCCGACATCCAAGAACTGTCGCCGGCGACGAGCAAATTCATCGCCCAAGTCTGGCAGACTGTACAAGGCGAAACAGCACAAGATGCTGGAGATGGGAAAAAACAAGGCGATGCCTGAAAACCGTCAAAGGGATTAGACTCGGTTTTACCTGATTATAACTGCATAGACTGCATGGTAAAGGTCATGAATCTTAGTTTCTATAAGGTTCGTGGCCTTTTTTCAAATCGATTTCGATATTCCCCTCTTGGAACCTTTGATGATAGCCAAGAGGGTAAGTGGACAATGAGGTGCCCAATCGAAGACGGAGTCTGGGGCAGGTCATGGAATGGGAGCCGAACAGATCGGAATGGCGGGCAGGGAGCTTCAGTCAAGAAAACGCCAAAACAGATGAATCTATTTGTATAGACAAAATATGTCGTTTTTAGTTTGTATAATATAATTAATAATTTATAAAATAATATGATATAAAAATGTGTTTATTTTATAACATATGGTATAATATATATTATAATTTTAAGGTAAAAGAAGCGGACGACGTGATAACGGTAAGATTCTAAACATAGATGTATATAAGAAAATAGGTAAAATGTATATTGTAGAATGACTCGTCAAAAAGCTATTCTGTGAAACTATGATGATTTCGTAAACGAGCTGCTTTGACAGGACGGGAAAAATAAGCAGTCGGCAGACATCATAGGATAATGAGTTTTGTTGTTGTTAGATCTACCCAGTGGAGATGAAATCAATTATGAAACCATCGTTGAATCGGATATTTCAGAAGGGGAATTCAGAACGGCAAGAGCGCAGACCGAGTAAGTGCATGAATCAGGAAGATGAATATAAGAAAACCGGTTCTCAGATCGGCAGTACGATAGCCGGGGCAGGTACGGCAGAACAGGTACGGCAGCATGCAGTGCAGCAATTCGTCCCGGATACGTACACGGGACATCGAAAGGTCTATGATGATCCCAATGCCAAATTGCCGCCCAAAAGGCTCTCTTTACAGAGGGAGCGGTAGTAAAAGATCCCTACACCGGGGAAGTGCTGGTACTGACGAAAAAAGAGGCGACGCTCCTCTACGGTAAAGATTGGGCCAAACATTTAGCGGAAAGTGATCAGATAAAGCCCTTAGAAGAAATCTATAATGAAACCAAGGACAATCCTTGGCGGGCCCATGAAGACCGGAAGGGTATCGCCAATTCAAAAGAGCATATCCGCGTGACTTCGCGGCAATATAATAATGCCAAGGAGAGTCGCACGAATACGGATTTGGTAGAAAATAAACCGTACCGGAAGAAAACGGGCGTCAAAATACCCCGAGGCGGGGGCCAACGGGCCGTCCGGGATGATGACAATGCATCGACCGGCATTCATCGTCAGGTACGCCACAAATCAATTGAAAATATCATTTCTACGGGACACCAAGCAGGCCTGCAAGTCGGTGCTTCTGCCGGGGCCACGGCCGTTTCCATTGCAACGATACAGAATATCGTGTTGGTCATTAGAGGTGAAAAAGAGCCAGGCGATGCGATAAAAGATATTGCGGCAACGGGTGGGCAAGCCGCCGTTACCGGCTATGTGACGGGAGGAGGATTGACCGTTCTGTCCCAAACCTTATCTCAATCTTCCTCCGGCTTTATCCAGGGCCTGATGAAATCGAACGTTCCAGGTCTCGTTATTACCTCGTGCATAGCTTTTGGCAATACGCTGAATCGCTACGCCTGTGGAAAAATATCTACAAAAGTCTGTTTGACGGAATTAGGCGCCGACGGCTTTAAGATGTGGAGCGTCGGCTGTTCGATGGGCATGGGTCAGGCCCTTATCCCCGTGCCGGTTGTGGGCGCTGCCGTCGGGGCGGCCGTGGGAGCAGTCATGACGGGATCCTGTTACACGATGCTTCTCGGGAGTCTGGGTGATACGGAAGAACTTCGCTATCGGCAAAAACTTATATGTCAATGCCAGGAAGCGGCAACACAGGCCCATCAGTATCGAAGGGAACTGCAAGCGCATATGGATGCCTATTTTGCCGATTACGGCCGGTGCTTTGATGAAGCCTTGGCGGGAATTCGTTTTTCCTTTGCCGCCGGGGATACGGACGGTATCATTCGAAGTGCCAATCAAATCACGCTTAAAGTCGGCGGTGCCGTTAAATATGAGTCGTGCGATGAATTTAAAACCTTCATTGACGATGAAGCAGAAGACCTGTTTTAACTGGGGAGGGGAGTTTCATGCCGATACCTTTATTGATTGCCGGAGCCGTTACTATCGCTGGCGTTGCGGCACATAGCAAAGCCAGTGACATCAATGAAGAAGCGAAAAGTATTGCCCGCCGCGCAGCATCTATATATAACCGTCAAAAGGGGCGAACCGAAAACGCTCAACAGCAGGTCCTACAGGGGCTTGAAAAAGTCGGCCGGCAAAAACAAATGATTTTACTGTACCCCATGAAGTCCTTTTTGGAAACCTATGGCAGACTGAAAAAGGTAGGGCTTGTCAAGTCTCAGGGAATTGCAGAGCTGGAAAATCTGCCTCAATTTAATTTTGGCGATCAAGACGTACTGCAGCTTGAAAAACTGACCGACATCTACCAATCTGTTAAGTCCAGCGCAGCAGAAGGAGCGGCCGCAGGAGCTCTGGCGGGATTAGCCGTTACCAGTACCGGCGGCCTTCTCACGGCAGCGGCAGCGGGGACGGCAGGGACGTTTAGTGCCGTCGGAGTGGCCGGAGCTGCCCTCGATGTAGCCGGAACGGCCATCGGAGCCGTGGCGGCAGCGCCTCTTGCATTGTTTGTTGCACCGGTCGCTGTTTTTACGGGCTTATCGGCCCTGTCTAATGCCAATGAAAACTTAAGCCGGGCGAAAACCAGCTTAGCGCAGGCAGAACAGGCCTGCGAAGAAATGGAGAGAACGGCCGTTCTCTGCGAAGGGATTGCAAAAAAAGCGGATATGTTTGATAAGCTCATGATGAACTTAACGGAATTATTTTCGCAATGCCTTGTCCTGCAGAATGCGATTATACAGAAGAAAGATAAAAAGCAGCAAAGGCTCAGCCGGGACGCTTTTACCGATGAAGAACTGAAGGTCTTTGCCGTTTCGCGGTCTCTGGCAGGAGCCTTGAAGGCTTTGATCGATGTGCCCATACTGGATGACGGAGAGATTTCTAAAGACGCAGAACAGCAATACCGGACGGTCATGAAAATCCTGCCTTCTTATGAATATAATGTCAAAGAAATCCAGACCGTCGCCAAGGATTTGAATGTAAATGTTAAACAAGAGCAAAAAAATTTGCTGGGCCCTGTAGCCGGCATCATTATAAAAGTGGCTCCGAAACAAGCGGTAATCAATAAAACGACGGTTTTGTTGACCAAGGGGTCGTTGAATAAGCCCTTTATCTTAACCATTAGGCTGGCAGCCACCGTTTTGATGTTCCTATCTTTGTATTTTGGAACGGATTCGATTTTATTCCAGTTGGTGTTGTTTGGCCTCATGGTTTACTTAGGTACCCTTGACGAAAAATACTCGTCCGGGCATAAGCGGCAGGTACAGCTTATTTGGCGAATTTCGCTGGGCTTAGCCGGCCTTTATCTCATGGGCCGCGGCGCAGCCGTATTTTGGAATGAAAGCCGGTATCTGGCCAGTTTGGGATGGATTCTATTGGGCCTTGGTTTGGGGGGCATCAGTCTGGACTTAAAAGGCCGTGATGCGGAAGACTATACAACGACGGTTGCCTACATTCCTATGATGCTCTTGGTTTTAGGCGCAGCCGGAAAAGTGTTGGGATGGATCTTTTGATGGAAATAGGGAATCCCTCCCAATAGAATTTTCGCTGACGATAGTAAGGAGGTAACCATGTATTTAGCCATATTGACGGAAAAAGAAAAACAATTGTTCCTAAACCTGGCGTATACCTTGGCCTATAGCGACGGTGAATTTGGCGACGAAGAACAAATGCTTTTTGACGCTTACTGCAATGAAATGGGGACGACCTTTGATCGCCCTGAAACCGCGGTCAGTCTGCAGAAATTATTGGAATCCTTAAAGATAGATATTCTTGAAAATAATAGAAAAGTCGTCTATTTTGAGTTATTAGGCTTAGCTGTGGTGGACGGTAAATACAGCGAAGAAGAAAAAAAGGTAATGGATACGATCCGTGAAATTTTCGGACTGACCTGTGAATTCGCAGACCAGTGCTATGATTTCCTTCAACGGTATATTCAGATGCAAGAGGAGCTTACTGCATTATTACTTGGATAAGCGTAAAGGGTGCACGATTGTTTGACGAATATGACCTATAATTTAAATTACTATTCCTGTGAATAAATCGGATAGGGCGGGATGCGTTGTGAAGAAGGATAAGGTTTCAAGGGTATTAGCCCTCTATTCGCAGTTGTTGGCCGGACGGACGGTACAGAAGTCGACGGCAGCGCAGCTTTATGAGGTCAATGAGCGCAGTATCCAGCGGGATATTGAGGATATTCGCTCATTTTGCCGGGATGACGTGGCAGTTCATGACGGCGTCGTCTGCGATGTTGTTTATGACACTGGCGAAAAGGGATATCGCATGGAAGGCGGGCAGGTGCCGAAGTTGTCCAATAGTGAGGCTCTGGCCTTATGTAAAATCCTCCTCGACAGCCGGGCTTTCGTCAAGACTGAGATGGAAACGATGCTGCACAAGGTCATCGCCTGTTGTGTGCCCGAATCGAATCAGGCCTTGATCAGTAAGCTGGTCAATAACGAAGCCTTCCATTACGTCGAGCCGCGGCATCGGACGAGCTTTCTCGATACGATGTGGAAGCTTGGCGAAGCCATTCAGAAGCACTACTATGTCGACATTACCTATGGCCGTCTGAAAGACCGAAAAGTCGTTAAACGGCGGCTGAAGCCCTTGGCTCTGCTGTTTTCGGAGTATTATTTTTATCTCATCGCCTTCATTGACGACAGTGACATCCAAAAAATTTATGAAAGCGCTCGCGATATAACGCCAACTATTTATCGATTGGATCGGATCAAGACCTTGTCCGTAGAACAGGAAAATTTCCGCATCCCCTATAATCAGCGTTTTCAGGAAGGTGAATTCCGCAAGCGCATTCAGTTCATGTATGGAGGCCGCCTGAATCGCGTGACCTTTACCTACACCGGCGGCGATATCGATGCCATCTTGGATCGCCTGCCGACGGCTAAAATCTTAAATGAAGATAAGGGCAGCTATCAAATCGAAGCCGAAGTCTATGGGACGGGGATTGAGATGTGGCTCCGCAGTCAGGGCAAATACGTCAAGAATGTCAAAATCGTCCAAGTGTAATGGCGGGCTGAAATCAGCGAAGTACGGATCCTTAGCCTGCTGAAGGGCTGACCGCCAAGGGGTTACTCGAAAAATAGCATAGCCATTATGTCTGCCGCCGGTTTCCGGTGGCAGTTTTTTTGGCGCCGAATAGGCATGATAAAACCCCCAGTTACACTGGGGGTAAGTAAAT
>NZ_UQBH01000029.1 GCF_900539295.1 uncultured Megasphaera sp.
CTTGGGGGGAGGCCCCCTGGGAGGATAGGAAGCCGCTGATTAAGCAAGAAGCACTAGCATATGCTAGTGCTTCTTTTGTTATATGAAAGATGAAATGAAATAAAAATTACGACGGATGTCCGAAGACGACGGGACTGCCGTTGTCGGAATAATGTGCCAGCCTTTAAGACGGATGCTGCAAGCAACAAGACTGCCGTTATCAGATTCATGTGTCAGCTTTTAAAACCCCATACAGCCGCCGTCAGAACTACCTGTCATACCTTAAGATAAAATTACTCAGAATTACAGAATCATTAAGAAAAACATTTTTATACAGATGTCGAGCTAAAAGTTTTTTCCTTACTCTATGGATACGGCCATTGATCATCCCCATGTCTCCGCCCGTGGCACTGCGGTGGAACCTGTAAACTTCGAAAGCTTGCGACTCAGCTTTGCCGAAAAATCCATCAGCCTCGCTAAAACCAAAGAAGCACCGGTCAATACCGATGCCTCTTTTTTTTATGCATGTTTTCCTCTGATTTAAACAATACTTAATGAGTAATGATTTTATAATAATAAAGATTCTCAAAAAGCACTATGCAAAATCATGTTGCTTATAGTATAATGTAACCAAATTAAATAGTACTACAGAATTTACTTAACTTTTTATGTATATAGAGGAGGGCTTTGAATGAAGAACATTCGTATTGAAGCAGTTGTTGGTCGTGAAATTTTGGACTCTCGCGGTAACCCCACGGTACAGGCCGACGTTATTTTGTCTGACGGCACGGTAGGCCGCAGCGCAGCTCCCAGCGGCGCATCGACAGGCCAGTTTGAAGCTCTTGAACTTCGCGACGGCGATAAGAGCCGTTATGGCGGCAAAGGTGTAACCAAAGCCGTTGAAAACATCAACACGGTACTGCAGGACGTATTAAAAGGACAGGATCCCTTTGATACCTACGGCATTGACCGTCTGATGATTGATGCTGACGGCACGTCGGATAAATCCCGTCTGGGTGCCAATGCGATTTTGGCAGTATCCCTGGCTACGGCCAGAGCAGCTGCAGCTTCGCTGGATATTCCCTTGTACCGCTTCTTAGGCGGCGTAAACGGTAATTACCTGCCCGTACCGATGATGAACATTTTGAATGGCGGCGCTCATGCTGCCAATACGGTAGACGTTCAGGAATTCATGATTATGCCTGCCGGCGCTCCTTCCTTCCATGAAGGCCTCCGTTGGTGCGCTGAAGTCTACCACGCACTGGCAGCTTTGTTGAAGAGCAAAGGCTTGGCTACTTCTGTTGGTGACGAAGGCGGCTTTGCTCCGAACCTCGCCAGCGATGAAGAAGCTATTCAGTACATCCTGAAAGCTATCGAAGAAGCCGGCTACAAACCGGGCACGGATTTCGTCTTGGCACTCGACGCAGCTGCCAGCGAATGGAAAGGTGAAAAACAGGGGCAGTACCATCTGCCGAAGAGCGGTCAGTCCTTTACGACGGATGAATTAATCGCTCATTGGAAGAAACTGTCCGATGCATATCCGATCTACTCCATCGAAGATGGTCTCGACGAAGAAGATTGGGAAGGCTGGGCAAAATTGACTCAGGCTTTGGGTCAGCGCGTACAGCTCGTCGGTGACGACTTATTCGTTACCAACACGGAACGCCTGGCTAAAGGGATTGCCCAGGGCAGCGGCAACGCTATCCTCATTAAATTGAACCAGATCGGCTCCATTTCGGAAACGCTGGAAGCCATTAAATTGGCTCATCGTTCCGGCTACCGGGCTATCGTATCCCACCGCTCCGGTGAAACGGAAGATACGTCCATTGCAGACCTGGCAGTCGCTTTGAACACGGCACAGATCAAAACAGGCGCACCGAACCGCAGTGAACGCGTTGCAAAATACAATCGCCTGCTGCAGATCGAAGGCGAACTCGGCGGCAAAGGGATTTATCCCGGCTTCGAAGCCTTCGGCATTCAGCGCTGATAGTGATCTTGTCCCCAACTACAAACTTGTTGTAAGATCGGCATAAGAGACTTCCCCAGTGTTGTCAGCCCATATTCTACTTTGGGCGGCACCTGGGGATATTCTTTTCTATAAATGATGCCGTCAGCTTCCATTTCCTTGAGCTGCTGGGATAACATTTTATGTGTTACTTTCCCCAGGGCTTTTTTTAGTTCGCCATAGCGCAGCACTTCTTTTTTCCAAAGCCAAAAGAGGATGTGCATCTTCCATTTTCCGTTGAATAAGGAACAGGCGTAGGCAAAGGGCTGGACATCGACGGATGTAAATTTTTCGTCCATGATTATACACTCCTTTCTGTTAGAATGATACAAAAAGAGAGTAATGAAGTCAATACTTCCCTTTGGGATAGTACCTTACTTAATAGTGCCTTGTTGATTCTTTGACCTTTTATCCATATAATGATAGGAATATCGTGTAAGTTAGTTAACGGATTACATGGAATAGGAGGAATGAATGATGAAGGTATTAATGGTGAATGGAAGTCCCCATCTCAAAGGCTGTACCTATACGGCGCTGGAAGAAGTCGGCAAAACGCTGAAGGAAAATGGCGTCGACTATGAAATTTTTCAGTTAGGGCCCCGTCCCATGCGAGACTGTATCGGCTGTAATAAGTGTAACGGCCATGGCTGTATCTTTAAAGATGACAATGATGATGCCGTCAATCGTTTCTTGGAAAAGGCCACAGAAGCTGATGGTTTCGTCTTTGGTTCTCCCGTCTACTATGCCCATCCGAGTGGTCAGATCTTATCGTTCTTGAATCGTGTCTTTTACTCCTCTGCCGTTGGGGAACTCTACCCCGTTTTTGCCGGCAAGCCGGGGGCAGCTGTCGTTTCGGCCCGCCGCGGCGGTACGACGGCATCCGTCGATGTATTGAATAAATACTTTGGCATTGCCAGCATGCCCATTGTCCCCTCTACGTATTGGAACATGGTCCACGGCATGACGCCCGATGAAGTTCTCAAAGATTTGGAAGGCCTTCAGACCATGCGCAATATCGGCCGCAATATGGCCTGGATGCTGAAAGGCTTTGCGAAGCAAGAGCAAGAAAGTGCTTTTGCCGATCATGTCGAAACAGAACATCGAACTGACTTTAATCACTAAACTTGATTGTAAGGCGAGCTATAACGCCTTACGGGAATGGAATTTAATTTTTGCATAACAAAACGGTTGCTGTCCTGAGAGAAAATCCTCGGACGGCAACCGTTTTGTTATAATACTGACTTAAATTAGACTATTTTTGTACCGCTTTACTAGATTAAAGAAAGGAGGTAAAGCTATCGTACAAGAGTCTGACTTACCAAGGGGGAGCTAAGCTAAACTTTATTTATTAAGAAGACTGTGGCTGCGGCTGTAGCCGTAGTAAATGATCAAGCCGAGAACGAGCCAGCCGATGAAGAGCATATGGGTCAACGGCGACAGTTCATAGATAAGGTAGAAGCAAACGATAACGCCGATGGGGGCAATGATCGGAAGAATCGGGCAACGGAATTTCCGCGGGATTTCCGGGTGGTTGCGGCGCATAGCGACGATACCGATGAAGTTAATTAAGAATACTGCCAGCGTACCGGTGTTGGATAATTCGACGATGTGCATCAGCGGAACGAAACCGGAGATGATGGCGATAATGATCGAACCAACGATGGTAATCAGATACGGTGTGTGGTACGTATCATGAATCTTGCAGAGATGCTGCGGCAGGAGGCCGTCGCGGGAAACTGCAAAGAAGATACGGGACTGGCCGAAGAGGTAAACGATAAGCGTCGTAATGATACCGGCCAAGACGCCGATTGCGATGAGGTTGGCAAGATCAGGCCAGCCGAGGAGACGCAGCGCATAAGCAACCGGTTCCGGCGTATCGAGCTGGGTATAGTTAACGGCAGCTGTCAGGGCCAGGGATACGGCGATGTACAGGGCCATACAAATGGCGATGGAAGAAATGATCCCGATGGGGAGGTCACGAGACGGATTCTTACATTCTTCAGCAGACGTAGCAACGGCGTCAAAGCCCATGTACGAGAAGAATACGATAGATGCGCCGCTGAATACGCCGCGAATGCCGAAAGGCGTAAAGGGTGAAAGATTATCGGGATTAGCATGCGGTGCAGCTGTGACGACGAAGGCGACGATAGCTGCCAAAGCGACGAGGATCAGTGCAAAGTTTAATTTTGCACTTTGCTTGGTGCCGCGAATGAGTACCGCGCAGAGCAAAAGGATGATAATGATGGATGGCAGATTGACGATCCCGCCTTCAGCCGGTGTTTTGAGCAGATAGTCAGGAATGACAAATCCCAAGGATGCACTCATGCCGGACAGATAGCCTGAGAACCCGACGGCAACGGCACTGGCGGTGACTGTATATGCCAGGATTAGTGACCAGCCGCATAAGAAGGCCATCCCTTCACCCAGAGAAGCAAAGGTATAGGAATAAACACTGCCTGAAGCAGGGATGAAGGATGAAAATTCACTATACGTTAAGCCTACAAGAATACAGAGGAAACCAGCGATGACAAAGGATAAAGCAACGCCAGGCCCCGCATAGCGAGCTGCGGCAATACCTGTCAAGACAAAGACCCCGGCTCCGATGATACCGCCAACACCTAAGAAGGTGAGGTCCATGACGCTAAGGTTCTTACTTAGCTTTGAGCTGCTTGCATCATCTTGCAATTGAGATACGGACTTCGTTCGAAAAAATGACATACACTCACATCCTTTTTTAATAAAAATAACAGAAACATTTAATAAGATAAAGTTTTAGCTGATTTCATTTTACTATGATTTATAGGTATCGTCAATATAATTTTAATATATGGAAATGTGTATACAATATCCACCTTGCCAGTTAAGTGAGAACAGCTTATAATATTGATGATGAGAATTTATTTCTTTTTTGTAATAGATAGAGGGGGACATAGAAATTATGGGATTTTTTAGCCAGCTCTTCCATAAAGATCAAGGAGACGGAACAAAAAAATACGTCTACATTTCCGGTATGGTCTGCGAAAACTGTGCAAAACACGTAACCGAGGCCCTTAAAGGCGTCGATGGGATAGAAAAAGTAAAAGTCGATTTGATGCGTGGTCAGGCGGAAATTATTGCCGGTGACGATGTCAGCGATGACACAATTTTGAAAACAGTTGTTAATGCCGGCTATACGGCAACGGAAGTTTCTTCGATACCAAAATCGAATTAATTTGCAAATATGTTATGCATAGGACTAAAAGTATATAACGTAATTGGATAACTTATACTAAACGTCAGATCGTGGCAATTTTTTTGTAAAAAGATCGTTGAAACTGCTCTTTGTTGGAAAAGCAACCGCTCTTTTACCGATTCGTGAGTATACTATAGATACAGTAAGAGTTAACTTACTCATCCAAGTATTTCGAATCACAGCGATTCGGACAAAGGAGTGATTTGTTATGAAGTACAAAGTAAACGATACCTGTATTGCCTGCGGTCTCTGCGCCGGTACTTGTCCTGAAGTTTTCCGCATGAACGATGAAACGGGCATGGCCGAAGCTTATGCTGAGGCTACGGAAGCTACGAATGAATCGGCTCAGGATGCTATGAATTCCTGCCCGGCCGGTGCCATTGAAGAAGCATAACCCGGTTTCAAGATCGATACTCTTTATATACTTCTTGTTTGATGCAAAGCACTGTCGGAGTTTCCGGCAGTGCTTTTTTTTTGCAGCTGGGATGGCGGGGCGGAGTCGCGGTTTTTCCTGTCTTATAAAGTAAAGTATGATATAATATAATATATATACTTATATATAAGAATTGCCGTTTTCTATTTTTCGTAATTTGACGGCGTTGGACAGAAGGGGTAATATGACCGAGAGACAGGCTTTTTCCGCACAGTTACAGTTGCTGCAGCAGGCAGCGCAGCAGGACTTGTCGAATCTTTTTATCCTCCACGGCATCGTCCACTTATACCAAGGTGTCTTTGATTTGGGGCTGACCGTCTTTCGCGATGCCTTAAAGCGCGACGGCTTCGGGCTGTCTGCCATGGGCTCACCGAAGGAAATCATTGCCGAGGCTTATGAACAGTACCTCTTTGTCGATGAATCCCTGTGGCTGGCCATGCTCCGCGAACGTTTCGGCAGTGACGATTCGCTGGATGTCCGAGTACAGCGCATCCTGGATTCCTACGTACCGGCGTTGACGCAGCTTCAGGAAGAACTGTAATCGTTGTTTTTCCCTCGAAGCAGAAAATTGATGCTCAGGTATTGACGGAATTTGAAAAAGATGATATCATTACAAAAGTTAGGCGTCCACCAACGCCTGGCTTTTTTAAGTTACAGAAAAATTTCCTTGACTTAGACGTAGCTGTTGTGATACATTATAAAGGCAGTCTTACGTACAACTAGGCTTGTGACTATTTTTAAGAGAGGTGTAAGGAATGCGTACAGCTATCACTTTGGCATGCACAGAATGCAAACAGCGCAACTACCGGACCAACAAGAATAAGAAGAATAATCCGGATCGTTTGGAACTGAAAAAATACTGCCCGTTCTGCAAAAAAGAAACGTTACATAAAGAAACGAAATAATTGATTGAATAAGATTGTGCTAATCTTATTTGGATGTGAGAGGTTATATGGCACTTTCAGCTAAAAAAGCAGCACAAAAGAATAAGAAGAAGAACCCGGGCAAATCATTTTTATCTGGTGTAAAGGTGGAAATGAAGAAGGTCATCTGGCCGACAAAGAGGGAATTGATTAACTACACGGTTATGGTCATTGTTGCTACCATCGTCGTAATGGTAATCATTGGCGTGGCTGACGGCGCGTTCTCGCAGCTGTTTAAGTTATTCCAGCTTGTTGTCGGATAGGAGGGCTGTGCTTAAATGGAAGCAGATATGAAATGGTATGTCATCCATACGTATTCCGGTTATGAAAATAAAGTAATGCAAACGCTGGAACAGAAGGTCAAGTCCATGGGTTTGGAAAACGTCATTAACCGAATCCTCATCCCTATGGAAGACGAAATTGACGTTAAGGACGGGAAAAAGCGTACCGTTAAACGGAAAGTATTCCCCGGTTATGTCCTTATTGAAATGGAAGTCAATGACCGTTCCTGGTATGTCGTCCGCAATACTCCCGGTGTTACCGGTTTTGTCGGGTCGGCTACGAAACCTATTCCCTTGGAACCTAAAGAAGTCGAAAAGATTCTGGGTAAACAGGAAGTAGAAAGCGAACCGAAAACGCACATTTCTGTCGAAGTTGGCGAAGAAGTGCGCATTACCGAAGGGCCCTTTGAAAATTCTATCGCCGTCGTTACGGAGATTAATGAAGAAAAGGGTACCATTAAAGGCCTCGCAAATATGTTTGGCCGTGAAACTCCAGTAGAAGTCGACTATTCTCAAATCGAGAAGGGTCTGGAATAAATACTTCTAATGCGGCTTTCTGCCGCGAGTGGGAGAATCGTTACGATTCGTTTGACCACATCTTGTAATGTAAGGAGGTGTAACTCACCATGGCAAAAAAAGTAGCAAGAATGGTAAAACTCCAGTGTGAAGCTGGTAAAGCAACTCCGGCGCCTCCGATTGGCCCTGCATTAGGCCAGGCTGGTGTCAACATCATGGCATTCGTCAAGGAATTCAATGAACGTACAGCTAAACAGGCTGGCTTCATCATCCCTGTCGAAATTACCGTCTATGAAGACCGTTCCTTCACTTTCATTACGAAAACCCCGCCAGCTGCCGTCTTATTGAAGAAAGCAGCTGGTCTGGACAAAGCTTCGGGTGAACCGAACAAGAAAAAAGTAGCTAAATTGAGCCGCGACAAAGTCCGCGAAATCGCAACGACTAAGATGCCGGACCTCAACGCTAACGACGTTGAAGCTGCTATGAAAATGATTGAAGGTTCCGCTCGCAGCATGGGTATCGACATCGTCGACTAATCGATGAAGTCTGCCCGTGGAAGGGGTAACCCGCTAAACCACATAAGGAGGAAGAAACATGGCAAAAGTAGGCAAGAAATATGCCGAAGCTGCAAAACTGTTCGATAAACAGAAACAGTATGATGTTGCAGAAGCAATTGACATCTTGAAGAAGATGGATACGGCTAAATTCGACGAAACTGTTGAATTGGCTGTAAACCTTAACGTAGATCCGAAATACGCCGATCAGCAGGTCCGCGGCGCCTTGGTACTGCCTCACGGCATTGGTAAATCCAAGACTGTCCTCGTATTTGCACAGGGCGATAAAGAAAAAGAAGCTTTAGCTGCCGGTGCTGACTTTGTCGGTGCTGATGATCTTGTAGAAAAGATCCAGGGTGGCTGGCTCGAATTCGATGTAGCAATCGCTACTCCGAATATGATGGGCAAAGTCGGTCGTCTCGGTAAAATCCTCGGTCCTAAAGGCCTCATGCCTAACCCGAAGGTTGGTACTGTAACGATGGACGTTGCAAAAGCTGTTAGCGAAAGCAAAGCTGGTAAAGTTGAATACCGCACGGATAAAGCCGGCAATATTCACTCCTCTATCGGCAAGAAGTCTTTCGAAGCAGATAAATTGATTGATAACTTGACGGCTTTGGTTGATACGCTCATCAAAGTTAAACCGTCGGGCGCAAAAGGCCAGTACATTAAATCCATCACGGTTAGCTCCACGATGGGCCCTGGCATCCACATCAATCAGTTCAGCATCAAAGGTGCTGCCAAGAAAGAAGAAAATTAATATCTCTCTTAGCTGTAGACTGAAGGTATGTATAATGGACACTATGTCCGCCATCTGAGGCTATGAAACTAGCAGATATCTGACTTTGACTAGTTCGGCCTCGTGGTTTGTCCATGAGGCCGTTTTTGATTGCTAAGACGATATAAATCCTAATTCAAGGAGGTGTATCAAACTCATGTCCACATTTGCAAATCATCCGGTTTCCCCGGCAAAAGCCGCGGTTGTCGAAGAAATGAAAGAAAAAATGCAGTCCGCTCAGGGCGCTGTTTTCGTTGGTTTCACCGGCCTTACCGTTGCTGATGTCACGAAACTTCGCCGTAAGTTCCGCGAAGGCGGTGTCGATTACAAAGTTATCAAAAATACTTTGACTCGCATTGCTGCAGACGAACTCGGCTACAATGCATTGGATGCAGTTCTCGAAGGCCCGACGGCTATCGCTTATTCTACGGAAGACGCCGTAGCTCCGGCTAAGATCCTGAAAGAATTCATCAAAGAAACAAAGACCGAAGCGCTGTCTGTAAAAGCAGGCATCGTCGACGGCCAGGTCATTGATGCTGCAGCTGTTGATGCTTTGGCAAGCTTGCCGAGCCGCGAAGAACTCCTCGCGAAATTGGTCGGCAGCATGCAGGCCCCTATCTCTGGCTTTGTCAACGTACTCCAGGGCAATATTCGCAACATGGTTTATGTGCTTGACGCTGTACGCGCTAAGAAAGCAGAACAAGAAACTGCTTAATTTAGCTTACTATAACTAATAAAAACAAACTTAAAAACTGATACTATGGAGGTATTTCAAAATGACTAAAGAAGAAATCATGCAGGCCATTGAAAACATGACCGTTCTCGAACTTTCCGAACTCGTAAAAGAAATGGAAGAAAAATTCGGCGTTTCCGCTGCTGCTCCGGTTGCCGTTGCTGCTGCTCCGGCTGCTGGCGGTGCTGCTGCTGAAGAAAAATCCGAATTCGACGTTATCCTCGCTTCTGCTGGCGACAAAAAAATCGGCGTTATCAAAGTTGTCCGTGAAGTTACGGGCCTCGGCTTGAAAGACGCTAAAGCTCTCGTTGACGGCGCTCCTGCACCGGTCAAAGAAGGCGTTGCTAAAGCTGACGCTGAAGCTCTCAAAGCTCAGCTCGAAGAAGCCGGCGCTACGGTCGAACTCAAATAAGTTGATTCAATTACGATCCCTGCAACCTGTGGTTGCAGGGATTTTTTGATGTTCTATAATAAGACCAGGGCTGCCGGGAAATATCCCAAGTCAGATAAAAAGTGTACGGGAAAATAAAGGAGATCTAACCCTTGTTGACGAAAGCTTACAGTGGCAGAACGTTACCCTGGCAGCGTCTCATGATATTGATCTTAGAGCCGCAGCCAATACGCAGACCCTTGTAGAAAATTACAATAGCAAAGGATCTTCCCTTGGGATGACGATTACCGGCGGGGTCATCAGCGGTGTCGACGCCAGTTTCTTGAAGGAAAAAGACGAAGGGACGACGGCAACGACGACCCATGTAGGGACGACGGTGACGGCGTCGGATACGCTGACCATGCAGTCTGGGAACGATGTGAATATTACGGGTTCCCAGGTAGGCGGGAAGACGGTAAAAGCAGACATAGGTGGGAATCTGCATATCACCAGCTTGCAGGATACGAAGTCATATAACGGAGACAGTTCGTCCATTAGCGGTGGATTCAGCAAGAAAGAAATTGTGCCGAATATCATCGCATCCGGCCGTTCCGTATCTGCTGGTACTGAATCCATGGATAGTGACTACGCCAGTGTAACGCGGCAGGCCGGGATTTATGCCGGTGAAGGCGGTTTTTCGATTCATGTCGGAAACAACACGAATTTGAAAGGAGCCGTGATTGGAAGTCAGGCAGCCGCCAGTGAGAATACGCTGGATACGGGTTCGCTTACGATGGAAAATATTGAAAATAAAGCGGAATACAGTGCCGATTCGAAAGGCATTACCCTAGCATCTACTAATGCTAATAGGCGCAATCCGTTGGGGGCGTCAGCCTCAATGGGAATACCGATGCAGGGGAAATCTGCCAGTACGACCTATTCTGCGATAGCAGACGGAATTATCAAGGTCGCCGGTAAAGAAACTCAGGCTCAGATTAATCATGACACGGAACAGGCACTGAATCAGTTAGGAGAAATCTTTAACCGAAAGGATGTAAAAGAACGACAGGAATTAGCAGGTCTTATATCAAAAGAAGGATTTACCCTGATTGGCGATTTGGCCATAAGTAAGCAAAAAGACCTGCTCCAAAAAGCAATGCAAGCAGATAAAGAAGGAAATACAACATTAGCAAAGCAATATTTACAAGAAGCTTCCAAGTGGCAGGAAGGTGGAGAATATAAAGTAGTGCTTCATGGGGTATTGGGAGGTGTTCTTTCGTCCATGACCGGAAATGGATTCACTACAGGCATCACTAGTGCGGGTTTGAATGAAGCGCTGCAGAAGAAATTAGGCAGCATTGGAAATTCAGAACTTCATAAACTAGCCAGTGCGTTAGTGGGTCAAGTAGTCTCTCATTCGGGCTCCGGGGCTGCGATTGCTATGGATGCCACAGAATATAACTGGTTAACCCATTCGGACCAGATGAGTCTATTGAAGGATTATAATGATTTTATCGGTCTGCAGCATGCAGTAGGAATCGATGCGGCAAAAAATGAATATAGTAAGAAATTTGCATATTATCTGGCTTTAACTGATTATGAAATGGGATATAGTCAGCTCTATGGAACGAGTGATCAGGTCTCGAAAGCATTTTATGATGCCGTAAGGGATCATGATTCTGCTGCCATGGATTATAATTTTAGAATTCAGTTTAGGGAACTGATTAATAATCTGGTAGCGCAATATTATAATACGCCAGAAGAATCGGCTGAAATTTCGAATCTTAGAAGTGCTTACTATCAATCGTTCGTGGAAGGAGAACGGGTATGGAAAGATTTATCTACTAGTGGTAGTTCTTATGCTCCACCAAGAGAATTTACGAATGTTCCAGATGATGAATTATTGGCAAAACTTCCTTGGGGATACCAACCGAATGGGCAAAAATATGTAACGCTCCCAGATAATACAACGATATTGACCGATAGATACATGAATGAAGGAGATGCTTTAGTAGCTGCTGGAAAGACTTCATATGTTAATAAAGATGGAGTTGCTGTTGTTGATGATGGTTACGGAAACACTTACTATACAATGACCGATCCTATTCTTAAAAATTATGGCGATAAATTAGCCAATGATGGCGGGCAAGTCGTAGAAGGTGCTGATGGAAACCATTATGCTGTTGGAGCGGATGGTAATTATTACTATACGATATATCCGGTGAATAGTCATAATAATCAAGCAGGCAATAGCTCATTTAATTTGGGCGAATCTGTATTGGAAAATACCATATCTGAAAAGGCCAATATGATCCCAGAAACTTTGGAACGTGCAGGATATGGTGGCAAAGTGTTGAAATATACAAATTCTGCTGGGGGATTTACAGGCATGGGTATTACTTTGAATGACATGTATAGTGATGTACAACGTTATCAAGGAAAAAATTTATCAAATGCACTTATTAGTGATGCCATACCAGTTGCGTTTGGTTCTGGAGGTGCTCTCGTCGGAGAATTTGGTGGGGCTCTAGGTGGACCTGTTGGAAGTATAGTTGGAGCAACTGTTGGTGGAATTGCTGGTAGTGTTTTAGGTGAGTATATTCGTTCCTTAGTTAGACAAAAATATGTCCAAAATAATAATCCGGATGTACCAAATAAAGAGGGGCGTGGAAAATAGAATGCTAGGTTATGATGGACGAACCATATATTTAATCTACCCATATGTTTTAGGGATTGCAATTGTTTTTTTTATAATTCTTTGCGCAGCAGGTATATACCGTGATTTAAATAGAATATATGTACAAAATCTTTTTTTGAGATGCCTGGCGTTGTTTTTATTTATCTTTGAACCATTTTTAAGCATACTCCATGTTATGGATATTATGTATTTCCCACTGTTGGAGAAAATCGGTATTGTATGCTATGGGTTAAGTATAATTTGTTATGGCTATGAAATGAAAAGCCGTAAAAAGTATTTAAAGCCTAACAATTCTTTGACTAATCATGAGATAGCCGTGATGAAATGGTATAAATCATCCATTATAGTTGGCACTATAGTGACTCTTATTAGTATATGGCTTGTTTATATACTTTAAATTGGGGAGAAAATAAGTGCCGGTTAAAACTAATGAGAAATTGGCATAAATAATAGCTGAAAAGAGTATTTCCACTATAGCCGAACAAGTGAGTTACCTTTCTAAAACTATTGGTGGCAAAGTGAATGCTGGATTGCAGTTCGGATTTCTTATGGATAGTATTGTCGAAAATCATGAAAGATACACAAATTGGGAATATAAGTATAAAGCGGATACTATGGATGTTATAGGAACTGGTATTTCTATAGGAGCAGGGGCTAGTGCGTCTGCTTTAGCTGGCCCAGTTGTTGGAGTTGGTGCAGGAATACTTACATCTTCCGGAGCAAATTCTTATATAGAAAGAGAAAAAATAGAGATGGAAAAACAAGATAAAGAGGAAACTAAGAAAAGGGGTGACTCCAAATGAGGTTGAGAGAAATCGTGTTTTTAGTTGGTTTAGTGATAATGATTTGTCACATTGTAAAAGCCTATATTTTAAAGGTTAGGATAACACCTAAGGACAAAATATTATTAATATATACGCCTAAAAAACTTTTTTTCTAGTTAATATTGGATTTGCTATTTCTTTATTAAATATGTTTTATGTAATATTTGCGAATCCTAGCGCAGAATATCAAGACTGGTCATATTTTTTTATGGTTAGCTTCTTATTTCTTTGGTATGCTACATGTGTTTTTGGAAGAGGAAAGTATTTAAAAGCTACTAAACAAGAAATGAAAGAGCTTTATTTCCATATAGCTGTGTTAATTAGCTATGCCAGCTTTTTTGGATTTTTATATTTTAACTAGAATATTTATGAAGGCGGCAAGACGCTGAACGATCAGATTCACGCTATGAAGCAGGATGGAATCGGTTCTGTCGGTATTCGTAAGTATGATTCCACCCCATATGTCCCGGGAATGACAAGCAGCTCGGCTTTCTGGGGAAACGGCAGTATGGACAGCGACTATGCCAGCGTAACGAATCAGGCCGGTATCTATGCCGGTGAAGGCGGTTTTACAGTTCATGTCGGATCTAATACGCATCTTACGGGAGCGCTCCTAGACAGTACTGCAGCGGCAGATAAAAACAGCCTGACGACGGGGACGCTGACGATGGAAGATATCGGCAATAAGGCAGCCTATGATGTGACGGATATCGGTGTTTCTTATCATCACTATGACTCAGAAAGTGAGCG
Source organism: uncultured Megasphaera sp. (assembly GCF_900539295.1). Lineage (GTDB taxonomy): Bacteria > Bacillota > Negativicutes > Veillonellales > Megasphaeraceae > Megasphaera. Next base: position 14,074 of record NZ_UQBH01000029.1, read on the forward strand.
CAACAGGCATTTCAATCAGAGTGGCCTTACGCCGTCTATTTCGCCGGGTGCTCAGGATGAATCGTCATCTGTCACTCAGTCTGCTATTGCACCGGGGACGATCATTACGACGAAAGCACAAACGGATTTGTCTCAGATTAACCGGAATACAGCGGATTCCCTTCATAAACTGGATCAGATTTTCGATAAGAAAGATATCAAGGAACGGCAGGAACTGGCGCAGCTATTCTCTAAAAATGCTAATGAACTACTCCATTACTACGACCGTGACGGTAAATTTGATAAGTCCTTGGCCCATGGTATCGTAGCAGAAATCTCGTCCCAGATTGCCGGAAATGGAGCAGGCAGTGGTCTTACAGCTGGATTTACGAATGAACTACTCATTAATAAGATAAAAGAATGGTCCGGAGGCGACCCGGCGAAAGCGCAATGGATTAGTGCAGCGCTGGGGGCTACGGTCAATGAAGTTACTGGATCCTCATTGGAAAGCGGCGCTTCTTCAGCTCAAGATGGAACAAAATGGAATGCAGAAGGAGTACTTCCATGGTCTGTTTCTCTGGGGGACATCAGCTTAGCGGCAGTGGAAGCCTGGCAGGCTATTAAGGGTGTCACAGTTATCGGTCTTACCTTAAGCGGCGAGCAGGTTGCCGGTGGTGATTCTCCGGATAGTATAACCGCAGATAACGGAGCTTGGGGAAATTATCTGGGAAGTACGATAAGTACCCCTGTGTCATACGATGAACCATCGGAAATTGGCGAAACCACCCCGGCTGAACCCATTGTTACCAGTCATTATGAAACAGATAGACTGGGGGTGCGAGTTCTGGCCTATTCAGATGGAACCTATCAACAGACGAATACATTTGAAGCAGGAGGAGACATTTATACTATTGCCGGTATCGATCAATATAATCGGATTTATGGTGTTGATGCAAACGGAAATACGGCGTATTTAGACAAACAATATAATATAGGAGGCGATCGAACCGCTACTTCTACCGGAAAGCGTGATGAATTTGGACACCTTATTGGTATTGCCAATGATACGGGAGAAACGGTTAAACTAAATGATTGGGTATTGCCGGGTGGTATCCATGCACGGTATGACAGAGTGAATCGGAAAACGGGAGAAGTTATTGTCACAGACGGTATCGGTGAATACACGACGGCGCAAATAAAAAATCCGGGTATTTCTTCTGGAGTGACAGCAGCCGAAATGATGCCGCCGAACAATACGCCCGATCCGTCCGACTTGGCCGATTTACTGTTACAGAGCCAGCAGCACAATAATAATAATAAGCCTGATTATTCGAATGATACGTCGTTTCTATATGCAAAGAATGTAAGCAAAGCTCTGTTAGAACAGGCATTGAATCGTATAGGCGGAAAATATGGTGCATCTCATTTAGGGACGGCAGCCATTACTGGCAGTGGTGTTGTGACTGATTATATGCAAGGTAAAAGTGCTGAAGAGATTGTTTTGAACTCAATATTCTCTGCGGGTGTAGGGAAATTTGGTCAATATAATAGTGAACGAACCAAGACCAATCCTGATATTATGTCCGCTTTATTTGCAGCAGGGGCTGATACCATGATAGACAAAAATGATGCAGAAGAAGAGAAAAAGCGAGTAGACTTTAATAAGTGAGGTAATATATGATTTCTATTCATAATGTTAAAGAAATACTTATAATCAGCGGGCTTTCAGCTTTCTTTTTATATGCTTTAAAAACAGAGTTGCAGAAAAACTTTGATAAAAAAATGTTGCGTGTTTATCAATATAGTATTCCCTTTTTTTTAGGAATATTTATAACTTTGATTTCATGGTTCGGATGTGTGTATTCATTTTACTATGCCGCAAAATATGCCCCCTGGTTGTTGATATCAACTTGCATGGGATATTCGCTTGTGATTTATAGTGATGGTATTTTGGCAAAATACCAAAATGATGAAAGAAAATATAAAAAGATAATGAATATGACAAAGAATTCGGCAAAATATCTAATCATTGCTTTATTTGCCCTTATTTTGAAGGAGTGGTTTATTTAGAAAATGTTTCTTTTCTGTTTTACGATAGTAGGCAGTTTTCTAATTCAGTAATGGTAGTGAGGTTGTACAATGCAAAAGCATATTATGATAGCAGATACTGTAAGATATGCTTTTGCTGGTACGGTTTTGTAAAAGGAGAGTTTTTTTATGAGACGCCGGCTTTTTATTCTATGGGGACTCTTGGTTTTTATGATGATGCAGTGCTTTTGGGTCATGGGGTACTCTACACGAGATAATCCGCCAGTATTTGGTATAGTACATCAGAATGATTCGAGCATTGTGTTTGCCAGGGAACATTTAGATTATAACGAGTATTATTTTGTAGAATTACAGCAGATTCAAAAGAACGGAAATACACAGACGCTGCTCCGTATTTGGGGTCCTTCTGACTATGATAAGGTGGAAATCCGCTCTCCAAAAGGAAAATCTGTTTTTCTGGTTGAGGATACGAGCATTCCTATTCCTACATCCCAAATCGGTGAAGATCGATGGTATACGGTCGATTTAAATGAGTGGATACAGTTACCCGATCCAGATTCCTGCCAGATTCGGCTGCATCGTCCGAACGGAAAATATTATACAGTAACCGCCAAGCGTCTGTTGGCATGTGCCCGACAACTGACAGGAAACATGCTGCCGCAAGATAAAGCAAAAGAGCCCAAGCCATATGGGCCATTTTACAGTATATTTTATCCTAATGTTTCGTTAGAACAAGTACGTAATACATTTGCTTATTATTTGAACTGGCCTTCTAAAATAGGGAATAGTAAAATATATCGCAAAGGAAATTGCCATTATCTAATGAGCACGAAACTGCCGCTGATTGCTTTTTTGCTGGAAGGCCAAAGCGGTCATGGGCTGGCAACTTTTAAAGAGGTATCTGGCGGGGTCTGGATGGATATGGATTTTTGGAGCATAGGTAATACCCAGTATGGCTATTACTGTTCAACTCTGGTAGATGACGAAGTAAAAAATATTGGCATGGAGGCCGCTGCAATGACGTATAGGCACTTAGTGCCATTTGCGGATTATGGAATCGCATTAAACGGAGGATATAACAAAAGTAATCCGACGATTGACACAGTGAATTTAACTAAGCATCCAGAGCTAGCAATGGTACAACATGGTGATAAAGTATTATCAATTAATGGTATAGATCTAAAGGCAAGCAAAAACTATTCTGTGGAATACATGCTGACGTATGGAAATGCTCCCTTGTCTGTTACATTACAGCGCAAAGATAATCCGCCTTATACTGTGGAAGTTATACCTCAAATGAATGTCCCTATGCATGCAGATGTTGATGTTACCGCAGAAGTAATGAAAGAAGAAAGACAGCATATAAAAGAAGAAAAATTATGGGAATTTTGGCCGCAAATGCCTCTTCCGGAAGTATTTGATCCTATGCAGTCCCCAGACACTCATATGGATTCGCCGCTTACGACACCATTGTTGAAAGGTGCTAGAACATAAGCGGAAACTGAATCCGTTGGGGGATCTTTAACCCGAAAGATTTGGAAGGACGGTAAAAATCTACTAGCGACATTTTTGAAAAAACTTAAAGTGGTGGGTCATCTGCAAATCTGTATTTTGCTATCGCCGATGAAAAAATCGAGAAAAGCTTTATCAGAAAAATGCCGTTGATTGAATGGCAAAAGCATGCTGATGGATCGTAAAGAATACCGGGGCGTGATACTCAAATGATACTATTTTTTTTGAAAACTGCTAAAATGAGGCTGATTTTGAAAAACTGATGCCATAAGAATGGCTTAGTGAAGCCATTCTTATTTTTACGAAATGCCGATGGAGTAGAACTCAAATAATTTCACTTTTGAAATTACGATCCCTGCAACCTCTGGTTGCAGGGATTTTTTCATTTGTCGGAAGGGCAGTTATGAACTTCCTCAGAATGCTGGGCTGAAATAATTTATTTTCTAAAGAAGGGCGATTTTTCTTCTTTGAGGAATGCACTATTAGAAATACATAATACATATTTCCAGCAATTTGTGATAGGTATTAGACATGAATGTTCATGAATGATAGACTGATTTTAAGTGGTGATATGATCGCCATGACGGATATGAAAAATCTATCATTGACCAATCAAGTATCCTATTAGATATAATAGAGGAGGAAGATATAATGAATAAAGCATTAGTCGCATATTTCAGCGCCAGCGGCGTGACGGCAAAGGTTGCCGAAAAACTTTCTGAAGCGATTGGCGCCGATCTTTTTGAAATTAAGCCGGAAGTGCCGTATAGCTCGGCGGACCTTAATTGTCAGAATTCGGAAAGCCGCAGTTCCGTAGAATCAAAGGATCCCGACAGCCGTCCGGCTATTGCCGAAAGGGTCGATAATATGGATCAGTATGACCTGGTCTTTGTAGGCTTTCCCGTTTGGTGGTATCGGGAACCGTCCATTATCGATACTTTTATGGAAAGCTATGATTTTAGCGGTAAGAAGGTCGTTCCTTTCGCTACGTCCGGTATGAGCCCTATTGGCGACTCCGGCAAGAACATGCAGGCCTTGGCACCGGGCGCAGACGTCGCGGCGGGAAAACGGTTCCCGAGTAACGTATCTGCCGATGAACTGAAGGAATGGGCTGCAAAAAACAGTCAGTAACTAGACTTTGTACTTCTTTTTATCCATGAAAGGAGAAGAGTCCGATGAAAACTTTGATTATTTCCGGTCATCCTGATCTCTCGACGTCCGTTGCCAATAAGGCGATTTTGGACGAGCTTGAAAAGGCTTTTCCGGATGCTGAAATTCGCAAGCTGGATCAGCTCTACCCGACGGCGAATATCGATGTCGAAGATGAACAAAAGGCTTTATTGGAAGCCGATCTCATCGTCTGGCAGTTCCCCTTCTGGTGGTATTCCCTGCCCTGGCTCATGAAGAAGTGGCTCGACGAAGTATTCCTTCATGGCTTTGCCCATGGTTCTACGGGAAAACTTGGCGGGAAAAAGCTGCTCGTCTCATTCACGACCGGCGCACCGGCAGAAGCTTATACCGGCGGCGAAGGATCTATTGGTGATATTAACAAAATGCTTGAAATGTTCCCGGCAACGGCAATCCTTTGTGGTCTCGATTACCAGGGGGCACTCTACATCCATGGTGTCGGTTATACCACTCGCGATGATGAACAGGCCATTGAAGGGCAGCGACAGGCCGCTCGGGAATATACAGCAAAGCTCATTGCCCGCATTCAGGACATTACAGCTTAGTCTTTTATGATAATCGAGCACGTTGCAGTCCTGTTTCTCTAAAAAGAGGAAAAGAAGTGTCTCACACCGGTGTGAGGCGCTTCTTTTTTTGGGGAAGAAGGGCGGCGTTTATGCTTGTTGTCTTGACTTAGAGCGGCCATTCAATGATAAAATAGGGACATATAGGGATTGTTTGTCATCATTGGACGAAGGAGTGTTTCTATGTTAAACAAGAAGGTACTGAAGATTTCAGCGATCGGCGCCTGCCTGATTGCCATGAACTTGACGGCTTCAGCTGAAGGGCTTTACTTGCCGCAACATGGCCTGATCTTGGATCGACAGGCTCAGCAGCAATATATTGAAAGGGCTGCAGGCGACCTCTTTACCGGCCGCAATCAGAAGCCCTTCGTCCTGCCTGATGGCTGGCAGCGGCAGGATGTGACCGTCAGCGGTATCGTTGTCGAAAAGTATACGAATGAGAAATCTTCTTCCGATAAGGTGCTCTTACAGCTCCACGGCGGCGGTTATGTTCTCGGCATGAGTGACGGCCATCGCATCATGGCTTTGAAGCAGGCGGCCTTGATGGATGCCAAAGAAGCTTACTGCGTCAATTACAGGCTGGCACCTGACCATGTCTATCCGGCGGCTCTTGACGATGCCGTCGCGGCTTACGACTATCTGCTGAACCGCGGCGTCAAGGCAGAAAACATCGTATTGGTCGGTGATTCGGCTGGCGGTAATCTGGCCGTTGCCCTTACCCTTTTTTTGCGGGACCATCAAAAAGCACTGCCCCGTCTCTTAGTCCTCCAGTCGCCATGGACGGATTTCAGTACAGACTTGGCTTCGCGGACCTATAACGACCGTAAAGATAAGATTTTAGGCCGTGGAACGCCGCTCAATAAGGCTGTCAATCAGCCGGCCTATGCCGGGACGCTTTCTCAGACCGATCCGCGATTGTCGCTGATTCATGCCGATTTAAAGGGATTGCCGCCGATGCTCATTCAGACCGGCGGCCATGAAATATTCCTGACGGAAAATCAGAAATTTATGGAAAAAGCCGTCGACGACGGCGTTGAAGTCACGATGACTGTCTATCCCGATATGCCTCATGACTTTGCCCTCTGCCTGCCGGACCTCGACGCTTCCGTTGCGTCATTACAAGAAATAGGAACTTTTGCACGGAGCCATTTTTAATACGACAAAAGCCCATCTCGCGATGGGCTTTTTGCTTTAAAAGGCTTAATTTTTGGGTACTGCATTTTTTATGGCCGTAATATCGAGGAGCGGTCTTGCCAAGGCAGCTGCTAAGATGCTTTTTACGATGTCTAAGGGGATGAAGGGCAGAACGCCGCTGGTAATGACGGCACTCCAAGGCATTTCAGTTACACCGTGGAGCTGAAGGACGCCTCCGAGGTAGATGACGGGAATGCCGATGACGATGGCGACCAGGGAATAGCGTTTGAAATTATAGGTATGTCCCTTTAAGAGTGACATGAGGTAGACGGCAGCGACGTAGGCCCAGATATAGCCGCCTGTAGGGCCGAACATCTTGCCCGGTCCGGAGGTCCCGCCAGTGAATACGGGGACGCCGATGAGGCCGATGCCGATATAGGCCAGCATGGTGATGGCGGCATCTTTTGGCGGCAAGAGGAAGGCTACTAAGTTTACGATCAGGGTCTGCAGGGCCAGGGGCGACTGGGAAAAGGGCAGGGGAATGATCAGATAGGCGGAAATACAGTTCATTGCAATCAACAGGGCGATGTGCGTCAGGCGCATCGTCTTTTCACGTGACTCAGACATGACAAAAGCACTCCTTACTATAAAATACAGGACTCGTTACACAAAGTGTATTATAGCAAACAGTGCCTTTAAGGTCAACTTATGTAATTGAATATCGGTTTACAATTCGCTTTTCAGCAACTTGCCTAAGCAGGGTTCGACTTGGACGCCTTCACGAGGGTCACTGCCGGACTTGTAGGTGTATTCGATGGCGTAGCTTAGGAAATCAGCGGCCTTTTTGATGGCTGCATGGAGCATCGTGCCCTGAAGCAGGGAGCCCGTAAGGACGCTGGTAAAGAGGTCGCCGGTCCCGCAGGTCGTGAAGGGAAGGCTATAGACGGGGTATTCGTCAAAGGAGGCTGTCGTCGTATCATAGCTGACGATTTTGCTGGTATCATGGTCTGAGGCGACGCTGGTAATGACGATTTTCTTCGGCCCCATATCGGACAAGGTCTTGCACAGGTCAAGCATTTCCGCTGTCGTCGGTTTGGCATCGCTGTAGGGAATATCGGCTAAGAGGCAGGCTTCGGTATAATTGGGGGTAATTACCGTAGCCTTGCCGATGAGTTTGCGCATTTCCGGAACGATAGCCGGCGTGAATACCGGATAGAGATTGCCGTTATCGCCCATGGCCGGATCGACGACGATGAGGCTGCCTTCTTTCGCGAAGCGGGAAATGGCATCGGAAACGACTTCTATTTGACCGGCATCGGCAAGGAAACCGCTGTAAATCGCATCGTATTCATAGCCTAATTTCTGCCATTTATCCATAAATTCTGTCATATGGGGCGTGAAATCAGAAAAGGTAAAGTCGCCATAGGTCAGGTTATTGCTGAAAATGGCTGTCGGGAATGGGCAGACTTGGAAGCCCATGGCCGAGATGACCGGAATCGCTGCCGTGAGCGAGCAGCGGCCAAAGGAACATAAATCGTGAATCGCAAGGACGCGTTTGGTAGTCATAAAAAGACCTCCTCAAAGTAAACTGTACTATAATTTTAACCTATATATAACATGGTGTAAATAAGACAGATAAAAGGGATTCTGTCCTGTATGGATTTTGCTGTCAGCCCATTTACCCATATGATATAATTAAAGTTAATCTAAAAATTCCAAACTGTAGGCGAAGTAACGATAAGGAGTTGATATTATGGCTCAGGAAAGGAACGTATTGATGGGACTCAGCGTCAAAGCGATGGTCTTTCATGACGGCAAACTACTGCTGCTGCAGAAAAATGATACAGAAGGCCTGCATCACTGGGAATTTCCCGGAGGCGGACTGCTCTTTCATGAAGATTTTGAAGTCGGCCTTCGTCGGGAAGTGGGTGAGGAAACGGGACTTTCCATTACCCTGGAAGCACCGGCCGGTATTTGGAGCTATCAGAAGGCCGACGGCCAATTTTTGAACGGTGTTATTTTCACGGCTATGGCTGATTCTGATTGCGTTACCGTGTCGGATGAACATCGGGACTATCGCTGGGTGAAGCCGGAAGAATTGTCTGATTACCGGCTACAAGAATCGCTGCAGCGCTCATTGAAACAGATGAAACAATTTTCTTATGAAAAGAGTCACGCCTTGCTGCGAGACTTTTTAAACCATATATGAGGTATTTATGAATAGAGAAAAACAACAGAAGGCGCCGTTTGTCGAAGCCTTAGAAGCGTACTGCCGCCAGGGAATGAAGGCCTATCATACGCCGGGCCATAAGCTGGGGCAGGGGATTTCGGAGTATCAGGCAGGACTCTTTGGTCCGGCCCTTTCGAGAGACCTGGGCATTATGTATGCCTTAGATGATTTATTTCAGCCTGAAGGCCCTTTGAAAGAGGCTATGGAACTGGCTGCCGACCTTTATGGCGCCGGACGGTCTTTTTTTTCGGTCAATGGGACGACGGCCTGTATCGAGGCTATGATTTTGGCCGTCTGCCGTGACGGCGATGAAATCATCATCCCCCGTGAAGCCCATAAGAGCGTCATCAGCGGCCTTATCTTGAGCGGCGCCGTGCCGGTTTATATGGAAAGCCTGTTTGATGAAAAGCACCAAGTATCGCTGGGGCCTGACGTATCGTCCTTAAAAAAAGCCATTGAATCCCATCCGGCAGCTAAGGCCGTCGTCTTTACCTATCCGACTTACGACGGAATCGCCGGCAATTTGGAGGCCATGGCGGCCTATGCCCATGAAAAAGGGCTCTTTGTCCTCGTCGATGAAGCCCATGGGGCCCACTTGGGGTTTCAACCGGATCTGCCCAAAGAGGCCCTGCGGTGCGGCGCTGACTGCGTGGCTCAAAGCACGCATAAGCTGGCCGGTTCGCTGACGCAGACGTCGATGCTTCACTGCCGCCGGGGATTTCCCTTGGCGGAACGACTGGCCGCGTCCATGGCCGTCGTCCAGTCGACGAGTCCTCATTACTGGTTTTTGGCATCCCTCGACAGCGCACGGCAGCAACTGGCTCTTCATGGCGCAGCGCTGTTGGGACGGGCTTTGGAACTGGCCCGATATGTGCGCCGGGAAATCAATGCTATCCCGGGACTGTCGTCCTTTGGCCGGGAAATCATCGACGGCAACGTCGTCACCGGCTTTGATGAAACGAAGATTACCATTGATTTTTCCGGTGTCGGCCTTGACGGAAGAAGTGCCGAAATGGCTTTGCGTCAACAGGGCATCGAAGTCGAGTTGGTCGCCGGCAATCATGTATTGGCCCTGATTACCCTGGGCGATACGATGGAAACGGCACAGGCTCTGATCGATGCCTGCCGTGCTGTGGCTGACGGACGCTCCCTTTGCCAGACCTCTCCCGACGAGGAGCCGCCGCTGCCGAGTCCGCAGGTTGCCGCAGCACCACGAACGGTTTGGAACGGCGAGACGGAACGAATTCCTTTTAGTAAGGCCTGCGGCCGCGTATCTGCTGAAACGGTTACCTTTTATCCGCCGGGCATTCCGGCTTTGGCCGCTGGTGAAATCATTACTGAGGACTGCCAACGGTATATCCGCTATAAGATGGAGCACGGCTATAAACCTAACGGCCCGGCTGACGGGACCTTAACGGAAATAAGCGTGCAGAAGGAGGAGGCCCATGAAGGGGAAATTATTCATTATTGAAGGCGGCGACGGAAGCGGCAAGGCGACACAGACTAAGCTGCTGACGGACCATTTAAAAGAGGACGGCTATCCCGTCATGGCTGTGAGCTATCCTGATTATGACAGCGATTCAAGCGCCCTGGTCAAGATGTACCTGCGCGGTGACTTCGGCCGCAATGCCGACGCCGTCAATCCCTATGCGGCTTCGGCTTTTTTTGCCGTCGACCGCTTTGCTTCCTATCAAATGAAGTGGAAAGCCTTTTATGATCAAGGGGGCATCGTCATTGCCGACCGCTACACGACGAGCAATATGCTCTATCAGATGATTAAGATCGATGATGCGTCTCTTCGGAAGGCCTACCTTGACTGGCTGGAAGATTTTGAATTTCGCAAGATGGGCCTGCCCGAACCGGACGCCGTGTTTCTCCTCGATGTACCCTTGGATGTGACCTTGGGACTGATGGCTGACCGCGTCGGAAAGACGGGCGGTGAGACCGGCGATATCCATGAGAAAAACGGGCAGTTCCTGGCTAAATGCCACGCCGCTTACGACGAATTGGCAGTCCGATATGGATGGACGCGAATCGCCTGCACGGAAGGCGGAAAGCTTCGGACCATCGAGGCCATTCATGACGATGTATATCGGAGCGTTTTGGGGTAATGACATCCTGTCAGACAACCGGCTCACACCGTCTTTAGGCAGTCCGGGCAGGTACTGAAAATACTAGACTTTATCGGGATTTTTTAATATAATAAGTTATTAAGGTATTTCTTAATAGGGAGGTGAAAATCATGGATGAGACCGTATTTGATGCCATCATCGGCCATGGCCGTTTGAAGTCGCAATTGACCCGTCTTATTGATGAAGACCGCCTCCCTCACGCCATGATTTTTGCCGGCCCTGCCGGCGTCGGCAAGACCATGATGGCCGTCGCCGTTGCCTCGGCCCTGGCCGGTCGCCCCGTCTTTCGAGACCTGAATCAGGACTCCGATGAAGCCCTTGTAGCCGACGGGGAAGACGCCTTTTATTTGGCCCCCGTAGGAGCTATGCTGAAGGTCGACCAGTTTCGACAGCTTCAGGGAAAACTGGCACTTCAGGGGGAACGAGGCCGACGCCGAATCTGCATCATCGACCATGTGGAAACGATGAATGTCGAATTTGCCAACCGCATGCTGAAGACCTTGGAAGAACCGCCGGCCGGCGTCTGCTTTATCTTGGTTACCGATCAGCCCGATTTGCTGCTGCCGACGATTCTGTCGCGCTGCGTTACTTATTCCTTTGATCCCGTCGGCGATGATGAGCTGCGGGACGGGCTGCGAAAGCTGGGCCGTGCAGAAGGGAAACAACTGGATGACGCTATTTTATGGGGCGGCGGCATTGTCAGCACCGTTTTGCACTATCTCGACGGCCGGGGAATGGAAAAGGCTCACTTTGCCGTGGACTTTCTCAGGATTATGGCAAAACATGCTTGTCCCTATGCGAAATGGCTGGTCGTATCAGCCGATTTGAATGATAAAGAAACGGCAGAAATCTTAGGCTGGATTAATCTCTTGCTGCGCGACATGGCCGTCCTTCGCAGTGGTGCCGGCCGGGAATATGTCCGTTTAAAAGGTTATATCCATGATATGACTGAATTACTGCCGTACTGGACGGATGACGCCGTCTTTGCCGTGTCGTCAGTGCTCAATGAAGCGCTGGAAGCGGTGACGCGCCATGTAAATGTCCGCTTAGTTTGGGACTATGTGGCTATCCGGACGATACAGCTCAAAGGAGGATTTTAAGTGATCGTTGTAGGTGTGCGTTTTAAACCTGCTGGAAAGATATATTATTTTGATCCCGATAATATCGAACTCGCCTTGGACGATGGAGTCATCGTCGAAACGGCGCGGGGCATGGAATTCGGCAACGTCGTCATCGAGCCTCGTGACGTCGATGATGCAGAAGTCGTCCAGCCTTTGAAACCGATTATCCGCAAGGCTACGGCCAAGGATTTGCGCCAAGTAGAGCGGAATAAGGAACGGGAGAAGAAGGCTTTCGGCATCTGCCTGACCAAGATTGCCAAACATAAACTGCCGATGAAGCTTATCGATGTCGATTATACCTTCGACATGGGGAAAATCATTTTCTTCTTTACGGCCGACGGCCGTATCGACTTCCGCGAACTCGTCCGCGATTTGGCCTCCGTCTTTCGGACCCGTATCGAACTGCGCCAAATAGGTCTTCGCGATGAAGCCAAGATGATTGGCGGTATCGGCTATTGCGGTCGCCCCTTGTGCTGCGCGACTTTCCTGGGCGACTTTAAGCCCGTGTCGATCCGCATGGCCAAGGGCCAGGGCATGTCGCTGAATCCGACCAAGATATCGGGTATCTGCGGCCGCCTCATGTGCTGCCTGCGGTATGAAAACCAGCTTTATACGTCAGGCGAACTGAAGTGCTGCAACTGCCAGCAGAAAGGCTGTGAACAGCAGAAGCCGCCGACTGTCGGCAAACGGGTCATGACCGATGAAGGAGTCGGTACGGTCCTTCGGGTTCACATGAAAGATAAGACTGTCAAAGTACAGCTCGAATCAGGCCATAATATCAATGTATCCTGGTCTGATGTAGGGGAAGTGGACCATGAAAATTGAGCTTGGTCCCCATGAACGATTGGATGACCTGGTCCTCGACGGGATGAAGGTCATTCAGCGGGACGATCAGTTCTGCTTTTCGATAGATACTGTTTTGTTAGCCCATTTCGGGGCCGTTCCCCGCGGACCGGCTCTCGATTTGGGGACGGGGACGGCGGCTATTCCCTTGATTTTGACGGCTCGCGGTGCACGGGATTTGACCGGTGTCGAATTTAACCCGGTCATGGCTGACATTGCCGGCCGCAACGTGGCCTTAAACGGCCGCGACGACCGCATCCGCATCGTACAGGGAGATTATCGCCGGATCCGGGAATGGTCGCCCAGCGGGGCTTTTGCAGCGGTCTATGCCAATCCGCCTTATCGCGAAAAGAGCCGCGGTGCCTACAGCGACGTCGACGGCATCCGCCGGGCCTGCCACGAAGAGACGGCGTCCTTAGACGACGTCCTCGATGCGGCAAAATACGCCTTGAAGTATCACGGCCGCTTTCGCATGGTTCACATCACCGAGCGATTGACCGATATATTGGAAGCTCTGCGGGCACGGGACATTGAGCCCAAAGTCCTGCAGATGATTCATGGCCGCTCGGATAAAGAGGCCAAGCTGTTTCTCGTCGAAGGCATCTTTGGCGGAGGCAAGGGCCTTTCCGTCTTGCCGCCGCTCATCGTCCATAATGATGATGGGAGTTACAGCGACGCGGTGCAGCGCTTATATGGAAGATAAGGCGGTTCGCTTCGTCAGCCGTCTTTTTCTGTGAAAGGAGTATTATGCCGGAAGTTTTTCAAAAGGGGACGCTCTATCTTTGCCCGACGCCGATCGGCAACTTAGAAGACATTACGTACCGGACGGTGCGCTGCCTTCGCGAAGCCGACCTCATTGCCGCTGAAGACACGCGTCATACGAAACAGCTGCTCATGACCTATGATATCGATACGCCCCTTACGAGCTATCACGAACACAATAAAGCCGAAAAAGGGCCGCAGCTCATTGAAAAATTGAAAGACGGACTGATGATTGCCTTGGTCAGCGATGCCGGCATGCCGGCTATCTGCGATCCCGGCAGCGATATGGTTCGCCTGGCTCTGGCCGAGGATATTCCCATCGTTCCCCTGCCGGGAGCCAATGCAGGCCTTACGGGGCTCATCGCCTCCGGCATGGATACGACGAAATTTACCTTTGTCGGCTTTTTGCCGAAGACGCAGAAACATCGACTGCCGGCTCTGCAGTCCGTTGAAGCCTATGAGGGGACGCTCATTTTCTATGAAGCCCCTCACCGCATCCGTCAGGTGCTGGGCGAAATGATTGAAGTGTTGGGCGACCGAAAGGCCGTCCTCTGCCGGGAGCTGACCAAGCGATATGAACAGTATCTCCGCGGAAGACTCAGCGAACTTCAAGCTGCCCTTTCTGAGCAGGGAACGCGGGGCGAATTCGTCATCCTCGTAGAAGGGATGACGAAAACGGCTGAAGAAGCCAATCCTGAAAATGTTGATTATGCAGCCCTGGTCCGGGAACTGATGGAACAGGGCGTTGATAAGAAAGAGGCTGTCCGGACTGTCGCCAGACGGTGCGGCGTGCCCAAACGTAGTGTATACCAGGCTGCGCTTAGTTTATAACACCGGCTCATTTGTCGGTATAGGAGGGAAATCCCATGTCTGAAAAAAGAAAGTATTATATCACCACACCGATTTACTATCCAAGCGCCAAACTTCACATTGGGCACACGTACTGCACGACGATTGCCGACTCGCTGGCTCGGTTCCACCGCCTGCGCGGCGACGACGTCTTGTTTCTGACCGGCTCTGACGAACACGGCCAGAAGATTCAGCGGGCCGCTGAAGAAAAAGGTGTTAAGCCCATCGAATACGTCGATGAAATCGTATCGCTCTTCCAAGAGTTGTGGAAAAAATTGAATATCTCCAATGATGACTTCATCCGCACGACAGAAAAACGCCATGAAAAAGTCGTTCAGGCCCTGATGCAGAAATCCTACGACAACGGCGACATTTATAAAGGCGAATATAAGGGTTGGTACTGTACGCCCTGTGAAACCTTCTGGCCGGAAAATAAACTGCCCGAAGGCAAACATATCTGCCCCGACTGCGGCCGGCCGTTGGAACTCGTTTCGGAAGAAGCCTACTTCTTAAAGATGAATAAATACGCCGATAAGTGGCTGAAGTTTATTGACGAAAACCCTGATTTCATCCAGCCGGAATCGCGGCGCAATGAAATGATTTCTTTCGTTAAAAGTGGTCTCGAAGACCTCTGTGTTTCGCGTACGTCCTTTGACTGGGGTATCAAGGTGCCTTGGGATCCGAAACACGTCGTCTACGTCTGGTTCGATGCCTTGGTCAACTACGTAACGGCTGCAGGCTACCTCGATGACCCTGAAAAGTTCAAAAAATTCTGGCCGGCTGACCTTCACCTGGTCGGCAAGGAAATCGTCCGTTTCCACAGCATCATCTGGCCGATTATGCTCATGAGCTGCGGCCTGCCGATTCCCAAAAAGGTCTTCGGTCACGGCTGGCTCATCGTCGACGGGACCAAGATGAGTAAATCCTTAGGCAACGTCGTCGACCCCATTCCCCTGATTGAACGGTACGGTGCCGACGCTCTGCGCTATTACCTGCTCAAAGAAATCCGTCTCGGCCAAGACGGCAACTTCTCTCTGCCGTCCTTTATCAACCGCATCAACTCCGACCTTGCCAACGACTTAGGCAACCTCCTGCAGCGTACCCTGGCCATGGTCGAAAAATATGAAGGCGGCGTCGTAGCCGGCCCGACGGTCAAAGAAGCCGTTGACGACGAATTGGCTGCCTGCGCTGTCGAAACGGCGAAACAGTTTGAAACTCTCATGGATGACATGAAGATCAACGACGCCATTAACGACGTGTGGACCCTCATCCGCCGCAGCAACAAATATATCGATGAAACGACGCCGTGGGTCCTCGCCAAGGACGAAAATCAGGCACAGCGCCTGCAGACGGTATTGTACAACCTCATCGAAGCGCAGCGCATCATCGCGGCTTTAGTCAGCCCCTTCATTCCGGTCAGTGCGGCTGATATGTGGCATCAGCTCGGCCTTGGCGATTTTGCCCAGGCAAACCTTCAGGATGCCCAGCAGTGGGGCCTCTATCCGGCCGATACCAAGGTCGAAAAGGGACAGGCCTTGTTCCCGCGTTATGACTTAGATGAAGAAATTGCTGAAGCGAAAGACGATAAGAAAGAAGAAGCTGCACCGGTCTGCCCGGCAGCTCAGGAACCGGTAAAACCGGAAATCACCATCGATGACTTCGGCAAAGTCGACCTTCGCGTCGGCAAAATCGTAGCCTGCGAAAAGGTTCCGAAAGCGAAAAAGCTGCTGAAATTACAAGTCGACCTCGGGGTGGAAACGCGCCAGATCGTCAGCGGCATTTCTCTGTACTATAAACCGGAAGACCTCATCGGCCATTGTGTCATCGTCGTTACCAACTTGAAGCCGGTCAAACTCTGCGGTGTTGAATCGAAGGGCATGCTCCTGGCTGCTTCTGACGGCAACGATAACCTGCAGGTAGCCTTTGTCGACGGCATGGCTCCCGGCAGCCGCGTACGGTAATGTTGTTCGATACCCACTGTCATATCAATGACAAGGCTTACGATGGAGACCGCTCAGAGGTATTATCTCGGGCGGCCGAGGCCGGCGTTGAAATGATGTTGTGCCCGGCAACGGATATGGCGACGTCTCGTGCCTGCATCGACCTGGCCAATGCCTGCGACGGCGTCTATGCTGCTGTCGGCATTCATCCGGAGCTGGCGGCCACGGCGACGCCGGACGATGCAGAGCGACTTCGTCAGTGGGTACGCGGTGAGAAAAAGATCGTCGCCATCGGCGAAGTGGGATTGGACTACCATTGGCCTGAACCGGATCGATCCGTTCAGCAGGCCGTGTTCATCGACATGGTAAAGCTCGCCGTCGAGCTCGACGTGCCGATTATCATCCACGACCGCGAAGCCCACGGCGATACGCTGGATATCCTTCGTCAATACGGGAAGGGAATCCGCGGCGTCTTCCACTGCTACTCCGGCAGCCTTGAAATGACGGCAGAACTCTTGCGCATGGGCTTTTACTTCGGCTTTGACGGCCCCTTGACCTATCCGAACTCTAAGCGGGCCAGACGAGTCGCTGAAAACCTGCCCTTAGACCGGATTCTCATCGAAACGGACAGCCCGTATTTGACGCCTCAGGCCCACCGCGGTCAGCGCAATGAACCGGCCTACGTCCGCTATGTGGCAGAAGAACTGGCAGCCCTTCGCAATATAAGTGTGGAAGAAGCAGCCCGTATTACGACAGAAAATGGCCGACGGCTGTTTAATATTTAATAGAATACCCGGTGGACGCGGGACGGACATCATCGTTGATTTCCCGTCCCGCGTCTTTCTTTTTTTTAGGAGATATGAGAAAGGAGATTTTTTATGGAACGAGGAAAGAGACCGAAGATCGAATTGACGGTTACGGGAAAATTGGGAACCATGGGCTGCCATCGCGGCCATCATATCGGTGAGACCTTTGATTATGATACGGACCGGGGGAAAATCTGTCCCATGGCCATGCACTGCGCCTTTCCCTATATCGATATCCTGCGCTATGGCGGGACACTTCCGGGACAGCCGGAAGGGGAAGCGGAATTCTGCTGCTCCGATGCCGACGTGGCCCTGGTGTTTAAAGCGAAGGTTAAGGAGTAAGGGCTGAAATTTTATTGGGTTAATTGCAATACCAATTAGGACACTCGAGACAATTCAATCTGAAATTTAGATTCAGCATCCTCAT
>NZ_UQBH01000030.1 GCF_900539295.1 uncultured Megasphaera sp.
GTCCATTCGCGGTGGATGATTTAGTTGGCACCCCAATATTTGACAAAGAGCCTTTTTTTATGTCTATGGATGAAATTATTTACGGAACAAGCCCATGGCCTTGCAGGCCTTTTCATAGGTAAGGCTGGCTTTGGCGTGAGCCTTGGCAGCCCCCTTGTCAAGGATGTCGTCCAGTTCCGGTTCGCTGACCAACTGACGGTAGCGCTGCTGAATCGGTTCCAACGTCGAAATGATGGCTTCGGCGACGTCCTTTTTAAAGGCGCCGTAACCCTTGCCGACGTAAGCGGCTTCGACCTGTTCATGGGTCTGGTCGGTCAGGGCCGAGAGAATTTCGATGAGGTTTGAAATGCCCGGTTTCTGTTCTTTGTCATAGTGGACGGAGTTTTCGCTGTCTGTCTGGGCCCGCTTGATTTTCTTTTCAATGGCCTTCGGTTCGTCGAGGAGATAAATCGTCGCCGTTTCATTGTCGTCGGACTTACTCATCTTCTTCGTCGGTTCCTGGAGGCTCATGACCCGCGTGCCGTCCTGGCCGAGGTAGATGTCAGGAATGGTAAAGATGTCTTCGCCGTAGAGGCGGTTGAAGCGCTGCGCCAGGTTACGGGTAATTTCCAAATGCTGCTTCTGGTCGTCGCCGACGGGCACGAAATTGGTCTGATACAAGAGGATATCCGCAGCCATGAGGGGCGGATAGGTCAAGAGACCGGCCGGGATGGAGTCGCCCTGTTTGGCCGCCTTATCCTTGTACTGGGTCATTCGTTCCAATTCGCCGACGTAGGACGAGGTAATCATCATCCAGCCTAGGAGGGCGTGTTCGGGAACTTCAGACTGGACGAAGAGTGTCGATTTGTCCGGATCGAGGCCCGATGCCAAGTAGATAGCCGCCAGTTCCCTCGTCCGCTGATGCAGGAGTTTCGGGTCCTGGGGAACCGTAATCGCATGCTGATTGACGACGCAGTAATAACATTCGTTGCCGTCCTGAATTTTAGAAAAGTTGCGCAGTGCGCCTAAGTAGTTGCCTAAGGTAAGATTGCCGCTGGGCTGAATACCGGAAAAAATAACTGCCATAATGGTACCTCCTGATTCATAAAAAAAACCTTCCATCCCCTATACATAGGGACGAAAGGAAAGTCAGCTCCGCGGTACCACCCTGGTTGGCCATATGGCCCGGCTCTTATGCACCTGTTGATGCATCTTTTCAAGGTAACGGTGAAAATTTCCGGCGGAACCTACTTCGCGTTCAGTCCGCATCTCCCGGGCCCATTCCCGATCATGGCCTCTTGCCGGACTTCCACTGCCACCGGCTCGCTGTCAAGGGTGTCATGACGGTACTTGCTCCCGCTCATCGACGTTATATATCCTATTTGATGCATCTATCTTATATCGAAGACAGGCCCTTGTCAAGTTTTTCTTGACTTAGAGTTGACTCCACAGTCTATAATAACTACAATAATGAAAATAACTCTAATTACAACATATTTGAATAGGAGGAACTCTATGAAATGGAACCATAAAAAAATCATCATCCCCATCGTCGCCGTCCTGGCCATTGCAGCCGCAGCAGCCTACCTCTGGCTGCCGGGAACGAAGGCCGTCGCCAAACGGGGCATTCGAGCTACGAAAGCAGCCGCAGCCCACTACTTGCCGACCGAATCAGTAGATGCCTCGAATATCCGCCAGGTCATTACGGCTGACAGCACGACGTCTCGGACCTTTATGTGGCAGTCTGACTATGCAGAAGACAATCCCGTCGTCGAATACCGCAAGACCGGCGACGACGACACCATCATGGAACTCCCCGCTTCCAGCGACGCCTTCAGCGATGACGGCGTGACGACATATATCCACTCGGCAACGGTTACCGACCTTACGCCGGGTACCGCCTATGAATATCGCGTAGGCTACGGCGACAAGCGCAGCGCTTGGACACCTTTCCGGACGGCTGAGGGCAGCAGTTTCAAAGCCCTCATCTTCCCCGATTCCCAGTCCAGCGACTACAGCGGCTGGGCCTCCCTGGCGCAAGCGGCTTGGCAGAACAATCAGGATGCCCAGTTCTTCGTCAATATGGGCGACCTCGTCGATAACGGCCAATCCCATTACCAGTGGAATGCCTGGTTCGACGCCGTCGGCCCGATGATCGCCCGCATCCCCGTTGTACCCATCATGGGCAACCACGAAACGTACAATACGGACTGGAAGATGCGCATGCCCGAAGCCTATACGCACCTCTTCTCCCTGCCCCGCATCGATATGGAAAAATATCAGAATCAGTTCTATTCCTTCGACTACGGAGACATCCACTTCGTCGTCCTCAACACCCAGGCCCAGGAACTGGCCGACTTCGAGCCGACCTTAAATGACGATGAAGTGGCCTGGTTTAAAGAAGACATGGCTAAGACGACGAAGAAATGGAAGGTCGTCCTGATGCACAAAGATCCCCTGCAGTACGGCTTCGCCAACCGGCCGGAACCGCGGGAAGAAGGATTCTCGTCGGAAGGCCGGTTGTGGATGCCCTTATTTGACCAGTACGGCGTCGATGCCGTCTTATCGGCCCATCTCCACACCTACCGCAACCGAGGCCATATCAAGAACTTCCAGCGCGATGAAAGCGGCCCCTTGTACATCATCACCGGCGTCGCCGGCAACGTCCGCTACCCCAGCCTCTGGAAGCAGCACAGCCTCGATGAATACGTCGCCCCTCAGCCGGAAACGGACAACTACATGACATTAGAAGCGACAGCTGACAGCCTGACCTTCCGCAGCTACCTCCCCGACGGCCAGCTGTTAGAAGAACGGAGTATTTCTTCACACAAATAAAAAAAGTGTGATATAATAGATTCAATCCGGACGTTCCTTCAAAACCATCCGGGTTGTATTTGACAAAGAAGGAGGAAATATACTATGGCACAGATTACGAAAGATACGGGTATTGTTGAAGCCGTTCAAAAACACCCGCAGATCATTGAAATCTTCCAGCAGTACGGCCTTGGCTGCGTCGGCTGCATGGCTGCTCACTTTGAAACGATCGGTCAAGGTGCCGGTGCTCACGGTATCGATGTCGATGCCCTCATTGCCGACCTCAACGACTGCATCGCCGAAAGCGATAAATAAGATGAAAAGCTGTCGCACTCTTTGGTGCGGCAGTTTTTTTATACCCACTCCCCGTCCCTATGCCCCGAAACATTTCCCTTCAGAATACAACACTTTCCTTTTGGGTAGTACCTTACTTTTAAGTGCATACTTTCCCTTTTTATCCGTTTATGGTATCATTCTTCTTATCCTAGGAAAAACAAATTATCCATTATGTCATTCATATAAAAGGAGATATTGCCATGAAAGAAAAAATTGATGTTTTTGAAAAAGCACCGGAAATCCTCCGTAATTTACAAAAGGGTATCCTCTTGACGACGAAGGCCGGCGACCGGGTCAATACCATGACCATCGGCTGGGGCACACTAGGCATCGAATGGGCTAAACCGATTTTTACGGTCTACGTCCGCCAGAACCGCTTCACCCACGAACAGCTGACCAAGAACCCTGAATTTACGATCAACGTCCCTGTCGGCGCCTTCGACCGGTCCATCTTGGGAAAAGCCGGTACCCTCAGCGGCCACGACGGCGACAAGATTGAAAAATTAGGTCTGACCTTGGAAGATCCCGAAGTTGTCTCCGTCCCGGGCATCAAGGAACTGCCCCTGACCTTGGAATGCAAGGTCCTCTTCCAAAAAGACCAGGACCTCCCGGATTTGCCGAAAGATATTAACGACGAATTCTATCCCCAGGACGTCGACGGCAGCTTCCACGGTGCCAACCGCGACAGCCACACGGCTTACTACGCCGAAATCGTCGCCGCCTACATCATTAAATAAAGTTTCCACGACAAAGCCCTCAAGGACCGGACTGAAATCCGATTCTTGAGGGCTTTTTTATAGCCGGAAGGGCTTTTCTATGATCGTTTAGAGAAATCAGCAGCTGCCGTGAACAGGATGTCCGTCGACGAGTTGAGGGCCGTTTCCGTCGAGTCCTGAAGGACGCCGATGATGAAGCCGACGCCGACGACCTGCATGGCGATATCATTGGAGATGCCGAAGAGGCTGCAGGCCATGGGAATGAGGAGCAGCGAACCGCCGGCAACGCCGGAAGCACCGCAGGCACCGATAGCCGACAAGACGCTGAGCAAGAGGGCCGTCGGAAAATCTACGGCAATGCCCAAGGTGTGAACAGCGGCCAAGGTCATAATCGAAATGGTAATGGCCGCACCGGACATGTTGATCGTCGCCCCCAGGGGAACGGTGACCGTATACGTATCGGGGTCGATACCGAGTTCTTTGGCCAGGGCCATGTTGACCGGAATATTAGCCGCCGAGCTGCGCGTAAAGAAGGCCGTCACGCCGCTGGTCGAGATACACTTCCAAACGAGCGGATAAGGATTTCTGCGGAGCTTGGCATAGACGATGATCGGATTGACGATAAAGGCGAAGATGAGCATCGTCCCTACGAGGAGAGCCAGAAGCTGGGCGTAGCCGACGATGGCTTCGATACCATTGGAGGAAATGGAATCGGCGACGAGGCCCATGATGCCCAGCGGAGCCAGGCGGATGACCCACTGAACACAGGTCGTGACCGCATTGGCACAGTCGTCGAGAACGGCTTTCGTCGATTCAGAGACGCGGCGGATGGCGATGCCGAAGAGGACAGCCCAGCCGAGGATACCGATGTAGTTGCCGGTCATCAAGGCATGGACGGGATTATCGACGATATTCTTAAGGAGCGTCGTCAGGACTTCGGCAATGCCTTCAGGAGCTTTGTTGGTCGCAGCCGATACGTCGAGCTGAAGAGTCAGCGGGAAGGCGTAGCTGATCATGACAGCGAAAAAAGCAGCTAAAAAGGTACCGATGAGATATAAGATGATGACGTCTTTAATTTTTGATTCATGATTTTCTTGTTTCCGGCTCAATGCCGAAGCGACTAATACGAAGACCAAAACCGGAGCAATACCTTTCAAGGCGCCGACGAAAATGACGCCCAACAGGGCCAACTCATGAGCAGCTGCGGGAAAACTCATGGCCACCGCAATGCCGATGATCAGGCCGACGATGATCTGCTTGATCAAGCTGATGCGATTTAGGGCACTCCATAAACTATGCATACCAAAAACCTCCCATAGAACATATCGTTCCAAAAATACAAATGTGCATTATAACAGAACACTTCATTTATTATAAAATAAAATTCATAAAATTTCAACATAAAAAATGGATAGCCTATGCTGTCATTGACAGGCATAAACTATCCATTTCGGGGCAACCACGGGCTTCCTTACGGATAAGGAAATTTCAAGGTTGAAAATTTATTCGCTTAATACGTGGGCGCAGCGAGCGCAGAGTGTCGGATGATTGGAATCGGAACCGACAGTGTCGGTGTGCATCCAGCAGCGTTCGCATTTTTCGGCACTCGACGGTACGACGACGACCTTCATGTCGCTGTGGTCTTCACCGGCTGCGGCATCGGCCGGAGCTTCGCCTTTGACGAGTTTCGCTTCGCTGACGATAAGCAAGGTGGCCAGCTGATTCTGCCAGGTGCTGAGGAAGTCATAGTCTTCCCCATCGGCATAGATGGTGACAGCAGCATCGAGAGCATGGCCGATCTTGTGTTCCTGACGGGCGCCTTCGAGGATACGGGTCAGGTCGCGGCGATAGGACAAGAAGTGTTCCCAACGAGCGTCGAGGTCGGCATTCAAGTATTCTTTGTGGGCTTCCGGCCAATCCGTAAGGAGGACGCTTTCTTCCTTGCCGTCGACAGCCGGCATGTTCTGCCATACTTCTTCAGCCGTGAAGGACAGGACCGGAGCGACGATCTTGACCAACGTATCCAAGATGATGTACATGGCCGTCTGAGCGCTGCGGCGGATCGGAGCATCGGTCTTTTCCGTGTACAGGCGGTCTTTGATGACGTCGAGGTACATGGCGCTCAAATCGACGGTGCAGAAGTTGTGGATGGCATGGTACATGACGTGGAACTGATAGTTTTCATAGGCATCGGTCACTTCTTCAAAGACCTGTTCCAAGCGCAGCAGCGCCCATTTATCGAGTTCCGTCATATCCTGGTAAGCAACGGCATCTTTCGACGGATCGAAGTCAGCCAAGTTGCCCAAGAGATAGCGGAAGGTATTGCGGATCTTGCGGTAGACGTCGGAGAGCTGTTTCAAAATCTTCGGCGACAAGCGGATATCCCCCTGGTAATCGGCAGACGATACCCACAGGCGAAGGACATCGGCACCGTATTTTTCGATGACTTCCTGCGGTGCTACGGTGTTGCCGACAGATTTACTCATCTTGCGGCCTTCACCATCGACAGTAAAGCCGTGGGTCAGAACCGATTTATACGGAGCATAGCCGTTGACGGCAACGGAGGTCAAGAGCGAGCTGTTGAACCAGCCGCGATGCTGGTCCGAGCCTTCGAGGTACATTTCGCAGGGATAATCGAGGTCCGGATCGTGCTTGAGGACGCCCTGATGGGTGCTGCCGCTGTCGAACCAGACGTCCATGATATCGCTTTCCTTGCGGAAGTGAGTGCCGCCGCAGTGAGGGCATTTATAGTTTTCAGGCATCAATTCTTTGACGTCGTACATCCACCAGGCATCGGAGCCGTCTTTGGCAAACATGTCCTGGAGGTGAGAAATCGTTTCGTCGTTGATGATGTGTTCACCGCAGTCTTCGCAGTAGAAGATTGGAATAGGAACGCCCCAGACACGCTGACGGGAAATGCACCAGTCGCCGCGGTCATGGATCATGTTGTAGATGCGGTCGTGCCCCCAAGACGGAATCCATTTGACCGTATCGATGGCGTCGAGGGCTTTTTGACGGAAGCCGTCAACAGAAGCAAACCACTGTTCCGTAGCCCGATAGATAATCGGGTTCTTGCAGCGCCAGCAGTGCGGATACTGATGGCGGAAGGTGCTTTTTGCAAAGAGGGTGCCCTGTTCCGCCAATTTCTTGATGACCGGTACGTTGGCATCGAAGACGAACTGGCCTTCAAAACCGGGAACCTTATCGGTATAGCGGCCGGAACCGTCGACAGTACCCAAAGGTTTGAGGCCCCAGGCTTCATATTTCATGCAGACATCAAAGTCATCCTGGCCGTGGTCAGGAGCCGTGTGAACGAGGCCTGTACCGGCTTCGAGGGTGACGTGATCGCCGAGAATAACCGGGACCTTGCGGTCATAGAAGGGATGCATGAAGACCATGCCTTCGAGCTGTTTGCCCGTCATGACGTCGGGCAGGACTTCGTAGTCCGTAATCTTGCCGGCCTCCATGGTAACGTCGACCCGTTCTTTAGCCATCAAGAGATATTCATCGCCGACGCGAACCCAGACGTATTCCAGATTTTCGTTGGCACTGATGGCCAGGTTACAAGGAATGGTCCAAGGCGTCGTCGTCCAAATGAGGGCAAATACCTTGTCCGGATCGGCGTCTTTCGGCATATGGCAGCTGACGTCGACGGATTTGAATTTAACGTAGATGGAGAAGGATTTATCATCGTTGTATTCGATTTCAGCTTCAGCCAGTGCCGTTTCGCAGTGCGGGCACCAGTAAACGGTCTTCAAGCCCTTGTAGATATAGCCCTTTTTGGCCATTTCGCCAAAGACGCCAATCTGAGCGACTTCGACGTGTTTGCGAAGGGTCAGATAGGGATTTTCCCAGTTGCCGAGAACGCCGAGGCGGATGAAGTCTTTCTTCTGTTCTTCTACGCGGGCTAAGGCGTAATCGCGGCATTTGGCCCGCAAGTCGAGGGGTGTCATTTCGTGGCGGTTGAGGCCCGTGTCCTTAATGACGGCGTGTTCGATAGGAAGGCCGTGGGTATCCCAGCCGGGAACGTATTTGGTATAGCAGCCCTGTTGGGTCTTATATTTGAGAATAATGTCCTTTAATACCTTATTTAATGCATGGCCGATATGAATCTTGCCATTGGCATAGGGAGGGCCGTCGTGCAGAATAAACTTGGGAGAGCCGTCCCGTTTCTGCAAGCGTTTTTCATAAATGTTGTGTTCCTGCCAAAATTTCAAGAAATCCGGTTCCCGTTTCGGCAAATTGCCGCGCATGGGGAATTCCG
Source organism: uncultured Megasphaera sp. (assembly GCF_900539295.1). Taxonomy (GTDB): domain Bacteria; phylum Bacillota; class Negativicutes; order Veillonellales; family Megasphaeraceae; genus Megasphaera. The sequence goes on from NZ_UQBH01000030.1 coordinate 8,110, forward strand.
TCTGAGGCAGATGTAAAGTCTTACCGTAATCCATGATGCTTCCTCCTCTGTCTGTGTGAAAAAAAATAACGTCTCCGTCCCAAAAAGGGACGAAGACGTAATCACCGTGGTACCACCCTACTGACTGCTGATGCAGCCGCTTTGACGCGCAATAACGACGCGGCCCGGCAGCTGGTTCGCAGCTGCAGCTCCCAAGTGATCCGCCGATATACAGCCTTTGCCGGGCTCTCACCGTCCCCGATTCGCTAAAAAGGCTGTGCCATATCGGCCGTCTTGTTCATAGCTTTTACGCTTAATTATTTAATACAATTATCATTGTATATAAGCGTATTGTAAGGTCTCTCCCCCTATTTGTCAAGAGGATTTATTTCCAATACTGTACGGTACTTTCGTCGATGCCGATAGATGCTGCTTTAAAGACCGGAATCTGCCCGGCTTCACGCTGCTGCTGATAATCCTTCATGGCATTGACGGCGACTTTGCTGAGGATAAAGCAGGCCGGGATGTTGATGAAGCACATGATGGCCATCAGGATGTCGGCAATGGCCCAGACGGCGGCCATAGACATGCCGGCACCGATGAATACGACGGCGATGCAGACGATGCGGAAGCTATGGACGAAGCTCTGAGACGGAGCCCCTTTATGGATGAAGCGGATACAGTTGTCGACGTAGTATAAGTTGCCGATAAGCGTCGAAAAACCGAAGAGGAGCATGCAGACCGTGATGAGGAGCGGTCCAAATCCGCCGAATACGGCAGAGGCTGCACTCTGTACATAGGCGGCACCGGCTGCTTCTTTGACAATGGGAACGCCGGAGAAGAGGCCCATGAAAGCCGTAGCACTGCAGACTAAGAGGGTATCGATGAAGACCGACAGCATCTGAACCAGCCCCTGTTTGACAGGATGGCTGACGTCAGCAGCAGCTGCTGCGTTCGGAGCCGAACCGATACCGGCTTCGTTCGAGTAAAGGCCGCGTTTGATACCGTAAATGAGGCAGGAGCCGGAAACGCCGCCGAAGATGGCTTCGAAGTCGAAGGCATCGGCGAAAATCATGGAGAATACCTGCGGCAGGTTGGAAATATGAGCGACGACGACTACTAAGGCTGCCAAAATGTAGAGGGCACCCATGACCGGTACCATGACCGACGTGACCTTGATGATGCGCTGGCCGCCGCCGGTGAGGCAGTAGCCGACGAGGGCTGCAAAAATGGCCCCGAGAATCCACGGCGTCATCGTAGGATCATAGAAGTCGTACACGAGGAACGTCGACTGCATATTAAACGAACAGAGAAGGTTGAAGCCGCCGGCGTAGGTAAGGATCAGGGACAAGGCAAAGAGGACGCCCAGACCGCGGTTATGCATGGCCGTTTCAATGTAGTAAGCCGGGCCGCCGTAGCTGTGTCCTAAGGCGTTGCGGCGTTTGTAAACCTGAGCCAGTGTGCTTTCGATGAAGGCCGTTGCACCGCCGATGATGGCGATAATCCACATCCAAAAGACCGAGCCCGGGCCGCCGAGGCAGATTGCCGTCGATACGCCGATGATGTTGCCCGTACCGACACGGGAGGCCGTCGAAACCATGAGGGCCTGGAAAGACGATACGTTTCCGTCTTTTGTCGGCTTTTCCATGACGACGCGGATACTTTCAGCAAACATACGAAGCTGGATGAGCCGTGTTTTCCACGAGAAAACGAGGCCGGCTGCAACGAGGATGACCATTAAAATCGGATAATAAAGGACATCGTCAAGGTAATTCAGGACGTCCATGACCATAAAACCACTCCTAACCATAATAAAAAATGATAAATAAATGTAACAATTCCTATAAAAAATCATAAGATATAAATGGACACTTTGTCAATGGTTTTTGACAAATTAGCACAGGATAATTTTTATAATCATTCAAATTGTAGTATAATGGCTTTAGAAAGGCAGGCGTTGTTATGATATCCATCGAGCAGGTTATACAAAAGGCGATTGCCTATGATGAGGGCGATGCCAGGCGTATTCACCATTTCCTGAAAGTCTATGCCTATGCCGACACCATCGGTCGGTTGGAAGGTCTCTCAGAAGACGAGCAGTCCATCCTTCAAACGGCGGCTGTCCTCCACGACATCGGCATTCACAAGGCCGAAGAAAAATACGGTTCGTCATCCGGCCATTTCCAAGAAATCGAAGGGCCGGCACCGGCACGGGCTATCCTCGAAGAACTGGGCGCCCCGGCACATTTCATCGACAGGGTCACCTTCCTCATCGCCCATCATCACACCTACAGCGGTGTCGACGGCGCCGATTACCAAATCCTCTTGGAAGCTGATTTCTTAGTCAATGCCTATGAGGACCAACTGAAGCCCGAAGCCATTCAGACCTTTAAAGAAAAAGTGTTCCGCACCAAGGCGGGACTGGAATTGTTGAAACATACTTATGGAGTCTAACGAAGGGAGTTTTTTTCTATGACAGCTATTGAAACATTCGTCGACATGGTCAAACATTCGGACAACATCGTCTTTTTCGGCGGTGCCGGCGTCTCGACAGAAAGCGGAATCCCCGATTTCCGCAGCACCGACGGCCTCTATAACCAGCACTACAAATATCCGCCGGAAACGATCCTCAGCCACACCTTCTTCCGGGAACAGCCGGAAGAATTTTACCGCTTCTACCGCGACAAGATGCTGGCCCTCGACGCCCAGCCCAACATGGCCCACCTCAAGCTGGCAGAACTGGAAAAAGCCGGCAAATTAAAGGCCATCGTCACCCAGAACATCGACGGCCTCCATCAAAAAGCAGGCAGTAAAAACGTCCTCGAACTCCACGGCAGCGTCCACCGCAACTTCTGCACCCACTGCCATAAATTTTTCGATGCCCAGTATATGAAGGATTCTACGGGCATTCCCAAATGCGATGCCTGCGGCGGCACCATAAAGCCTGACGTCGTCCTCTACGAAGAAGGCCTCGACAATGACGTCATCGAACAGTCCCTGCACTACATCAGCCAGGCTGACATGCTGATCATCGGCGGCACGAGCCTCGTCGTCTACCCCGCAGCCGGCTTAGTCCGCTACTACCGCGGCAAAAAACTGGTGCTCATCAATAAATCGACGACCGACATGGACAGCGCCGCCGACCTCGTCCTCCACGACGCCATCGGCGACGTCTTCAGCCATATTGTCCTATAAGTCCCTTCTTTTGTGAAAGGAATCCTGGTCAACGACTCCCACTTACAGAAGCGGGAGCTTGTAAGTCAGAAAAACATAGGTGGCAGCGATGTTGAGAATAACATCTCCCTAATTCTGCCTACATCATCGGGCAGTTGACGATGCCCGTTTTGCCAAGGAGATGTACTCCGAGGCAGTTGTTTTTCTCTCGTAACGAGGGTGATTGTCTCCGGCAATCCACATCGTACCAAGAAGCTGGATATTCATAGCTCCGATACGGTCATCGTTGGATTTGTATCCGCACTGGCAACTATATAGGTGTTGGTGAGGCTTACGGTTTTCCTTGTGGATTGTACTACATTTCGGGCAACGTTGAGAGGTGTATTTAGCCGAGACTTTCAATACTTCCGAGCGGTTTTCGTGAGCCTTGTAGGTCAGAAATTGCTCAAGTTGATAGAAAGTCCAGCTCCGCAGGTCATAGTTCTGCTTTGCAGTTTTTGAGAGATTCGATGCTTCAAAGCTGACACCCGTCAAATCTTCCAGCACAAACAGCGTATCTTTACCGTATTTCGTAACGAGTGTCTTAGAAATCCGATGATTTACATCAGACATCCAACGGTTCTCTCGTCCGGAAAGGGCTTTGAGTCTGCGCTTTGCAGATTTTGTGCCTTTGGATTGGAGCTGCTGTCTGACTTTGAGAAACTTGTGCCGTTTGGCCGCAATTTTTCGCCCGGAAATAAATTCGGTTTTACCTTGTTCGTCGTAACTGACAGTCAGGAATCGCAAGCCACGGTCAATACCGACAACATGACGGACATTCTCCTTCCGGAAGCACTCAACCGCTTTGGTGACGGGAATATGCAGATACCACAGGCCTTTGAGTTCAACCAGTTTAGCCGTACCGAGATTCCATGAGCCATCGAGGTATTCCGCAAAATGCTTGCCTTCAAAGGTACACCGGGTTCGTTTGCCAAGGGTGTTGATAGACAGGCTTTGTCCGTTATCCACGAAGCTGTAATCTCGATTGCGAACCAAATCCGCTTGCGGGCGCTTGAAGAAGAGGGGCTTCCAAAGCCATTCGAGCGTCTTAGGGATATATTTCCAGCTGCCATCTTGGTCCTTGTATTTGTATGGCTTTTGGAAGAGCTGCTGCTTGACCGTCTTATAGCGAGCTATAGCCGTCTTAATGGACGATTGTGCAAGCTGCGACTTCAGCCCAAATTGATCACGAAGATCGCTATATAGTTCTTTGTTGAGGCTTTGATAAGCCAAATTAAATTGATTGTCGAAGATGTATTGCGACACAAAATTACAAGCCTGACGATACTGCTCCGTCATTTGACGAAACAGAATTTCTTGTTCTGGAGAAATATGGAGGCGAAGTTTTATTGTCTTGGTTAAGTCGGGCACTTTTTCTCACCTGCCTTTCTAAAAATATATTGCTTTTGTCAAGACCACCATATCATATATGTTACTAAAACTCTAGTATTTTAAGAAAGTGAGGTGAAGCGGGCATACCTCCCCGACCTAAGAGGTCGGAGTATCCTGCCCACATTTAGATGAAAATCACCATTCTTATGAGCAGTCCCAGAAAAAACGGCAACACCAAGCAGTGTCTCGACCCTTTCTGCGACGAATTGAAGAGTCTCGGCCATGAGTACCGAATCTTTTGGCTCTATGACTATCAAATCGATCCCTGCTACGCCTGCCGCGGCTGTCAACAGGACTGGCAGCATTTTGCCTGCGTCCGCCGCGACGAGCTTTCGCCCATTGCAGACGCCATCCTCAAGAGCGACCTCATCGTCCTGGCGACACCCATCTACTCCTGGTACTGTCCGGGACCGCTGAAGAACGTTCTCGACCGCTTCGTCTACAGCTTCAACAAGTACTACGGCGACGAAGTAGGCCCTTCTCTCTGGGCCGGCAAAAAGGTCGCCTGTTTCGTCACCTGCGGCTATAAACCGATCCATGGAGCCGACCTCTTTGAAGAAGGCATCAAGCGCTACTGCAAACACTCGAAGCTCCAGTATCTCTCTATGTTTGCTGAACGCCACTTAGGCTATAAGACGGTCTTTATGGACGATAAAAAAGCCGAACACGCACGATTATTTGCCCAGGAAATTACGGCCGTTTCCGAAACATAAGCTCATACGCAAAAAAGCTTCCACGAAGGATTTTTTCTTCATGGAAGCTTTTTCTATATAATCGATATAATTCATTATGCTTCGACGACGCTGATACGCTGTTTGATGTGGTCGCCCTTTTCGATTTCGTCGACCATGGCAATGGCGTAATCGGCGTAGGAAATAATGGACTCGCCCTTGCTGTTCAGGGTGAATTCTTCGCCGGCCAAAATGTATTTTCCGGTCCGTTCACCGTCAGCACGGAAGTCGGCAGCCGGGCTGACATAGGTCCAATTGACGTCGTCGTGACGGCGCAGCAGTTTAAGGGCATCGCCCATCGCCGTGGCAACAGGCTTATAGTCATCGGGAAAGTCCGGTGTATCCGACAAGGCCGTGGTATGTTCCTTGTCGACAAAGAGCGATCCGGCACCGCCGACGATGAGCAGGCGAGTGGAACTTCCGCTTAAAATCCGGCTGAGATGTTCTGTCGTCGTCGAATGATCCGGCAAGGTTTCCGGTGTCCAGGCACCGAAGCCGTCGACGACAGCGTCAAAGCCTTTCAGGTCGTCTGCCGTCAAATCTAAAATATCCTTCTGTACATAATGCTGAGCATCAGTCATGTTTTCAGCTTTGCGGCCAAAAGCCGTAACGTCGAAACCGCGGTTAACGGCTTCGGTAATAACTTTGCGGGACACTTTTCCACCGGCAGCAACAACAGCAATTTTTTTCGTCATGATACAACACCCTTTCTCGTTTCACAAAATACACTCAACGAATCTTTTTCGTTGTAATTAAATTGGTTACATTTAGGATAGTTGTAATATATCATATTACAACTATCCTGTCAATCGATTTCTCAAAAGATTTACAAAAAAAATCCTCTGCCCTTCGGTTATTCACCAAAAGGCAGAGGAATCTGCAGTCATCAGAAGTAAACTAAGGTAACGCCGGCACCGCCGCCGTCGACGTCATCGAGCTGATATTTTTTTACGAAGGGCTGGTCATCCAAAAAGGCATGGATCTGCCGACGCAGGGCACCACTTCCCTTGCCGTGGATGATTTTTACCGGACTAAAACCGGCGGCGAGAGCCTGGTCGAGGAAGCGTTCGACATCGGGCAGGGCTTCGCTGAAGGTCTTGCCGATGATGTTAAGTTCCGTCGCCACCCGGGACGAGCGGATGGGCCGATAAGAGGACGTGGCAGCAGCCTTCTTTTCAGCCTGCTTTTCTTTCTTCAATTCGTCGAGATAAGGGGCGCTGACGTCGCTTAATTTGACGCGGACCGTCATGCCCCGGAGAGAAACCGTAAGCTGTTTGCTGCTCATTTCTTCGACCGTCCCGATACTTCCCAGGGTATTGACGAAGACCTGCTGCCCTACTTTCAGCTTGGAGGCATCGATGGGATCGCGGTGCGGCTTTTCCGCTTCCGGCAGGGAAATCTGCTGAATGGCCCGCCGGGCCTGTTCAATGGCCCGTGCCTTTTCGCGATCCGTCATATCTTCCTTTGCCTGAGCCTTCAGTTCACGGATGATCTTTTCGGCTTCGACGCGAAGACTGCGCTTGAGGTCGACGGCATCGCGGCGGCTGGCATCGATGATATCCTGCCGCTTCGATGTGACCTTATCTTTTTCTCGGCGCAGGTCGTCTTCCAGTTTCCGGGCTTCTTTCAGGCGATACGTAAGTTCAGCCTGTTCTTCATCCATCTTCTTAGCCTGGGCATTGAGCTGGGTCAAAACTTTTTCCATATCCATGTCCTGAGCCTTGCTGCGCAGTTCCTTGGCCTTTTCGAGGACCGGAAGCGGCATGCCCAGCCGTTCGCTGATGCTGAAAGCGTGGGAGCTGCCAGCCGAACCGATGCGCAGTTTGTACGTCGGCTTCAGGGTTTCCATATCGAATTCGACATGGCCGTTTTCGATGCCCGGCGTGTTGTAGGCGTAGTTTTTCAAGTCGTTGTAATGGGTCGTGACCATAACGTAGGCCCCCTTCTGATAGAGGGAGTCCAAGATGGCGATGGCAATAGCACTGCCTTCTGCCGGATCGGTTCCGGAACCCAGCTCGTCTGCCAGGATGAGGTCGTCCGAGCCGCAGTGCTTCAAGATATAGACCAGCTGCTTCATGTGACTGGAGAAGGTACTCAGGTTCTGGGAAATATCCTGTTCGTCACCGATATCGGAAAAGACGTCGCGAAAGACAGGCAGTTCCGACGATTCTTCGACGGGAATGAACAGGCCGGCCTGATGCATGAGGACCAAGAGGCCCAAAGTCTTCATGGATACGGTCTTGCCGCCGGTGTTGGATCCGGTAATGAGGAGGATTCGATAGTCGCCGCCGAGAACGATCGTATTGGGCACGACGTATTTGGCATCGATGAGAGGATGGCGGGCCTGTATAAGCTTAATCTGACGCGTCTTGGAAATGTCGGGGCGGCAGGCCTTCATCTGCCGGGCCAGTTGGGCCTTAGCAAAAATAAATTCCAACTGGCCGACGCAGAGGGTGCTGTCATAGAGGTCGCGATACTGCTGCTGGACCTTAGCCGTCAAGCGGCGGAAAATCCGTTCGATTTCCCGCGTTTCTTCAATGCGGGCTGACTGCAGGTCGTTGTTGGCGTTGACGATGGCCAAGGGTTCGATATAGAGTGTCGAACCGCTGGCCGACGTATCGTGGACGATGCCCGGAAAGGCATGGCGGTATTCCTGCTTGATGGGAATGACGTAGCGATTGTTTCGCACAGTCACCAAGGCATCTTGAAAGAACTTTTGGTACTCTTTATTTTGCAGGACGTTATTGACGTAGCGTTTCGTCTGCCGTTCCAGTTCCACGATGCGGCTGCGAAGGCGCATCAATTGGGGCGATGCATTGTCGCGAATCTGGTGGTTGTTGTCAAAAACGGTGGCAAAGGAATGGGATAGCTGCGAGAAATCGCCGATGACTTCGGCCTGTTCGGCCAGGCGCGGGTATTCGCCTGCCCGATCGGCAAAAAAGGAAGCGATTTCGTTGTAATGCTGCAGGTTATTCCATATATCTATACATTCACGAGCATCGAGAGTGACTTCTCGCTTGGCTTTTTCCAAGGCCGGCCGGATGTCGACGATACCGCCGAAGGGCGTACCGGTCTCAGTCTGCGTGCAGCGAACGGCTTCTTCCGTGTCGGTCAGCTGCTGCTCGATGACATCGGCATCACTCACCGGTTTCAGGCGGCGGGCGATTTCCTTAGACAAGCGGGACGGAGCCAGGCGTACCAGCATATGCTGGACCTGGTAGAATCCCAAAATTCTCATACTTCGTTTATTCATCTATTTGTGACTCCTGTATTATAAAATTCCGTGAAAGAAGTGGCCCCGTGTAACGGTCTGGTCTTCTTTTCCCAACACCAGTGTCTCCGTGCCGTCGACAAGACGGCGATAGCGGCTGACCTGTTCGGCCAGCCACTTCGGGCTGCGGCCCCGACCTTCGATGCGGACAGCGGCAAGGCCGGCCCGGCGGAGATCTTTATAGTAGGGCGCCATGTCGAGGTCGCGGCTGTTTAAGATGTGATTGCGGCAGTACTGGTCGGTCGCGACGGGAAAGTCTTCAGCCCGCCGGTCGCGCAGGGCATAGGCACCGCCTTGACAGATATTGGGACAGCCTTTCTTCTTTCCATTTCCGGCAAAGGACGAGATGACGCACGATTCGGTAACCATCATTTCCACCCGACCTTCGACGACGGCTTCAATCGGGCAGGGACTCTTGCGGGCCATGTCGCGGATTTGGCGCAGCGTCGCTTCAAGAGACGCCGTAATTCCGCTGCATCCGAGGGCAGCATAGGCTGACGCGGCCTGGCTGTTGAAGATATTGAGGGACCAATCAGCTCTCACGGGAAGACCCTTGCCGACCCTTTTAGCCATAGTAAAGACGGCCATGGCACCGGCGTAGATACCGTCGATGCCGGATGCGACGGCTCGCTCAAGTTCGCCTTGTACAGCCGTTCTCTGGCTTTCGCTGACGATGCGAGGGGTTCCAGCCCATAAGGCAGCACCGTGATCGTGAGCTGCCTTATGGGCCGCCTTCCAGTCTTCCTTGAGGAAGGGACGGTGATGGTACGATTCGCCGCCAAAAACAATAATATCTGCCCCATTTTCGGCGGCTGCCGTGACGGCATCGACGGTATCACAACGAACGACGAGTTCCATCTTTTCCTTTTGAGCCGATTTCGCCGGTAACTTCCGGTCGGCCACGAGTCCTGCCGCCGGACGCTGATAATCGTCCAGAATAACCGCTGTCAGGGCCTCTGCGGCCTGGCGGCGAAGGTCATTGAGGACGCTGGCCGGGATCATCTTCGTTTCGTCCCAAGCCGTCACCTCTTCCAGCGTAAAAGGCGTCTCGCCCAATCGTCCCAGTTGGCCGGCCATATAGGAAACGGTCGCCGGCCGCTTAGACGCCGGCTGGGGCTGAAAGTCCGCCGTAGCCGATGCCGTATGGCCCTTCTCATCCCAAAGGGTCAGGCTGAGGCGATCATCGCTGTCGGTTTCGACGTGGGCGTAAATAGGAATCTTTCGCGTAAGGCCGACAGGAACGTCCTCTGCCGTCTGACGGCCCGACGGATTCTTCTCGGTCAGGGTCCGGCGATTGACAGCACCGGCGAGAAAATCATCCTGATAGCTTCGGTTAAAGGCAGCCGTCAATAAGGCTGCCGCTTCATCATGAGCTGATTTGCGGGTCTTGGGGCTGCTGTTATGGGCATCGATGACCTTGCGGTACGCCGTGACCACCGTCCGGACATAGGTATCGCCCTTCATACGGCCTTCGATCTTAAAAGAGGTGACGCCGGCATCGAGGAGGTCGTCGATATAATCGAGGGCCTTTAAATCCTTGAGGCTGAGCACATAGGCTTCTTGTTTCATGACCTCTTTGCCGTCGCGAACCAAGGTATAAGGCTGGCGGCAGGGCTGGGCACAGGCTCCTCGATTGCCGCTGCGGCCGCCGAGGAAGCTGCTCATCAGGCACTGGCCGGAATAAGCCATACAAGACGCACCGTGGATGAATACTTCAATAGCCAGGGGTGACTGACTGCAGACGGATTTTATTTCCGAAAGAGACAACTCACGGGATAAGACGGCTTGGGTAAAGCCTTTCTCTTCCAAGAAACGGACGCCGTCTGAGTCGGCAACGGTCATCTGGGTACTGCCGTGAAGAGGCAGATTGGGCACGACGCGCCGTGCGAGGAGTGCCACCGCCAGGTCCTGAACGATGATGCCGTCGACACCGGCCCTATCGAGAGACTGCAAATAAGCCGTCAAATCGTCGAGCTCCGTGTCAGCCATGAGAATATTGACGGTAACGTAGACTTTTACGCCAAATAAGTGAGCCGTTCTTACGGCGCGGACGATTTCGTCGTCGTCGAGATTATGTGCAAAGCGGCGGGCATTAAAGCTCTTACCGCCAAAATAAACGGCATCGGCACCGGCATCAATGGCCGTAAGCACGTTGTCTAAAGAGCCTGCCGGTGCTAATAATTCTGCCATACTATTCCTCCTAATACTGACTCCGGCCGCTTCTGATTACAGTTGTCTGTAAATCGTCTTCAAGTCGTCCGCCGTCAGATCATAAGGCGTATGCTTGATACCGCTGGTCGGTAGGGTCATGGTTACAAACTGTTCAATTTCGTCTTCACTAAGGCCGACTACATCCCCCATGAGATCATTCATGAGCGCCGTAAAATCATCACTCCCAGAAAGTCCCAGGATGGACCATACTCGATCCGCCTTGTCGGCCATGGTCTCTTCCATGAGCCGCATATAAGCTGGGAAAAGGAGGCCATTGGCCCGGCCGTGGCTGATGCCTCGGTAATAGGTCAGCATATAGCCCATGCTGTGAATCATCGTCGTTCCCGTCTGGGCAATAGTCGTGCCGGCCAGCATGGAACCGTAGAGCAAATCCTCTCGAATGACATAGCTGAGCTCGCCCTTCAAATCGGTCAGATGAACACCGATAAAACGCATGGCCTCTTCAGCCCAAACGTCGCTCATGGGTGTCGACAAGGTCGACATATAGCCTTCCACAGCATGGCTCAAGGCGTCGATGGCCGTATCGATGGTAACCTTCTGGGACACACTTTCCGTAAAGGTCGGATCGGCAAAAGCATAGGCAGGAAAGATGAAGGGCGTATGGATAGACTGCTTGGTCCCGGCTTCGTCATTGGTCAAGACGCTGACCTTGGTCACTTCACTCCCCGTTCCGGCCGTCGTCGGTACAGCAACGATGGGCAAAGGCTTTTTATAAGGCCCTTTGAAAAGCTGTTCATCGTCAAGATCATTCGTGCAGAGAAGGGCAATGGCCTTAGCTGAATCCATAGGTGAACCACCGCCGATACCGATGATGAAATCGACGTTCTTTTCCTTAGCAAGACCTGCCGCTCGGCGAATCGTCTCGATAGAGGGATTGTTTTCAACGGCATCAAAAAGATGCCATTCAATACCCAATTCATCGAGTTTTCGGGTAACGGCATCTTGGGATCCGTTGACCTTGGCCGAACGGCGGCCTGTCACCAATAAGGCCCGGTTTCCCAAATCAGCTAAGACTCGGCCAGACTCGGCAATGCAGTCTTTTCCAAAAAACACTTGCGTCGGCATATAGTAGGTAAACATAGGAAGTCCCCCTTTGCGGCGAAAATGATATAATTTATTTTATTATCCATTTTATCATCTTTACCGCTCTGAGACCAGTTTGATCTACGCCAAAAAGGTCCCGCACCGAAGGTACCGGGACCCTTTCTGCCAGCCGAGGGCTTCCCTGCAAAAGGATATAAAAAAGGGGTCCCAGAATGGAAACCCATTGTGAGATACCCCTTTTTAATTGCATAGGTTTGACGAAAATATCTTGGAAAAATATTAACGTTTCGAGAACTGAGAAGCTTTACGAGCTTTCTTGAGGCCGTATTTACGACGTTCTTTTTCACGCGGGTCACGCGTGAGGAAACCGGCTTTTTTCAGAGCCTGACGGAAATCGCTGTCGACTTCCAACAGAGCGCGGCTGATGCCGTGGCGGATTGCGCCGGCCTGACCGGACGGACCGCCGCCCTTAACGTCAGCGATGACGTCGTACTGTTCGGTTACACCCGTAAGTACGAGGGGCTGTTTAATAACCAATTCCAGCGTTTTACGACCGAAATATGCGTTCAATTCTTTTTTATTGACGGTGATGTTACCCTGACCCGGAACCAGACGAACTCTAGCAACGGATGTCTTTCTACGGCCAGTGCCGTAGTACTGTGCTACTGCCATGAAATCTTCCTCCCGGTATTAATTAGCGAATGTTTAACTTCAAAACTTCAGGTTGCTGAGCCTGATGCGGATGTTCAGCACCTGCATAGACGTTCAGTTTGCGATACATCTGTTCACCCAATTTATTTTTCGGGAGCATACCGCGAACTGCCATTTCTACAACACGTTCCGGCCGTGTTTCGAGCAGATGGCCGGCCTGAGTGAATTTAGATCCACCGGGATAACCGGAATGATGGAAATAGGTCTTCTGGATTAACTTCTTACCAGTCAATTTAACTTTTGCTGCGTTGACTACAATTACAAAATCGCCTGTATCGACATGCGGGGTAAAAGTAGGTTTATGTTTTCCCCGAAGAACTTTAGCTACTTCGGCAGCAAGACGGCCTAATGTCTGGCCTTCAGCGTCAACAACAAACCATTTACGTTCGATGTTGCCTGCATTGGCCATAAATGTAGTTTTCATGCTGTGTAATTCCTCCCTGATTAACTAACTGACCAAGCTTTTGGTGCTCTTTCTCCGGGGCTAATGGAGTCCAAGTGAAAAGCTTACTTATTTATTTTACAGATTTTGCCGTCCCTTGTCAACAATTATTTTATTTTTTTCAAATAAGGTCTTGACAATCGTCGTCTAAAGAGGCGTTTCTCTCCCTGCATCATTCATGATGCTCCTTTTGCATACCGTATATATCATTATATATTAAAGCAGGTTCTTTATATTAGAACGTTTAACCTGAAATTTCTTGAAATTTTTTTGAAAAATCATTTGACAAGACCCCCTGTTTGGTGATAGACTTACGTCAACAACTTGATAGTGTTGCAATGAAGAGAAGAGTACACGATAGGATTTGGCACAGAGAGTTCCCATTTGGTGAAAGGGAATGCAGAGAGCATCGTGGAAGATGGACTCCGAGCAGGCTGGTCGAATAATTAGACCGTCCGGGCGCACCCGTTACAGTGCTAAGGTATTGAGGGCAAGATTTGCCTGCGTACCTGAAGAGGCTTATCCTGTGAAGGATAGGTGAAATTGGGTGGTATCACGGTGCTTCCGTCCCTTACATAGGGATGGAAGCTTTTTTTATTACAAGGCTTTCAAGTTTATACTACATTATATTTTTTATGATATCAGGGGGAAATGTACTATGAGCGAAAACAAAAACTACAAATTCGAAACGTTACAGCAGCATGCAGGTCAGGTTCCGGATCCGACGACGGGTTCCCGTGCCGTTCCTATCTACCAGACGACGTCTTACGTATTTAAAGATACGCAGCAGGCAGAAGACCGCTTCGCTTTAAAAGATCCGGGCTACATCTACAGCCGTTTGACCAATCCGACTCAGGACGTCCTGGAAAAACGAATCGCCGCTCTTGAAAACGGCACGGCAGCTCTGGCTACGGCCAGCGGCGCATCGGCTATCGCCTACTCCATCATCAACTTGGCAGGCGCCGGCGACGAAATCATCGCCGCTCCTACCCTTTACGGCGGCACGGTCGAACTCTTTACGGAAACCTTCAAACACCTCGGCATTACGACGCACTTTGCCGATCCCGACGATCCGCAGTCCTTTGCCAAATACATCAACGACAAGACCAAGGCCATTTACCTCGAAAGCCTGGGCAACCCGGCCATCAATATTCCCGACTTTGAAGCCATCGCAGCCATTGCCCATGAAAACGGCCTGCCGGTTATCGTCGACAATACCTTTGCAACGCCGTTCCTCTTCCGTCCTCTCGACCACGGTGCCGACATCGTCGTCCATTCGGCTACGAAATTCATCGGCGGCCACGGCACGACCTTAGGCGGCCTCATCGTAGAAAACGGCAAGTTCGACTGGGCTGCTTCGGGCCGCTTCAAAGAATTCGCTTCGCCGGATCAGTCCTATAACGGCGTCAACTTCGCCAAAGATATTCCCGGTGCCGGCTTCGTCACCCGTATCCGCGCCAAAGCCCTCCGCGACCTCGGCGCCTGCATCAGCCCGTTCAACGCCTGGCTCCTCATCCAGGGCCTTGAATCGCTGTCGCTGCGCATCGAACGCCACGTTGCCAATGCCCAGAAGATCGCTGATTTCTTAGAAAACAGCCCCAAAGTTGCCAAGGTCAACTATCCGTCCCTGCCGTCTTCGCCGTACTATAAATTGGCTCAGAAATACTTCCCCAAGGGAACAGGTTCCATCTTCTCCTTTGAACTCAAAGACGGCTATACGGCAGCCCGCAAATTCATCGACAGCGCCGATATCTTCTCGGATCTGGCCAACGTCGGCGACTCCAAGTCGCTCCTCGTTCACCCGGCTTCGACGACCCATCAGCAGCTTTCGGAAGAAGCCCAGCGCGCCTGCGGCATTACGCCCGGTACGGTCCGCATCTCCATCGGTCTCGAAAACATTGAAGACCTCTTAGCCGCCGTCGAAAACGCACTGGAATCTATTTAAGTATCTTTTCGCAGGGAGGACCGGATTATGCCGATTAAAATTGCCGACGGGCTTGCCGCCAAAGAAAAACTGCACGACGAGGGGATTTTCACCATCGATAAGGGGCTGGCCCTCCATCAGGACATCCGGCCCCTGCACATCCTCATCCTCAACCTGATGCCTTTGAAGAAGCCGACAGAGCTGCAGCTGCTCCGCCTTCTCGGCGACTCGCCGCTCCAGGTCGAAGTCGACTTCTGCCACACCGAAATGCATCAGAGCACCCATACCGATGCCTCGTACTTGGATGAAAATTACTACGTATTCGAGGACATCAAGGACCGATATTACGACGGCCTGATCATCACCGGGGCTCCGGTAGAACAGATGCCTTTTGAAGACGTCGACTATTGGCCGGAAATGAAGACCTATTTTGACTGGGCCGAGACCCATGCCTTTTCAACGCTCCTCTTCTGCTGGGGTGCTCAGGCCGGGCTCTACCACTACTACGGCATCGAAAAGCGGGATTTGCCGTCAAAACTCTTCGGTATCTTCGAATACCGACTGACCCAGAAGCATCACCCGCTCTTGAGGGGTTTCGATGACCGCTACTTCATTCCCCAGTCTCGTCACACGGCCATTGACGATATCGCCGTCTACAATACGGCGGAGCTGGAAATCTTATCCCGCTCCGCCGAAAACGGCATCAACATCATCGGCACGCCGAATCACCGCCGCTTCTTCGTCCTCGGCCACTTCGAATACGACCGGCGGACCTTAGAAGAGGAATATATACGGGATAAGAAAAAAGGCCTGCCCATCGCCGTCCCCAAGGGCTACTACCCGGACGACAACGATACGAAAGAACCGTATTTCACCTGGTGCAGCTATGCCCACCTCTTCTATCACAACTGGCTGAATATCGTCTATCAGGAAACGCCTTATGAATTAGAATCGATTCAAAGCCTCGCTCTCTGCGGCCATTAACAGACAAAATCACCTCCCATTCTCGGAATGGGAGGTGATTTTTATATAGGCCGTAATAAAAGTCGCTTATTTCGTACCGAAGATGCGGTCGCCGGCATCGCCGAGACCGGGCACGATATAGCCTTGGTCATTCAAGGTATCGTCGAGGGCTGCAACATAGATGCGAACGTCAGGATGGTCGGCATTGACCTTCTGAACCCCCTGCGGAGCAGCTACTAAGCACATGAGCTTAATGTTCTTGATACCCTTTTCTTTGAGCAGCGTAATGGCTGCCGATGCACTGCCGCCGGTCGCCAGCATGGGATCGACGATGATGAAATCGCGGTTTTCTACGTCAGGCAGCTTGCAGTAATATTCAACCGGTTCCAGTGTCTGCGGATCGCGATACAGGCCGATATGACCGACCTTTGCCATGGGGATGAGGTTGAGCATGCCCTGAACCATACCCAGGCCGGCACGGAGAACGGGGACGATGCCCAGTTTTTTACCGCTGATCTGCTTGCCCGTCATGGAAGCGACCGGCGTTTCGATGGCTACATTTTCGAGAGGCAGATCCCGCGTGATTTCATAGCCCATGAGCATGGTGATTTCTTCTAAGAGGTTGCGGAAATCTTTCGACCCCGTTTCTTTTTTGCGCATGAGCGTGATTTTATGCTGAATAAGCGGATGATCCATTACTTGTACGTGCATGTGTGAATACTCCTTCCTCATTTATCCATGTCGGCAATTTTAGCAACGCGTTCAGCGTGACGGCCGCCGTCAAAGCCGGTGGACAGGAAAATACGAACGATTTCTCTGGCCAGGCCCGGTCCGATAACGCGGCCGCCCATGGTCAGAATGTTGGCGTCGTTATGGCGGCGGCAGTATTCTGCAGAAAACGTATCATGGCAGAGAGCCGCCCGGATACCGTGGACCTTATTGGCAGCAATGCTGATACCGATACCGGTGCCGCAAACGAGGATGCCCCGGTCAAAGGTACCGTCGGCAATGGCTTCAGCAACTTTTTTGGCAACGTCGGGATAATCGCAGCGATCGCCGCTCAAGGTGCCGTAGTCGGTAAATTCAATGCCTTCTTCTTTCAAATATTCTTTGATGTTTTCCTTCAGTTCAAATCCGCCGTGGTCGGCGCCAAGTACTAATTTCATCATTAGATCCTCCCCTGTATGCTGGTATAATTCAATTTTATTATACATCTTCCTGTCACTTCGGAAAAGCCTTAATCGACGACGATGACATGACCGCCGGCAGCTTTCTTCATACGGTTCATGATAGCAAGGCCGAGCCCTTCATCATCGACGCCTTCTGCTAAGATGACATCGACGACGTCACTGTCAAAAGAGAGCAGACCTGTATAGAGCTGGTTGGCCAGGGCATCTTTATCGTCATGATGACCCCAGACGTACATATTTTTGTGCGGGAAATGGCTGCCCACTTCTTCACTGACTAAAAAGCCGACGGTCTTCCCTTCACCCTTAAGCTCTTCGTACAGGGACTGGATTTTTTCCGTCACCTTATCGGTCGAGCCTACGACGACAGTCATCGGCGCCGACGGTGCATAATGACGGTACTTCATACCCGGCGCCTTGGGAACGCCCTTGCCCGTCACTAACGTCGTATCCATCTCGACGATGGGGACGATTTCCTTCAGCATTTCGATGGTGACGCCGCCGGGACGAAGAATGGTAACCTTATCGTCGCCATTACATTCAACGATCGTCGATTCGACGCCGATGTGGCAGGGGCCGCCGTCGATGACCATATCGACACGTCCGTCCATGTCGTGCATGACTTCAGCTGCCGTCGTCGGACTGGGCCGGGTCGACAAGTTGGCACTGGGGCCGGCTACAGGAACACCGGCACAGCGCAGAAAAGCCCGGCAGATATCGTGATCGGGACAGCGAAGGGCTACCGTATCGAGGCCCCCTGTAGCTGCATCGGGAACGACGGCCTTTCGGGGCAGGACGATGGTCAAGGGACCGGGCCAGAAATAGTTCATCAATTTCTGAGCCGTCGGCGAGATGACCGCTGCCGCCTGAAGGGCGCCTTCTTCGTCGGGAACGGTCAAAATCAAGGGATTATCGCTGGGACGCCCTTTCGCTTTATAGATGCTGCGGCAGGCATCGGCATCGAGGCCGTTGGCACCGATACCATACACCGTTTCCGTCGGAAAGACGACGAGGCCGCCGGCACGAATAATCCTTCCAGCTTCTTCAAGAATCTCTTTCTGTTGCTCTATATCCGTAATTTCTACAAGTTTCGTCTGCTTCATTGTCTACTACTCTTTTCTTGTAAATAACAGGACTCGGTCGATGCCGCCGTAATCTTTGACGGTCTGCTCATAGTCATAGGCACCGGTCTGACAGAAAATATCGATGACGTCAGGCCCTTGGCCGGCACCGATTTCGACGGCACAATGGCCGCCGCCTTTGACATAGGCCGGCGATTCAGCGGCCAGCCTGCGATAGATAGAAAGGCCGTCGTCGCCGCCGTATAAGGCAAGTTCCGGATCATGACGAACTTCAGGCTGAAGCTCGACCATATCCTTGGCCGTCAAATAAGGCGGATTCGATACCAGCCAGTCGCAGGCCATGGACGGTACCTTAGCCAACAAGTCGCTTTCCATCCAGGTCACGCGTTCTTCCAAGCCTAAATGCCGGCCGTTTTCAGCAGCTACGGCCAAGGCCTTCGGAGATATATCGATGCCCATTCCCGTCGCTTCCGGCAAATAGGACAAGAGGCTGAGCAGGATGGCCCCGCTCCCCGTCCCGACGTCGATGATGACCGGCGCCGTTCCCTTGGCAGCCACTGCAACCGTTTCGACGAGCATTTCCGTTTCCGGCCGCGGGATGAGCACATCCTGGCTGACCTTGAAGTCAAGACCCATAAAGGCCTTGGTTCCGAGAATATGGGCGACGGACAAGCGGCTGCCCCGCTTTTTCACCAGTTCCCGATAAGCCGCCAGTTCTTCACCGTTCATGGGCTCATCGTAATGGGCATATAAATAAATCCGCTCTTTTTTTAAGACGTGGGCCAAAAGGATTTCCGCATCCAGGCGCGGTGAATCGATGCCTTTTTCTGCAAAGTACTGTTGAGTCCATTGCAGCAAGGCACCGATGGTCCAAATCTTATTCATTTTCGGCTTCTTTCATCAGTTCAGCCCGGCGGGTTTCAGCCAGAGCCTGAATAAATTCGTCGATGTCACCGTTTAAGATGTTATCGAGTTTGTACAGGGTCAGGTTGATGCGGTGGTCCGTTACCCGGCCCTGAGGGAAGTTATATGTACGAATTCGTTCACTGCGGTCGCCCGTACCGACCTGGCTGCGCCGTTCTTCCGTCAGTTCGGCGTCGGCCTTCTGCTGGGCCTGGTCGAGGAGGCGGGCTTTCAAGACACGGAGGGCTTTGGCGCGGTTTTCCAGCTGCGACCGTTCGTCCTGACATTCGACGACCATGCCCGTCGGAATGTGGGTCATGCGGACAGCAGAACTCGTCTTGTTGACATGCTGACCGCCGGCACCGGAGGCACGGAAATAATCGACGCGGACGTCGTCCATATTGAGGTCGATTTCGACGTCTTCTGCTTCCGGCAGAACGGCAACGGTCGCCGTCGACGTGTGGATACGGCCGCCGGCTTCGGTAACGGGAACGCGCTGGACGCGGTGGACGCCCGATTCATATTTCAGCTTGCCAAAGACGCCGGATCCCTCGATAGAGAATACGACTTCTTTAAAGCCGCCCAATTCCGGTTCATTGGAGCTGATGATGCTCGTTTTCCAGCCGGGCTGCTTTTCGATATATTTCATATACATGCGGAACAAGTCACCGGCAAAGAGGGCTGCTTCGTCGCCGCCGGCACCGCCGCGGATTTCCATGATGACGTTCTTGTCATCCCGCGGGTCCTTGGGCAGCATGAGGATGTGCAGCTGATCTTCAAGGTCGGCCTGTTCTTTTGTAAGACCGTTCATTTCTTCCTTAGCCATGGCGATGAGGTCATCATCACTGTCGGGATCGTTTAAGATTTCCTGATCCCCTTCAATCGTATTGGTAATGTCTTTATACTTGCGGAACGTTTCGACGAGGGGCATGAGCGACGCGTGTTCCTTCGTCAGTTTCTGCCATTCTTCCTGGCGGGCAATGACCGCAGGGTCGCTGATTTGCTGTTCCAGGTCGATGAATTTATTCTCCACGGCCTGGACTTTATCCATAAATGAGCTCATTATTCTCTCCTTACTTTATCTCGGTAACGTCGCCGTCGTCAGCTGGTTTTGCGGCCTTCATGGCTTCGATGGCAACTTCTATCTGGTCGGCGTGCGGTTCGCGGGTCGTCAGATATTGAAGCCAAAGACCCGGTCGGAATATGGTTTGAATGACGGGATTGGTCGTGCGCCCGGCCAAGCGTATCATTTCATAACTGATACCGGCAACGACGGGCATGAGGATGATACGGGACAAGACGCGTTCGATGAAACTCGGCCAGCCTAAAAAGGCAAAGACGAAGATTGAAACGACCATGACGATGAGCAGAAAATTCGTGCCGCACCGCGGATGAAGGCGGGTATGGCGCATGACATTTTCAACGGTCAGCTCTTCGCCTGATTCATAAGTCCAAATCGTCTTGTGCTCGGCTCCGTGATATTCAAAGACCCGGCGGATGTCTGCCGTCATGGAAATGGCCTTTATATATAATAGAAATATAGCCAGGCGCAAAACCCCTTCGACGACGTTGAGCCGAAAGGCACTGTCCGTAACGCCGGGAATGAATTTAGCAGCATATGTAGGGATGACCAGGAAAAAAACGATGGCCAAGAGAACGGAGACAGCCATGGTCAGGGCCATCTGCCAGTTCGACAGTTGTTCCTCTTCTTCACCGGCAGCCTGAGCCGAATAAGACAGGCTCTTCATGCCGTAGATCAGAGACTCGACCAAGGCAATGGTTCCCCGTAAAAAGGGTTTCTTCAGAATCGGGAATCGTTCGGAAATGGACCGAATGGCCTCTTTTTTTACCGTAATTTCACCGGACGGCGTCCGTACGGCCGTGACAATGGTATCGGGACTGCGCATCATAACCCCTTCGATGACAGCCTGACCGCCGACATAAATCTTCGGTTTCTTCAAAGCGCTACCTCCCTTTCTCCACATACAAATAGAGCAGAGCATTTCTGCTCTGCTGCCCACTTGTACTGCTGCTTATTTAGCTGTTTTACCATAACGTTTATTGAACTGTTCGATACGGCCACGAGCCTGCTGAGCACGCTGCTGACCCGTAAAGAACGGATGGCACTGAGAGCAAATTTCAACACGCAGTTCCGGTTTCGTAGAACCTGTTTCAAACGTATTGCCGCATGCGCAAGTTACCTTGGCATTCGTATAATACTTCGGATGAATACCTTCTTTCACCACTTACACCTCTTTCTATATCAATCATTCAAAACCTATGCTAGAATAGTTTATCACATCGAGCCTTGAAATGCAAGGAAAATATCGACGGGTTCACGGGATTCCGTCACTTATCAGATACCGCAAAAGGAGACATCAACAACGAACGCCTCCTTCTTTATATACTATATTATATCTTATTCTTAAAAGAGGTACCACCGGTCCCCTTATTAAATCTTCGGGCATGATAGAATCGGACACACCGTGCATAGTCAAAAAGCCCTGCAGGGCATGATGCGGCAAAACAGTATGAGCGACGGTATCCATATGGGTAAAGAAAATGTTGGCCGAAAACACGCTTTTGATGAAGGATAAAAAAAGACGACCACCTCCGTGATCGTCTTTTATCTTATGGCGGAGAGCGTGGGATTTGAACCCACGATAGAGCGTTCGCCCTATACATGA
>NZ_UQBH01000031.1 GCF_900539295.1 uncultured Megasphaera sp.
AGAGATCTCCGTTTATGTCTCTTTTTATATGTCCGAATTCATTATACAATCAACCAAATTATTTCTTGTCTCAAAACTTCCCATTTCTTATTGACGTCTGCCCCTAATATTGATATACTTATCCAGTCGCAAAGAGGATTCATTTTTACTGGCTTATGGTTCTGAGGCTTGCTCAAAGATGAATCCTCTTTTTTCGTCCTTTTAGAGGCGGACCGCGCAATTTCCATAGGAGAGATTCCCCATCCTCTTTCGGCCCGGATGCAGCCATTCTGACAGGAGGCCGAGGACAGATTCTGCCTTGCCTTTGAATCCGGATACAATCGGTGAATTTTTGTTCTTTGAAAAAGAACCTGCGCTTCAAAAGAAAAAAAGTCAGGACAAAAACCATCTCGAAAGGGCCTTTACAAAGGACCTCCCAAAGGCGCAGCAGAGCCTCATTTTTCTTGAAAATCCATTTTTCCAACCCCTTGGGAAAGCTGATAAAACCTAGCCTTCCCGGCCCTTATCACTATATGTAAAATTTTCTATACAGATTTAGAATAATCACCCTCAAATACCCCCTAAATACATATAACGTTTTTCAAAAAGCTATTTAATTTTGTCTGCAAAAATGATAGAATTAACTTGCTAAAAATTTCTAGCCGTATACGCATTTTAAACGAAAGAAGGACTGATAATGAAAACTACATGTCGTAAAATGTCTGTTGTCCAGCTGACCTTTGTCACTGCTGCCAACATGCTTGGAGCCGGTATCATCATGCTGCCGACCAAGCTTGCCGAAGTCGGTACTATTTCAATCATTTCTTGGATTATTACCTCTTTTGGCTCTTTAGCCCTCGCCATGGCCTTTGCCCGATGTGGCATGTTTACAACGAAGCCGGGCGGTATGGGTGGTTACTCCGAATACGCCTTCGGGCGAATAGGACATTTTATGGCAAATTACGCCTACTCTGTTTCCATCGTAATTGCAAACGTCGCCATTGCCATCACGGCAGTCGGTTACGGCGCAGGTTTCCTTGAAACGACCTTTACGCCGATTCAGACGTGTCTATATACGATCGCTTTATTGTGGATTGCAGCTGCCCTCAACTTCAGCGGCTCCCGGTATTCGGGCAAGCTGAGTGCCATCACCATCTGGGGCGCTATCATTCCGGTTCTCGGTATTTCTATTATCGGCTGGCACTGGTTCAGCCCGGCAACCTGGCTCGCATCGTGGAATCCCAATGACCTGGGTCTCGGCGATGCCGTCGGAAATTCGATTGCCCTTACGTTGTGGTCTTTCCTGGGACTTGAATCGGCAGCCGTCAACATGGACGCCGTTGAAAACCCGAAAAAATCCGTCCCCATTGCGACCTTCGTCAGCACCATCAGCGTCGCTGTCATCTACGTCGCTTCGACGAATGTCATCGCCGGAATCGTTCCCAATGCCGAAATCCTGGCATCGAGTGCACCCTTCGGTCTGGCCTTCTCCTACATGCTCGGCGATACGGCCGGCAAGGTAGTCATGGGCCTGATGGTATTCTCCTGCGCAGGATCTCTCCTGTCGTGGCAGTTCACCTTAGCCCGCGTCTTCAAGACCAGCGCCCAGCGCGGCCTGTTCCCCAAGATTTTTGCTAAAGTTACCAGTGCCGACGTTCCCGTCAAGGGCATGCTCTGCATCTTAGGCATGCAAAGCGTCCTGGCTTTGATGACGATCAGCCCGACCTTGGCAGCCCAGTTCGAACTCTTGGCGAACCTGGCCGTCGTCACCAACGTCATCCCCTACATTCTCTGCGCCGGGGCCTTGACGACGATCCTCACCAAGGAAAACATTCCCAATAAAGTCTGCAACCGAAATACTTCGATTTTCTTAGCAGGCGTATCAATTATCTACTGCGTATACGCATTGACAACAACCGATGCGACGACCTTCCTCAGCGGCAGCTTCGCCGCCTTCCTGGGCTGGCTCGTCTACGTCGTCCGCTTCACGATCATGAAGCAGACCATTGTCGAAATTAAATGAACAGATCAAAAGGGAGCGCTCTTCAAGAGCCTCCCTTTTTTTATTGCCCTTTTATACGAAAAACCCTCATGAAATCATTCATGAGGGTTGTCTTATATTGCGTCTTAGGATAAGGTTTCAACGACGACATTGCGAAGAGCCACGCAGCCGATGATGACCAGGGACGACAACAGGAAAGGCGTCACGAAGACCAAGGGGTTATTCTGCAGAATCGGCATGGCCTTGAAGATATATCCGAAGACCTGAATATCACTATTGAACAAGAGATTTTGGACCATGACCCACAGGAGGACCATGACGACGATGGAAAGGAGATGGACGATCTTCTCTTTTCGGCTATAGCCGTAACGCTTATAGGGGAAGAAATAAAAAGCAAAGGTGGCGATGACGAAAATGCTGATGGCTAAGAAGCAAAAGCCCATGATGGCCATAATACCGATGAAGAGGCTCACCGAGGCCGACTCATCGCTGAAGGCCGGAAAGAGGAACATCCCCAGGACGGCACAAGGAAGGGGCAGGCTGAATAAGATGGGGTCAAGGAACGGGGAATACCAGTACCGCCGCAGCCGGCTGTACCAAAAATCAATACCCTTCGCAGCCCCGTACTGAGCCGCAATGGTCAAAAGCATCCACAAGGTGAACAAGAATACCCTTCCCCAATAGGAGTGCCAAAGAGCCGAACCGATCAGACCGTTTAAGAGGCCCACGGCGACGATGAGCGCGACGGCGCCGCCATAGAAAGTCGCCCCGGCCGAGGCATAGTCATCGTATCGCCCCAGTTTGCGGCGGCGATAGCCGAGCCACAGGGGAACGGCAAAGGACAGGATAAAAAAGACGAGGATCGACGCGGCGGCAATATAGGGTCTGTCTGACGCAAAGGCCCCAAAGGGAATCGGCACGATGCCGCAGGCCGCCCAAAGGACAGCCCTGAGCCAGTCGTATCCTTTCTGTTTCCATTCAAAGCTCATCGTTCCACCGCCTTTCGGCCCGGCATCACCGACGACAGGCCATAGGATAAGAGCATGACCAAGCTCATTTCGACATACATGGCAAGGATAAAGACGATATCACGGCCAAAGGTCGGCCATTCCCAAAAAGGCGCCGCCTTCCAGTAACTGCCCAGATAGACCTTGACTGCCACTTTAAGGGCCAGCATGAAGAGCCAGACCAAGACGACGACCCAGCGGCGAATACGGCCATTTCCCGCGCCAAAGACGGCATCCGCCGTACCGACGTAGACCGTCGGAATGACGAGAGACAGGAAAAGATAACTGACGACGGCCACAATGGCACTGGAACCGCTGTGAATCGTATAGGCTCCAATGGGAATGAGGACGATGAAAATACACATGAAAACAGACTGCCGCAAAATATCGCGCCACCAACTCATTTATGCAAGACCTCCTAAAACAATGCAAACGAAATCACTTTAGTATACCATATCCGCAAAAGAAAGAAAAGTTTGCACGAACAAGGGCTTTGTGTAATAATAAGAGTTAGTAAGCACATTGTTAGCACTATAGAGAAAGGGCACGATATGTCAAAAAACTTTCAATCTCTCGGCCTGACGTCTGAACTTTCCGAGCTCCTCCACAAGCAGGGAATCGACGAACCGACGGCCGTTCAATCACAAGCCATCCCGGCCCTGTTCAAAGGCCGGGATATACTGGCTCAGGCCCAGACCGGCACGGGCAAGACCCTGGCCTTCCTGCTGCCGTCGCTGCAGCAGATCCGGACCGAAATCCATGCCGAACAGGTGCTCATCCTGGCGCCGACGCGGGAATTAGCCCGCCAAATCGCCGATGTGGCCGCGACCTTGGCCCCGACCCTTGACGTCGACGTCTTAAGCCTCATCGGCGGTAAGACCATCGAAAATCAGCTCCAGAAGCTTCACCGCCACCCGCAGGTCATCATCGGCACGCCCGGTCGCCTTCTCGACCACTGCCGCCGAAACTCCCTCGACCTCAGCGGCGTCCGCCGGGTCGTCGTCGACGAAGCCGACCAGATGCTGCAGTCGGGATTCCTCGAAGACGTCGATACCCTCATCGGCCTGACGCCAAAGCGCCGGCAGCTCCTCTTCTTCTCGGCAACGGTCCCTGATAAGATCAAAGGCCTGGCCAAAAAGCACATGCAAAATCCCTTGGTCCTGAAAATTCTCGAAGGCGACACCATCGCCCTTGAAAACATCGAACAGCGGATCTACATGATGACCGAAGACCAGAAACTGCCGAAATTATGCCAGATGCTGACCGAAATGAATCCCTACTTGGCCATCGTCTTCTGCAACACCAAGGAGCGGACGTCCCTCTTAGCCGGACGGCTCATCGCCGAAGGCTTCAACATCGGCGAACTCCACGGCGACATGTCCCAGGGCCGGCGCAACCAGGTCCTGCGTGACTTTGCCAAGGCCAAGACCCAGATTTTGGTCGCTACCGACATCGCCGCCCGCGGCATCGATATCGAAGGCATTACCCATGTCTTTAACTTCGACGTCCCTCACGATGTCGATTACTACATCCACCGCATCGGCCGCACAGGCCGGGCCGGAAGCGAAGGCCTGTCCATCATGTTCGCCACCGGAGCCGATGTCGACTGGGTCCGCCGGATCGAACACAACATCCAGGCGACGATCACCAAATATACCCTGACGGGACAAGTCAAAGTGAAAGCCAGCAGCACCCCGCCAAAGCGGCAAAAGACTTATCGCGACAAACTGCCTGCCAGCACCTATCAGACGACTCGAAACAAGCGCCACAAACAGCGCCATAAAGGCGGAGACAACCTCCGCCGCCGCTAATTGAACGGGAGGTTTATTATGAAACGTTATCTTGCTATTGTCCTCATGTTATTCACCCTTTTGACTGCCGGATGCTCGACAGCCGTGCCGACTGACTCCCAGCAAAAGGAACAGACTCAAACACAGCAGCAATCGAAGGACACCAAGTCCACTCAGGATACGAAGAGCCAAGCCGAATCGAAAGAAAAGGCCCTGGCCAAACTGCCGACCATCGGCGATACGCAAAAGGCTTGGGAAGATGAATGGGGTCACCCCTATTCCCAGGGCGACACGATCCGCGTCTTCCATAACGGCCGCTATCAGGTCGTCTTTGAAAACGGCCGGGCCGTTACCGTTACCATCGCCTTAAAAGACGGTGAAGACCTGAATATCAGCGATATTCTGCCGGAAGATGCGCAGAAACAGTCGTCGTCGTCGAAAAACCTCGGCGGTACGACCATGACCGTCCAGAAATGGCACAGCGATGCCTTGGAAAATGCCTTCTCTTCGACAAAGGGCAATTTCACGGTCATGAAACAAGCAGACACGATCATCATCGACTGCACACCGAACCTGAAAAAGTAAAACGAAAAAGCTTCTATACAAAGCCGGAGCCTTGTGAACAGCGGATTCACAAGGCTCCGGCTTTATTCTTTCGACTTGCCGTTAAAATACATCAGATTTCCCCTGCATATTCTTTTCTTTCGTCTTCATTGCGGATGCGGAAACTGGCTGTCGCAGCCATGGCAGCCAAACAGAGGTTAACCATCCAAAGAGGGCTGTAGCCCCAACCGATGTCTACGAAAAGACCTCCGAGATAGGCGCTGAAAAAGGCGCCTATCTGATGGCCGATTAAGGTAAATCCATACAAGACGGCCATGTTCTTCGGACCGAACTTTTTACTGATGATGCCCGACGTCGGCGGCACCGTCGCATCGCCGGAAAGGCCCAATAAGGCCGTGGCGGCAAAGGCAAAGGCGACCGACTTCGGAAGAAACAGGAAGGCCAGGGAAACGACGACCCGCATAGCATAGACGCCGGCCAGGACGTTTTTCATTTTGAAGGCCGCTCCGAGAAACCCCGTCCCGGCGGCGCCGATCATGGTAGCGATGCCGTATACGGTCAATGTCAACGACGCTGTGCTGCCGTCGATGCCATAGGACAGATACTGTGAAAATAAATGGCTTTCGATGATAGACATGTTAAAGCCGCAGGTCGCAAAGCCCATGAGAACTAAGCGATAGTCCCGGTCTTTTAAAGCAAATTTCAGTATGGGAACCAGAGATACTTTGGGGTTTCCCTCCCCTTCACGACTTCCCTCTTCTCGTTGAGACTCCTTTTTGCCTATGGAGTGCATCCATATGGCGATGGGGATCATCAGCAGGAAAGGAACGGTCAGGGCCCTCATGGCAAAGGCAATATCGAAGGTTGAAATGGCCAGATTCAAGGCCGGGGACATCAGGGCGTCACCGATGCCGGCACTGGCCTGAACGAGGCCGGAAACGACAGCTGCCCGTTTCTCTCCCAAAATCGGCGTGATGGCCCCCATGATGATGCCAAAGCAGAGTCCCGTCGTGCCAAAGGACAGGACGAGGCCAAAAAATAAGACCAGCGCCCAAGGAGTGGTACATAAGGGCGTCGCCGCCAAGCCGACGACGGTAAAAAGGATTCCTATCAGGATGACGAAGACAGGTGATTTTCGCAAGGCTAGGATGCCGAGAAAGGGCTGGGCCAGTCCATAGACCAGAGCGCCTACGCCGATGGCGAAGCTGATGGTCACGTAGTCGATACCGGTGTAGGGAATGAGCCCGGTCATCATAATGCCGTAATTGTCGTGGACGCCCTGCATCACGCCGTGGACAATGCAGGCGGCGATGACCAGGACGATGCACTGAAGCAGTGAGTCAGGTTTCTGTAAGGTCGGTGTTGTTTTTAGCATAATCATAAGGCTCCCTCATTGACAGTTTAATTTTTCTCTGTTAGTATATCATCGATATACTCTTAGATAAAATTGATGTTTTTAATTTTAAACTTCATTTATTTTGAACTATAGAGAGGTTCCTATGGATTTAAAATATTTACAGACCTTCAAGACCATTATCGAAGAAGGCGGCTTCACCAAGGCTGCGGAAAAACTCAACTATACCCAATCGACCATTACCTTCCAAGTCGGACAGTTAGAACAGGAATTGTCCGTCAAATTGTTTGAACGAGTCGGACGGCGGATGCAGCTGACCAAGGCCGGCGAACAATTATACCCTTATGTAAACGATGTCCTCACGTCCGTCGAAAGGCTCAGTTGTTTTGAAACTGATCTGTCGGAATATAAAGGCATCCTACGGATTGGCGTCGGTGAAACCCTGCTCTGTTATAAACTGTCGCCGGTGCTGAAAAGATTTCATGACCTGGCCCCCAATACCCGCCTGTTCTTGCAGTCCATGAATTGCTATGACATCCGCAATGAACTTTTAGACGGAACGTTGGACCTCGGCGTATTTTACGAAAACGTCGGCGGCTTCGGCGACAATCTGACCGTCTCGACCTTTGGAAGTTATCCCATGGCCCTCGTCGCCTCGCCTGATATAAAAAGAGAATACCCTGATTTTATAACACCCGGCCAAACCCTTCCCCTGCCCTTTATCATCAATGAACCGACCTGCGTCTTTCGTCAGATCTTCGAGCAGTACCTGCAGCGAAAATCCATCGTCCTTGACCATACCATCGAATTGTGGAGCATTCCGACCATTAAAAACCTGGTGAAAAGCAGCGTCGGCATATCCTACCTGCCTACCTTCGCCGTCGAAGAAGATTTAAAGCGCGGCGAACTGGTAGAAATCAAGACGGAACTGACCGACGCCCGCATTTCAGCCGCCTGCGGTTACAACAGCAAGAAATGGATCAGTCCGGCCATGGAATTGTTTAGCCGCTTGATGACAGAGACCTTTTCCTAAGACGAATCAGGCAGTGCTGCAGCATCCCCTGCCCTCTTCTTGCGGCCGCTACGGGAAATTCTGCCTTTTAATTCAAAAAACGATGAGCTTTTTCCGGAAATACATTGACAAGTTCCTCGTTTTTTGTTATTATATATAAGTCGTCAGGAACGACAAGTTATGACTCGGTAGCTCAGCTGGATAGAGTGACTGACTACGAATCAGTAGGTCTAGGGTTCGAATCCCTACCGGGTCACCACAGAAAAAGCTCACACATTTTGTGTGAGCTTTTTTTATTGCCTCTTTTACGCCAGCATGAAAAGGCACAAAAAAATCCCTCCGCCATCAAGCGAAGGGATTGATTGACAAACTTATAATTTTCCGATGTCTTTCAGGTACTGTCTGCATTTTTCGCGGATTTCCGGGCTGGCTTCGACTAAGGGCAGACGAAGGGGGCCGGCGGGAAAACCGAGCATATTGACCATGGTCTTAATGGGGACCGGGCTTACGGTGCAGAAGACGCCTTTCATGAAGGGCAGGTACTGCTGATGAAGGGCAGCGGCCTTTTTGACGTCGCCGTCTTTATAGGCCTGGATCATGGCGTTCATTTCCTTGCCGATGACGTGGCCGGCAACGGTGATGATGCCATCCCCGCCGACAGCGACCAAGGGCAATGTCAGGTTGTCTTCCCCGCTGTAGAGGTGGAAGCCTTCCGGAGCATTGGCTGCTACGTAGCCGGCGAAGTCGATATTGCCGCTGGCGTCTTTGAGGCCGATGATGTTGGAAAAGTCATGCGCTAAACGGCACACAGTCGCAGGCTCGATGCTGCCGCCTGTACGGCCCGGTACGTTGTAGATGAAGATTGGCAGGGACGTTGCCTTGGCAATAGCTGCAAAGTGGGCGTAACAGCCGTCCTGGTTCGGTTTATTGTAGTACGGCACGATAGCCAAGAGGACGTCGACACCGGTCGCTTCGGCCTTTTTGGCCATCGCAATGGATTCGGCCGTATTATTGGTTCCGACATTGCCCATGATCAGGGTCTTGTCTTTCAATTCGTCGGCGACGAGTTTAAAGAGTTTGAGTTTTTCTTCTTCCGTCATGACTGCGCCTTCGCCGGTCGTACCGCCGAGGAGGATAGCCGAACCTTCGTCGGCATACTGCTTGGCCAAGTCAACCGAGGCTTGGTAATTGACAGAACCGTCCTGATTGAACGGGGTTATCATGGCAACAATGACATTTGGAAAGGTTAACATAGAGGTTTCATCTCCCATCGTTATTCTCAGTGAATCATGTCGTGATCCAGCATATATTCAGCAATCTGCAGGGCATTGAGGGCTGCACCTTTACGGATCTGGTCGCCCGATACCCAGAGATTGACAGCCTTCGGATTGTACAAGTCCTTACGGATACGGCCGACGTAGCAGTCGTATTGTTCCGACGTAAATAAAGGCATGGGATATTCCATCGCTGCCGGATCGTCTTGAACCTGAGCGCCCGGGAAGGCATCGATAGCCTTGCGGATGGCATCGATGGTCAATTCATCAGCCGTTTCAACGTAAATCGATTCGGCATGGCTGCGGAAGACCGGCACGCGGACCGTCGTCGCCGTAATAGCGATGGCGTCATCGTGGAGCATCTTGTGCGTTTCGTTGACCATCTTCATTTCTTCCTTAGTATAATCATCTTCTACAAACTTATCGATTTGAGGAATCAGATTAAAGGCAATGGGGTAGTGTTTCGGCAGGCTCTTGCTGGGCAGGATTTTCGGTTCCATGTCCCGACCGGCCAAGAAGGCTTCTGCTTCTTCGCGCAGTTCGTCGATACCTTCTTTGCCGGCACCGGAAACGGCCTGGTAGGTGCTGACGATGATCCGTTTGATCGGCGACAGATCATGAATGGGTTTTAAGGCCATGAGCATGATAATCGTCGAGCAGTTCGGATTGGCAATGATGCCCTTATGGAGAGCGATGTCTTCCGGATTGACTTCGGGAACGACCAAGGGGACGTCGGGATCCATGCGGAAGGTACTGGAGTTGTCGATGACGACGCAGCCGCGTTTAGCTGCTTCCGGTCCCAGTTCCTTACTGACCGAGCCGCCGGCGAAGAGTCCGATATCGACTCCATCAAAGGATTCCGGCTTGGCTTCTTCAACGGTATATTCCTTCCCATTGACCGTCAACTTCTTGCCGGCCGAACGATGGGATGCCAACAACTTCAATTGGCTGTACGGGAATTTTCGTTCTTCAATCAGGCGGATAAATTCTTGGCCTACGGCACCTGTGGCACCTAAAATAGCTACTACCGGTTCTTTCGTCATAACAAACTTCCTTTCCTCATGGTTCTTCTTTTATAAATAGTTTTCCAGTCCGAAGACGAGTCCCGGACGGGAGCTTACTTTCTTAACGGCTAAGATGACGCCGGGCATGAAAGATTTACGGTCTATCGAATCGTGACGGATAGTGAGTAATTCACCATATCCCCCAAAGAGGACCTGCTGATGAGCTACGTAGCCCGGCAGGCGGACACTGTGGATGGGAATGCCGGCAACAGAGGCGCCGCGGGCACCGTCAAGGCTTTCATGGGTCTTGTCCGGAGCCGGCTTGGCACCGGCAGCCTTCCGTGCTTCGTCGATCTTGTCGGCAGTCATGATAGCCGTACCCGACGGAGCATCGAGCTTATTGTTGTGATGGAGCTCGATGATTTCGACGTCCGGCAGATAAGGGGCAACTTCCGTCGACAATTTCATCATCAAGACGGCACCGATGGAAAAGTTCGGTGCAATAAAGATGCTGGTCTTATTTTCCAAAGCCAGGGCATGGAGCTCGTGGCGCTGTTCAGCCGTAAGGCCCGTCGTGCCGACGACCATGTTGACGCCGTGGGCTATGCAGGTTTTGGCATTTTTAAAAATGACAGCCGGCGTCGTAAAATCGACGACGACGTCCGGTTTTATAGCATCGAGGGCTTTGGCAAAATCGCCTTCGATGGCAAGGCCCAAATGGCCGATGCCGGCGATTTCACCGACGTCTTCTCCGACGTGGTCGATACTGACCCCGCCGGCGACGGTCAATTCCGGATCTTCAAAGACGGCTTTGACGACCTGGCTTCCCATGCGGCCGTCGGCGCCATTGACTAATACACGAAGCATATTGATTCCTCCAATATTTTTATGGTTTGATGGCATATTTCCATTTTGAAATTATCTTTAACTATATACCTATCGCGGACATTCGTCAACCTGTATCTGTCACAGCAGGCCTGCAAAGGAAGTTTTTACTGCGGAATGTTACCGCCCCTTCACCTGCTGTACAATCTGTCGTGCCGCTTCAATACTGGCTTTCGTCGTATCGTTGCCGGCAAACATGCGGGCGATTTCAAGGACGTGTTCCCCATCGGAAAGAGCCCGGACTTGGGTGACCGTCCGGCCGTCCGTTTCCTTCTTGTAAATAAAATAGTGGTGGTCGGCAATGGCTGCCGTCTGGGGCAGGTGGGTAATGCAGAAAATCTGGCCCTTGCCGGCCAGCTTCCGGATATGATCGGCAACCTGAAGTCCCGTCTGACCGCTGATACCGACGTCGATTTCATCGAAAATCATGGTCTTATCCGATTCTCGCGAGGAACCCGTGCTTTTCAAGGCCAAGGCGATACGCGAGACTTCACCGCCGGAAGCGATCTTTGCCAAAGGCTTCATGGCTTCCCCCGTATTGGCAGAAAAATAGAGTTCGATGCCGGCAGCCCCGTCCGGTGAAATGGCCTTCATGGGCTCTAAGTGAAAGGCAATGCGGCTGTTGGGCATGCCGAGCTTACTGAGGGTCTCGGTCATAGTCTTGCTGAAGCGGCTGTCGGCTTTATGGCGAAGATCGAGTAAAATCTCGGCCTGATGGCGGACAGCAGCGGCTTCTTTAGCCAATCGTTCTTCGAGTTTTGCCAAATGACTTTCCGACTGGTCAAGGCGTTCATAGTCTTCCTTGGCCTTAGCCAAAAACTGCAGGATGTCGGCAACGGTGACACCGTATTTGCGCTTCAATTTTTCGATCGTCGCCATGCGGGACTGCATGGCATCTAAAGCCCGTTCGTCAAAATCGAAAGAATCGGCGTAGCGCAGGAGGGCGTCGTGGATATCTTCGATTTCATAGGACAGGGTTTCGACCTTGCCCGACAAGGCACTGAAGGCATCGTCATAGGTCGAGGCCTTTTCGAGGCTGCGGTGAATGGCTTCGAGCTGCTCGATGGCCCCGGTCTGGCGTTCGCCGCCTTCTAACGAAAAGATGGCATCCCGCAGATTATCCTTTAAGTGTTCGGCATGGGATGCCTTATTGATCTTCCCTTCGAGCTCGTCGTCTTCGCCTTCCTTTAAAGCCGCCCCTTCGATCTCCTTGATTTGAAAAGCCAGGATACTGAGCATCCGGGCCTTTTCTCCTTCATCGCGGCGCAGGGCCTTGATGGCTCCTTCCGTTTCATGCCACGTCCGATACAGGTCGTCATAGGACGCTCTCGCCTGGCGGACGTCGTCATCGAGGCCGTCTAAAATGGCGACGTGATAGGCGGGATTAAAGATAAGGCTGTTGTCGAACTGGCCGTGAATATCGAGAAGATAATCGCCTAAGCGGCGCAGGACCGCCGTCGGCACTAAGGTACCGTTGACCAGGATCGTCCCCCTGCCGCTGCGCTGAAACTGCCGGGAGATGATGAGCTGTCCCTCATCGGCTTCGATGTGATTTTCCGACAGCAAGGCTAACAAGTCCTCTGCCATATCGGCAAAAAAGAAGGAGCCTTCGACGAGAAAGCCCTCTGTCCCGTGGCGGACGAAAGAGGCCGACGCCCGTTTTCCAGCCAGCATGCCGATGGCATCGAGGAGGATCGATTTGCCGGCCCCTGTTTCACCGGTAAAAATCGTCACTCCGTCCTCTAAGTCCAAGTGCAGGTCTTCAATCAGCGCAAAGTTATGGATGTGCAGGGACTGCAGCATAAGAACCTCATTCCTTCATCAATGATACGATAAGCTTAATCAACTTGGGAACCGTTTCCGTATCTTTCACAATGAGCAGGACCGTGTCATCACCGGCTAAGGTACCGATGACGTTTTCCCAACGGGCATGGTCCATGGCAGCAGCAATATGATTGGCCGAACCCGGTAAGGTATGGACGATGATCTGATTGTAGGCCGAATCGACGCGAACGATGGAGTCCTGGAAGAGACGTGCCATGCGGTTCTTGGACATGAGCATGTTCTGTTCCGGCGACAGGGCGTAACGGTAATGGCCGTCACTGGTCGGGACCTTGATCAGCATCAGTTCCTTGATATCACGGGACACCGTGGCCTGCGTAACTTCAATGCCTTCTTCCTGCAAAGCCTTAGCCAGTTCCTCCTGCGTTTCAATCGGTCTGGATTGGACAATCTCTTTAATCTTCGTATAGCGGAATCTTTTCATAATGACCTTTCCCTCTCTTCTGTACGACATATAATAAGGGCGGACAATGAACCTCATTGACAGGTCTCCACGATGAGATGTGAAAGGCCTCTTGGGGTACGTCCTTCAAAAATGACTGCAGCGCTCTTTCTTCCTGAGCGCCGGCATCAGTACCGGGATAAGCTGCTATTATAATTATCCCATTTATCGCAATTTTATTCAAGCCTATTTTTATAGCCCTTAGTGTTATTTCATAATCCGTATGGATGCGGTGGTCTCCGGACGGCAAATAGCCTAAATTGAATAGGATGACATCGATGCCGTCAGGGACTTTTTCCAGCAGTTCGTCATGAGAACCACACTGACAGCGGACATCGCGGTCTGTCAGATTTTCTTCAACGAGCCTCCGTTGCGTGCGTTCAACGGCGCAGGGCTGTATATCAAAGGCATAGAGAACGGCATCAGCCGGCATGAGTTTTGCCAAAAAAGCCGTATCATATCCGTTCCCACAAGTCATATCGACGAGCCGTTTCGCCTGGCGGACATAGGGATCGGCGAGCATGTGCGATACCGTAACGGCATTGCGGAATGGATACATATCAATCATTTCCCATCATCTTGGTAAACAAGTTACTGTAAAAATAGTTCTGGTTAAAGCGGATCAACTTCAATACGTGATCGGCTTTTCGGATTTCAAGAACCATATTGCCCATCAATTCCTGATCCATTACGCCGTCTACAGAGACGCGGACACTGTTGCGGCTGTGAGCCGAGGTAACGGAAATCTGGTCGTCATCGCGCAGGACCAGGGGCACTTTGAGGAGCAGGTGCGGACAGATCGGCGTCACCATGATGCAGGGCACGCTCGGCGCTGCAATGGGGCCGCCGCTCGAAAAGGTATAGCCCGTACTGCCCGTCGCCGTCGATACGATGAGGCCGTCACCGGGGTACTGCTGAATGAAGTGGCCGTTGATGCTGAGGTCGACGCGGATCAATTTGCCGACATTGCCGTGGCCGATGACGATATCATTTAAGGCATCGGGCAGAGACTGGATCATACCGTCTTCATAACACAGATCGGCATGGAGCATCATCCGTTCTTCGAGGAAATATTTTCCGGCCAGGATGTCGTCCAGGCGCTGTTCCAGGTTTCTCGTTTCTACTTCATAGAGGAAGCCCAAAGAGCCGAGATTGATGCCGCAGATGGGAACGTCGGCAGCGGCAAATTTGTTGGCCATCTTCAGGATCGTCCCGTCGCCGCCGAGAACCATGGCGATATCGATGGTATCGTAAATCGTCATCCGCGGCCGAAAGTGTTCGGCTGCAATTTCCTGATAAGCCGGCTGGCAGCTCTCACTGACGTAGGCCGGCAGATAGTATTCAATATCCCGTTCTTCACAAATCCGAATGAGTTCTTTTACAATGGCTGCGCTTTCGCGTTTGACAAGGTTTGGAAAAATACCGATACGCATGAAAAATCACCTACATTTCGTGAGATTTACTGACAATATCTTCGACGACATCGTCGGTGATGTCGTTATGGCAGGGATCGTCTTTACGGCAGTACAACAGGTATTCGATATTGCCGTCGGCCCCCTTTATCGGAGAAAAGGTAAGGCCCAGCGGCGACAGTCCGTTTTCGGCGATGCCGTCGACGACGCGGCGGATTACCTCGCGGTGGACGGCGATGTCGCGGACGATGCCGCCTTTGCCGACGTGTTCCCGCCCGGCCTCAAACTGAGGTTTAATGAGGGCTGCCATGGTGCCGCCTGACGCCAAGAGAGGCACGACGGCCGGCATGATTTTGAGGAGTGAAATAAAGGAAACGTCGATGGAGATGAAGTCGACGGGTTCGCCGATATCGGAGACGGTAACGTTTCGGATATTGGTCCGTTCCATGTTGACGACTCGGTCGTCGGTCCGCAGCTTCCAAGCCAATTGGCCGTAGCCGACGTCGACGGCAAAGACCTTCACGGCGCCGCGCTGAAGGGCGCAGTCCGTAAAGCCGCCCGTCGAGGCGCCGATATCCATCATGGTCTTTCCCGTAAGGTCGATGGGAAATGTTTCCATCGCTTTTTCTAATTTCAGGCCGCCGCGGCCGACGTAGGGAATGGGATTTCCCTTGACGGTAATGTCTACATCGTCAGACAGTTTGGTACCGGCCTTATCGACGCGCTGATTGTCAACAAAGACCAGGCCGGCCATAATGGCCGCCTTGGCCTTTTCCCGGCTTTCAGACAAGCCGCGGTTGACGAGGAGTACGTCCAGTCTTTCTTTATGCTGCATACACTCTTACCTCTCTATCATTAATGAACCCGGGTCAGCATATATTCGACGAGATTCTTCAGGAACCAGGCTTTGTCTCCCAAGGGCACCAGAGCCGCGACGGCCTTGTCTGCCGCTTCACGCGCCATCTGGCGAGCTTCCTCAAGAGAAAAGATGGTGACATACGTCGCCTTGTCGTTTTTAAGGTCGCTGCCGACGGGCTTTCCTAACAGGGCTTCGTCGCCGACGACGTCAAGGATATCATCGGTGATCTGGAAAGTCAGCCCCATGTAAGTCGCGTATTCATCGAGGGCTTTTCGCACGGCCGGTTCGGCATCGGAAACGATGGCCGCCATATCGATGGCCGCTTTGAAGATGACTCCCGTCTTGGACCGGTGCAGGAGTTCCATCCCTTCCCGACCGATTTCCATCTTGCCGTCCGACGCCAGGTCAAAGGCCTGACCGCCGACCATTCCGGCCGGACCGGCAGCTTTGGCGATGACGGCGATGCAGCGGTTCAGTTTATCCGGGTCGATATCCTTCTGACGTGCCAGGAGTTCAAAGGCAAAGGTCAAAAGGCCGTCGCCGGCCAGGGTGGCAATGCCGGGCCCGTAAATGACGTGGTTCGTCGGCTTGCCCCGGCGCAGATCATCGTTATCCATGCAGGGCAGATCGTCGTGAATCAAGGAATAGGTGTGGATGCATTCGAGGGCGCAGGCCATTTCCGTATACGGCGCCGCATCGCCTCCTAAAGCTTCGATCGTCACCAGCATGAGAACCGGACGGATGCGTTTGCCGCCGGCCATGAGGCTGTAATTCATCGATTCATATAAGGGGGCAAACTGCGGCTGTTCCGTCACGAGAAGCCTTTCCAGTGTCTTTTCGATATGATCTTTTTTAGTACTTAAATAGTCTTTAAACATCATAAGTCCAGCACTCCTTCTGCCATGCCGTCTGCCGCTTCTTCCGTACCGGCCATGGCCGCTGCCTTCTGGCGGGCATAATCCAAAGCGTCTTCACAGTCCTTGGACAATTTAACGGCTTTTTCATATAAATCGAGGGACTGTTTCAGCGTCAGGTCCGGTGCTTCCAAGTCGCGGACGAGCTGTTCCAATTTTTCGTAATTGCTTTCAAAGTTCTTCAATTTATCCGTCGTTCTTGCCATATATCTTCACCTCTTTCACGTCTGTTACAATGGCACCGTCGACGAGCTGTATTTCAAGGGGCTTATCGGCAGCTGCCTGGTCGACGCGAGTAATGATCTTTCCGTCCTGTATAAGCTGGCCGTAGCCGCGGCGCACGAGGTTTTCCGGATTCAGCCCATCAAGGCGCGCCCTAAGGGCCGTAAGCCGGCCGTCTCCCTGTTCAAGGCGCCGCTGCCACTGATGGCCGGCCTCTTTTAAGAGCATAGCCAGCTGTGCCTGCTTCATTTCCAAAAAGCGTTCATAGTGCGGTAAATTCAGCCGGCCTGCTGCGGCATCAAGACGGCGTGCTTCACCGTCGATACGCCGCAGGAGGGTTTCATAGGCCCTTTCTGCCAGGGCAGCTAAATCGAGTTCGGCTTCACGAAAATCGAAAAAGGCCAGTTCGGCAGCGTGGGTCGGCGTCGCCGCCCGTATGTCGGCGGCATAATCGGCTAAGGTCGTATCCGTTTCATGGCCGATAGCCGTAATGACCGGTACCTTAGCCCCATAGATGGCCGTTACGACAGCCGGGCTGTTGAAGCACCAGAGATCTTCCATGGATCCGCCGCCTCGGCCGACGATTAAAACGTCCAAGTCCCTTCGCTTCCCCATCTCATCGATGGCAGCGGCAATGGTTTTATCGACGCCCTCCCCTTGAACGGGAATGGGACGAAGGACGATGTCAGCATAGGGATTGCGCTCACCGGCAATACGGCAGATGTCGTGCAGGACGGCGCCCGTTGCCGAAGTCAGGACGCCAATGCGCCAGGGAAAGCGGGGCAGTTCTTTTTTATGGGAACTGTCGAAATATCCCTTGGCTTCCAGGTCCTTCTTAATCTGTTCGTACCGGGCCTGAAGGGATCCCGTTCCCTGGGAAAAGAGCTGTTCAATGATAAAGGACAAGGCGCCGCCTTTTTCATAGACGTTGACGGCTCCGATGACGACGACGTGGTCCCCTTCGCGCAGGGCCTTTACGGCAGCCGTAACCCGGCTGCGAAAGACGATGGCCCGAAGCGAGCACTCTTCATCGCGGATATTCATATAATAATGGCCGTTAGACGCCTGCTTCAGACCGATGACGTTGCCTTCCATGGCAATGCTCTGGAGCCGGTAATCCTTGTGTATGTCCTCTTTGATGCGGCGGACGACGTCCGTAACCGATGCGTATTTCATCATTTCTTCCCTTCCTGCAGGGCCGCCCAGAAAGCGGCTCCTGAAGCATTGTCGGCACTGAAGCCGTCCTCGGCAAGGTCGAGGGTGATGTGCCCTTTCCGGCAGTACTCTTTTAGTTCCCGGCGCAGATAGGAATTGGACATGACGCCGCCGGCGGCGACGAGATGGGTCATGCCGTCAGCTGCGGCGTAGTCGAGGAGGTGCAGAAGGCCTCGCCAGACCGTTGCCAGCGTCCAGCGGCAGAGTCTCGGAAGGTCGGTTTCCCCGTCCTTCAAGAACCGCTGCCCCTGCGATTCGGGACCGGAAAAGCTGACTTCGCCGTCTTTGAAAAAGACAGGGGCTCCCTTGAGGCTGCCGGAAAATTTCTGCGCCAGCTTATCGACGTGGACGCCGGCCGGAAAGGGCAGGTTCATGGCAACGCCCATGCGGTCGATGAACTGGCCGGCACTGATATCGCTGGTACCTCCCAGGCGGGTGATGTCAAGGCCCTTGTCGTCGGCTTCAGCCCGGACGAGCTCCGTCGTTCCGCCGGAGAGATGGATGCCGTAAAAAGGCGCCCTGTCGACACGTCCCTTGCTGCGAAGGACGGCCAAGAGGTGATTTTCCTGGTGGCTCAGGCGGTATAAGGGCACCCCTAAGACAGCCGAGAGCGCTCTGGCATAGCCGAGGCCTGCCAAAAAAGCCGGCATATACGAATCGTCCCGACGCCGCGGCTGATCGGTCACGGCAATGGCCCGAACGGAGCGGTCCTTCAGTACTTCGGCGGCCCGTTCAAAGAGGACCGGAAGATTGCGCGAGTGCTGGTAGACCATGTTCGACTGGGACAGGCCGCGGCCGCCTTCCGGGACGGTCAGGATGATGCGTTCGTCAGCGGCAATGCTGTAGTCCCCGTCGACCAGGCACAACGACGTCGTATAGCAGCTGGTGTCGATACCGAGATAGGTGTCCATCAGTCTTTCGACCTTACGTAGGCACCGAGGATGCCGTTGACGAATTTGGCCGACTTATCGCCGCTGAATTCCTTGGCCAAAATAATGGCTTCATTGAGTACGATGGACGGTGCCAAAGGTTCTTTCGGGTAGACCAGTTCGCACAGGGCCAGGCGCAAAATGTTGCGGTCGATGCGGTTCATCCGTTCGATTTCCCAGCCTTTGACGAAGGGGCGGATGATATCGTCCAATTCAGCGCGGTGAGCCGTCGTCGTTTCGACGAGGTACGCCGAGTACGTATGCCGTTCCGATTCGCTCAATTCCGGGCCGTCTTCGGTCAGCATATCCGTCGTGATGAAATCGCTTTCCATGATTTCATGTTCACTGTACTGGATATCGTTTTCTTCGTGAAATTCACGGGAATATAAGAGTTCGAGCGCCTCTTGGCGCGCTTTATGTCTGCTCACAAAAAACCTCCTGTTGGTAACTAGTCTGCCGGCGGCAGGACCAAATCTTCAATGGTAACGGAAATATCAAGGCCCTTGGGGTCGGCCATATCCCGGACGGCCTGAACGGCCTTCTCTTGGACGGCGAGAGCCAGTTCGTGCAGGTCAAAGCCGTACACGGCCCGGATGTCCAATTTCAAGGCGACGCTGCCGTCTTTCACGGAAACGCTGCAGCGGGTAACGGCCGTGACGCCGTCCACGTCCTTGGCCGCCGCTTCGGCAATGTTGCGCAGGGCCTTATCACTGACGGCATAGGCAAAATCCTGATTGTCATCCATGTTGACCGGCCTCCTCAAAAACCACTTGCTGGACGATGATGTGAACGGCCGCAACGGGGCAGGACGTCGCCTTTTCTACGGCATCCTTGACCGATTTTTGGACTTCCAGGGCGACGTCAGGAATCCGGCAGCCATAGCGAATGATCAGCCGGACGGTCAGCTCGATGCTGTTGCCGTCAATGGAGACATCGACGCCGTGATTGGGCCGGCTGCGGCCCAGCTTTTCAGCGGCCGCATCGGCAATATTCGTTCCCAAAGCAGCGACAGACGGAGCCTTTCCCGCCGTCAGCGAAGCAATGGCTGCAATGACCTGCGAAGAGATATGGATGCTCCCCCATTCATTGACTTCTGTCGTTTCCATGAACATCACCTCTTTCATCCAAAAAAGGGGCTGTCGCACGCGCGAAGCCCCTTGAATACCCTATGCTAGCGGCTCACGGTAACCCGTTAACCTTAAGCTCTGCCGATATACTGGCCGGTTCTCGTATCGATTTGGAGAACTTCGCCTTCATTGATAAAGAGCGGTACTTTGACGACATAACCCGTTTCAAGCGTAGCCGGTTTGCTGCCGCCGGTAGCTGTATCACCACGGACGCCGGGGTCGGTTTCAACGACTTTCAGTTCAACGGAAGCCGGAAGGTCGATGCCGATGACTTTGCCTTTGAACATCATGACCGATACGGTCATTTCTTCTTTGAGGAAGTTGGCTGCATCACCCAGAGCGTCGCGGTTCAATTCGATCTGTTCATACGTTTCGTTGTCCATGAAACAGTACATACCTTCATTTTCATAAAGGTACTGCATCTGGCGGCGGTCAACGTGACCATCCTGAACCTTTTCGCCGGCATTCCACGTACGTTCGATAACGGCACCGGTTTCGAGGTTTTTAATCTTAGCGCGTACAAAGGCAGCGCCTTTACCCGGTTTTACATGCTGAAATTCAACAACCTGCCATACCTGGCCGTCGATTTCAATCGTTACGCCTGGTCTGAAATCATTACTTGTAATCATGTGTAAACTCCTCCTATAACAGCTCCATCAAATCTTTGGGTGTTTTGGTTAAAATTTCACAGCCGTCGGCTGTTACGGCAACGGAATCCTCAATGCGGACGCCAAACTTGCCTTCTATGTACAGTCCCGGTTCGACCGTGACTATCATATTCTCTTGTAAGACACCGGTCGAACGGGGTGACAGCACAGGCTGTTCATGGATTTCAAGCCCCGTCCCATGTCCCAGGGAATGGGTAAAATACTGACTGACGTGATAGCGGGCAAAATAATTGCGCACTTCATAATCGACGGCGCGGCACGAACGGCCGGCCTTTACCAAGGATACGCCCAATTTCTGCCCTTCCAAGATGAGATTGTAAAAATCTTTCTGGGCCTGTGTCGCCTTGCCGGCAACGACGGTCCGGGTAATGTCGGAATGATAGCCGTCCCAAACGGCGCCGAAATCAAAGGTAACGAAATCGCCGGCTTCGATGACCTTAGGGCTGGCCGTACCGTGCGGCATGGCCGAGCGCTTGCCGGAAGCGACAATCGTCGTAAAGGATTTTTCTTCAGATCCGAGGAGCAGCATATTGCTTTCCAGGCGGGCTGCCAGTTCCTTTTCCGTAACTCCCGGCCGGATATACGGCAGGAGGTCGGCAAAGGCCCGGTCGGCGATCTGGCTGGCTTTGCGCGTCGCCTGCAGTTCATGGGGTTCCTTTACGGCCCGCAGGCCGGTCAGGTCGCAGGGGAGAAAACCGCAGAGAGCCCCGTCAGCAATGGCCTCATATAAATAATGGGTCAGAAAATTTTCTTCATAGGCCGCAACGCCAATTTCCATATCCGTAAGGGACTGGCGAATGGAGCGGGCCAAAGCACCTTGATGATTTTCGATGTCGTACCACGAGCCCGACTGCTGTACGGCCTGTTCCGTATAACGGGAATCGGTCCACAGGACGGCTTGATCAAGCCCGATGACCAAGGCCCCTTCGCCGCCGGTAAAACCGCTGAAGTAACGCAGGTTTTCGGGCTGAACGATGATGGCGCCGTCGGCATCGTGTTTTTCGAGGAAGGCACGCAAATCGGCAATTCGTTGTTCTATCATACTATCACCTTATATTAATTCAATCATATTTTATAATACCATATTTTATCTTGCCTGAAAAGGAAAAAATCAAAAGGATATATTCCTTGTTATAACGATAAGCTGTTTCGCTCATCTTCCGTCAAAGGGCGGAACTCGCCGGGCTGAAGCCTTTCATCGAGAGCAACCTGCCCGATGGAACTTCGGTGAAGCTTGGTCACCGTCAGGCCGACGGCCGCACACATGCGCTTTACCTGGTGGAACTTCCCTTCTTCGACGACGACGGCAATCGTATGATCGCCGGTCTGCCGCGCTTCTGCCGGCAGGCAGTGGAGACCGTCGTCAAGGACGATGCCCGAGGCGAAGCGTTCCCCTAAATCGGCTGGAATATGCCCTTCAACGACGGCTTGATAGTGCTTGGCCCGGTGCTTTTTCGGCGACGTAATGCCGTGGGCCCAGGTCCCGTCGTTAGTCAACAGCAAGAGACCGGTCGTATCTTTATCCAGCCTGCCGACGGGAAACAGTCGGCTGCCCTGATACTGGCGAGGCAAGAGGTCGATGACCGTCTTCGACACATTGTCTTCCGTAGCTGACACGACGCCGGCAGGCTTATAGAGCATGAGATAAATATATTCTTCATATGATACGACCTGGCCTCCGACGGAGACGACGTCCTCTTGGGGATCGACTTTCCGACCGCTGTCGCGGCAAATGTCGCCGTTAATCGTGACCTGACCGCTCTTACATAATTCTTTCAGTTCCTTCCTCGTCCCCCAGCCCGTATGGCCCAGGAGTTTATCGAGGCGCATTGCCTTACCCATCGGCACACCTTATAAGGAAGGCATCTTGTCCCATTGGGGCAGATAGCCGGCCGTCCCTTCTAAATGGCGGGTGCTGTTGAGGAGGGTCAGGACGTTGCGGTCGCCGTAATATTCGACGACATTGAAGGCCGTATTGAACTGCTGGAAGCACCAGATACGGCGCATATCGAGGCCCAAGAGGCCGAAGAGGAGGCAGCGGATGGCCGCCCCGTGGGAGACGATGAATACGCTGTCGCCGTCTTTATGCTTGGCCAGGATGTCCAGGGTTCCCTTCAAGATCCGGTCCCGGACCTGGCAGAACGATTCGCCGCCCCGGGCAGGCAAAGTCCCGTCGGAAGCATAGACCGCTTCCAGTTCTCCCGGCCACTTGGTCGTAATTTCTTCATACGTATGGCCTTCCCACACGCCGAAATCGGCTTCTTTCAAGGATTCGTC
Organism: uncultured Megasphaera sp.; assembly: GCF_900539295.1. Lineage (GTDB taxonomy): Bacteria > Bacillota > Negativicutes > Veillonellales > Megasphaeraceae > Megasphaera. Next base: position 22,779 of record NZ_UQBH01000031.1, read on the forward strand.
AGGAATGACCGTCAAACCGTGCGGTGCCGCTACGCATTCAGCCGTAGCCATGGCCCGCTGGAGGGTACTGCTGTATACGGCATCGAGGTGGGTATGGCTGAAAAATTCACCGAGGTGTTTGGCCTGTTCCAGCCCGTGGGCATTGATGGGTACATCGGTAGAACCTTGATACCACTGCTGTACGTTTCCGTCCGTTTCACCGTGACGCGCTAAATATAATGTAATCATGAATATCCTCCATTATTGAAAATCCATCATAAGAAAAACCCGGTCCGGCAGCCATGGTGCGGCCTTTTGCGGCCGAAAAGAAACGGCTCCGGCCGTCCCGAGCGTTAAGACATAGTTATTATAGCAGGAAATGAACGGCCTTGCTACTGATAACGGCGAGAAGCAGTAAAACCATTTCGCTGCCTTCGATGACGGCACCGTAGGTATCGCCCGTAACGCCTCCGAGTTTTCGGCTGATGCCAAGGTTCGCCCATAGGGACAATATCATGGCCGCCCCCAGGAGGGCCAAATAAAAAGGCCCGCAAAGGAAGACGGGCAAGAGAGACAGCACAAAAGCTTTGGCCGTCGTATGCGGCGGCGCATAGGTGACAAAGGCCTTTCCCAGCCCCTCTTTACGGGCATAGGGAAACTGAAAAATACTGATTAGCGTTCCGAACCGCGCTGCTGCCGGAATGGCCACGAGGCTGAAGACGGCGGCTTTCGGTTCGAGCTGGCTCAAAAAAGAAACCTTCAAGAGGACCAAAAAGACAAAGGCCATGACCCCGCCGGACCCGACGCGGCTGTCCTTCAGAATTTCCAGCATCCGTTCCTGGCTGCGGCCGGAAAAAAGGCCGTCGGCCGTATCCATATAGCCGTCGGCATGGAGTCCCCCGGTCAGGTAGAACCAAAAGGCCACGACCAAGACGGCGCGGCCAAAAGGTTCAAAGACAAAAGACAAAGCCGTGTACAGGGCTGCCAACAAGAGACCGATGACAAGGCCTACGACGGGAAAAAAGAGGACCGACCGGCCAAAATCTTCGTCCTTCCAAACGTCCTGTGAAGCCAAATGAATGCGGGATAAGAACTGGAGGGCAATGAGAAAAGCTTTCATCGAATCACCTCCGGCAGGATTACGGCCCGATGCTTCCATTCCGTCGTAATGCCGCAGACCGACACGTAGACTTCATCAGCCTCGCTGGCCGCTTCCTGATTGATACGCCCGATAAGGTCCCGATAGAGGCGGCTCACCCGTTCCATGGGCACGATGCCGCTTCCCAGTTCATTGGTAACCAAAACGGCCGTCACGCCTGCCTTTCGAAAGGCCGTTAAGACAGCCCTTAATTCGCCCAGGGCACCTGCGAGGACGGCGTCGTCACCGTCCCCATCATGGGCCCACATATAATTTGAAAAATAGATTGTCAGGCAGTCGACGAGGACGACATCGGCTGTCCGGCAAAGATCTGCCATGGCGTCAGGCAGTTTTTCCGGAATTTCCCAGGTCTTCCACGATGCCGGCCGCCGCTTTTGGTGAAGGGCGATGCGCCGGACCATTTCTTCATCAGAGGCCAAGGCTGTCGCCACGTAGGCATGACGGCCCGGCAGGGACGCTGCATAGCGCTCTGCAAAGTCACTCTTTCCGCTCCGGGCCCCGCCCGTTACCAATACGATTTTTGAAGGTTCCATCATTTCTTGATTTCCGAATACAAATGGAATACTTCGGGCAGGACGATCTTTTCCATACCGAGTTTAATCAGGCTGGGAAGGGCCGGCAGGCAGTATACCTGGCACTGGTGAATGAACCCGGCCGTCGACCGGTAGGCCATGGCCTGGACGCCGCAGACCCGCCGATAGGCAAAGTAAGTCATCATTTCACCAAAGGCCGGAATGGTCTTATCAAAGAGAGCCTCTACGGTCTCAATGGTCACGTCCCGTTTTGCCACGCCGGTGCCGCCGCTGGTGATGACCAGGTCGACGCTGCACACCCATTCGTGAAGATGGCGCTCGATTTCAGCCCGGTCGTCCTTTACGATCTGATAGTCGACGACTTGATGGCCGTGCTGAGCCAACAGCGACTGGATGAGCAGGCCGTTGGTATCGTCGGAAAAAGTACGACTGTTGCTGATGGTAAGAATGGCCGCCCGCAGCGGATGTTCTTCTGTTTTTTTGTAATTCAAAATAAAATCCTCCTAACTCAGGACTCGTATGATGCTACGATGGAAAAGGGGTCCTGCCCTTCTAACATTCCCTGAAGAAAATAAGGAATAAAGACTTCACTGACGACCTGTTTGTCATACTGCTTTTCTTCTCCGTCAACGGCAATGGTAATATTCTCTCCGACAGCCATTCTGACGACGCATTTAGGTCCTCCTGTCGGCAGGATATCGCCGTGGGTCCAAAGGACCGTCGCCACGGACCGCCAGGGATAGGGATCATCTTCCTCATCGTCACAATCGACGACTTCCGCCGCTACGATGAGACCGCTTTCCCGAGCAAATTCCGCCGTATGGAAGACAAAATGGGTATATTCGTCTTCCGACGTCGCCGCCGCTTCCGAAATATACAGCAGGGGGAAGTCTTCCCATAAAACGTGTTCCGAAATAAATTCTTCCGTCGGCGCAATATCAGCCTCTTCGTCGACAAAAGACGTGTGCAGATTATAAGCCGCACAGATTTCTTCTCCATTGTCGCCGGCGTTGAGCGGATAAACGTGGAATCCCAATCGTTGGAAACCTTCAGTCACGTGAATATCCAGCCCGTGTTTCGATTCATCTTCCTGCCAAAACACGAAAGGCAGTCCAATGTATATCACATCCACTATAATCACCTCTATACTTATACTATTCGACCTGAGTCATCTAAAATCCTACTTCTAAAATATATATTCTTGTATTGTCTGTTAATTCCTATATAATATATCTATAGCTATTACGGCCTCTCCAAGAGGTCAGAAAGGAAGTATGTCTTATGCTCAAAAAAATTGCAGGTTTGGCTCTCTCTTTCGTCTGTCTGTTCACGCTTTTCGTATCAGCGAACAACTTTCTCGACAATAATCCCCGCTTCGTCCAGGTCGGCCACGACGATACGACCGAATCGTACCTCGATATGAATACCATCCAGTCCGTCCGCTACGACCCGCCGTACTACATCATCCGGGCCACCGTCGTGACTTACGATTATGCCAATAATACCCTACAAGGATATGATAACAATTTTTTCTACAATTTTAAATCCCAATCTGTAAAAACACAGACCCTCGGCGACGTCGGCTACGATCTGCAGGGCAATATCCTGTCCACCCTGGCCCTGGCCAATCCGGAAGTCAAGACGACGGACCGCCTGTCAGCCAACGGCAATGCAGCCAACCGGGCTTTCCGGGCCTGCTACAACATGAACTTTTTCCAAGAATAGTACACTGAAAAGGATTTGATAGTTATGGATTCCATGCTCAACGTCGTGACCACCATCGCCACGATCATCTGCATCGCAGCCGTCCTCTACTCCCTGACGACAGCCCTGCGCAAACGGCACCGCAAGGCAAAATACGAGAAAGACCTGGTGACCAAGGTACACGTGAAAGTCGACAACCTCCACCAATATGACCTGAAGCCGGAAAAGGGCTATTACAAGTACCCTCTTGCTGAAAAGGGAAAACTTCGCCGCTTCCCCCAGCACTTTACCAGCGTTGCCATCGAACTTGCCAACGAGCAGCCTTACTCCATCTGTCTTTTGGCCCTGGCCGAATTCGAAAAGGGCGAACTGAAGGACACGCGCTATTTCTACATCCGGCCGCCTGAAAACAACTTGTCCGCCGTCAAAGACCACTTCCGCTGGGAAGACCTGTCGAAGGCCGATGAATTCGGTGAATACTGGCAGGCCGGTCTGGAAAAACTGATCGAAGGCAAGAACCTCGTCGCCCATAACGCCCCCTTCGTCATGGGCTGCCTCACTCACGCCCTTCACATCTACGGCATCAAGGCCCCGTCCTTCCGCTATGCCGATACGATGGAAGCCGCCAAAAAGCTCTATAACTTCTCATCCAACAAGGCGGAGGCCATCTGTGAGGAAATGAGCCTCAAGGTCGACCCGGGCAACCTCCTCAGCCAAGCCATCGCCATGGGCCGCTTCTTCCTGGAAGCAAAGAAGGACTATCCCCTCTACCTGCCGTCCTTGACCTACGTCGAAAAAGAACCGGACGCCGACGACCGCAAGGCCGCTTACATCGCCGCCGTCGAACGAGAAGAAGGAACGCCTGAAGAAATGGCCGCTCCGGAAACACCGGATCTTAGCCTCATCAAAGACCTGGCCGATACGGGCTGCCTCACTGCCGGGAAAAAAGCCGGCACCTATTATGCCACCGACAAGGGCCTTTCCCTGTTGGAACAAGCAGACTGACATCGAAGACTTTTCCCGTCCTTTCGGGACATCAAAAAAAGCGCTGTCTCTATGAGACAACGCTTTTTTAGCATACTCAAATAACTCTTATTTGGAGTACAATTCGACGATCAGTGTTTCGTTGATTTCTACAGGGATTTCGTCGCGTTCAGGCATACGGGTAAGGGTGCCTTCAAAGCCATCGAAATTCTTTTCAACGTAGGGAACGTCGAAAGCTTTCAATTCCTGGAAAGATTTCTTGTACATTTCGTTAGAACGGGAATCTTCTTTCAGCGTGATAACCGTGCCAACTTTTACGTGTGCCGACGGGATATCGCAGCGTTTGCCATTGACCAAAATGTGGCCGTGGTTGACCATCTGGCGTGCCTGGCGGATAGAGTTAGCAAAACCGATGCGGTATACTAAGTTATCCAAGCGGCATTCCAACAATTTCAGCATGTTCTGGCCCGTTACGCCTTCCATCTTCTTGGCTTTATCATAATAACGGACAAACTGACGTTCGAGCAAATTGTAGTATGCGCGAAGTTTCTGTTTTTCCAATAACTGCGTGCCATATTCAGACATTTTTTTCTGACGCTGATCTTTACGTACGCGTTTTAATGCCTTAGGGTGTCCGTACACATTAACTCCGAACCGGCGACATTCCTTAAAACGCGGGTCTCTCCTCGTTGCCATTTTCTACATCACCTCATATTAGTAATTCAAAAAAATAAATTTTGCTCACGCAATGTATTAATGTTACCACAAGTATCCACAGCCTGTCAAGTGGCTTGTTTATTATCTTTGGAGCTGCCCTGGCCAATAGAAATATCGACATCAGAAGTATAGCTCAAACTGCCAAAAAAGGGAAGGATTTTTTTAATGCTGCCATGAAATCTTGACTTATCTCCTACAAAATGCTATACTGACTTCAAATAAAAGAGATTGATTCTTAGTTAATAATTCCAGGAGGTGCCATATGAATAACTTTACGACAGCCGTTACCAATCGGCGCACCAATTATGCTTTGAGCAAAGACGTTTCCATTCCCCAGGAAACGATTGTAAAGACCATTGAAGACATGGTTCATGAAGTCCCGTCGGCCTTCAACATGCAGTCCGGCAAAGTCGTCGTCGCCTTCGGTGAAACCCACGATAAGATTTGGCAAATCGCCATGGATACCCTTCGGGGCATCGTACCGGCCGCTAACTTTGCAGCAACGGAAGAAAAAATCAATTCCTTTGCCGCAGCTTACGGCACGGTCCTCTACTTCGATGACATCTCGATCGTCGAAAAACTGGCTGAGCAGTTCCCCTTATATGCTCAGAACTTCCCCATCTGGGGTCAGCAGGCAAACGGCATGATGCAGTTCGCCATTTGGACGGCCCTTACCGACCTCGGCTTAGGCGTCAACCTCCAGCACTACAATCCCCTCATCGACGATGAAGTCAAAAAATTGACCGGCGTTCCCGAAGAATGGAAACTCATCGCTCAGATGCCCTTCGGCGCTCCCCTTCAGAAGCCCGATGCCATCGAAAAGGTTCCCATTGAAGAACGGGTCAAAATCTTCAAATAATACACCACACACACTCTCCTAACAGTATAGAAAAGAGGCTCCCTTCCTTCAGGGAGCCTCTTTAGGTTATAGAATGATTTTATCCTAAGAGATCTTGTTCTTCCGTGTGGCGCTTGAACCAGGCCTGGGCATAGGTGCAGCTCGTCGCCGTCTTTTTATTGCGCTTGCGGATTTCATCGGCAGCGGCTTTGACCAATTTTCCGGCAGCCCCTTGGCCGCGCAGGCTGTCGTCGACAAAGGTATGGACGATGTCGTAGTTGCCGTCATCACGCTGGATGAAGTCGACTTCACCGACGACCTTCCCTTGTTCATTTTCAATCCAAATCTTATTGTCACTGTACTGTAATTCCATGCTCAAACACTCCTTTCACAAAGGGCGATTCCCGGGGTCATGCCTTACCAGTTCATGTTGACTTCGATGATCTGGCCGTTGCGGACCGAGCGGCTGCGCCGAAAGGCAGCCATGTAATCCTCGACGGCCAGGTTGGGATTTTCATAGACTAAGAGAAAATTCCGAATGAACTGGGCATGGGTAAAGACCAAAATAAATTCTTCCGGCCGCCGCTTCAAGAGAGCCAGCGTCCGTTCAATGCGCTCGATGAGCTGCCGATAGCTTTCGGCCCCTTCCCCATCGACGTAATCGGGATCGAGACGACGCCAATAGTCGATGACTCGCGGACGCCGCTCTTGAGACGTCGTCCCGACACAAGTGGCCGGCGCGAGGTAGACAAATTCATGGACGACATCCCAAATCCCCGTGGCCGCATCGGGATAGCGGCCGATGGTATACATGGCCGTCTGCTGGGCCCGAAGGTACGGCGAGGTCACGATGAGATCCGGCTGTTTCGGTATCTGCAGGGCCAGGGCCTGGGCCTGTTTCAATCCCAGGGCCGACAAGGGGATATTGCGGTGGTCGTCCGTCGCTTCACCGGCATTGGCAATGCTTTCACCATGACGGATGAGCCATATTCTCTTCATAGTACCACCACCTGCTTTCTGTTTCATTGTATCACAAACTGTGTGTTCTTTGGAAGGAAAAAGGCCTGCTAGTCGCCTCCACCCGTAAAACGGGTGGCTCGACGGGCGGCTATAAGCCTTTATTG
>NZ_UQBH01000032.1 GCF_900539295.1 uncultured Megasphaera sp.
TAAAACTAACCCCCTAAAGTTAGATTTTTGGTCCAACTTTAGGGGGTCGGTTCATTTCCGGTGGCAGTTTTTTATGCTGCCAACCAATAGCTGGCATGCTTTTCCATGGGGGTCAAGACTCCCAGCTTTCTCTGTAATCGTTTAGTATTGTAGTATTCCATATATTCTTCTATCGCTCTAATCAGTGTTTCTCTCTCTGTGAAACGATGGCCATAGTAACGTTCTCTCTTTAAGATGCCCCAAAATCCTTCCATAGGACCATTATCGATACATTTTCCTACGCGAGACATGCTTTGTATCATCCCAGCGGTCTTCAATTTAGCATGGAAACTTCTGTTGGTATATTGAAAGCCTCGGTCGCTATGAAACAGCGGATGGGCTTCTGGATTAGAAGCGACGGCTTGTTCGAAGGTATCGAATACTAAAGCATTGTCATTTCTGTCACGAATTACGAAAGAGACAATTCTTCGATCATACAGATCAAGGATGGCACTCAGATATATTTTATGAACTTCATTTTCAAGATAATACTTAAATTCGGTAACATCGGTCAACCATTTTTCATTAGGGGCCGTCGCCGTAAAGTCTCTCTGAAGAAGATTTTCTGCTATAAATTGCGGCGTTGAAGCTCGACGAGTACATCCGTCGCTGCGATACTTAATGGTAGATTTGATGTTTTCTTCACGACAAATCCGGAGTACTCGTTTATCATTGAGGTGCATGCCGTAATACCGTTCCATATCGTCTCGAATCCGACGGTAGCCTTTGTCCGGATAAGCCCGGTGAATTTCTTCTATTCTTTCGGCAGCCAGTCTGTTTTCTTGCTCGTTTGCAGGCAGGCGGCGATGAAGCCATTTGTAATAAGCGGCTCTGGTCACTCTTCCTAATTTGCATAAGGCTGAAATGGGATAGTGATGCTCTTCGTGTTCTTCCTTAATGGCTAAATAAATATGAAGTTTTTTCAGTCGGCTCAGTCCCGCCTCCTCTCTATTTCGTCCAATTTTTTTAAGAAAGAAATCTCCATTTCGGCTTGCTTTCGCTTAGCTCTTTCCAACTTGAGTTCGGCACGCAATCTTTCTACTTCCGTAAGTTTGTCTTCAGGTTTTCTTTTTCCGCGATTATCTTGTAAAGCATCGAGACCACCGGCCTCGTATTTCAGCGTATAGCTGCGTGCCTGTTGGTAGGAAACATCGTACGTTACCGCAGTTTCTGCGTAATTATGGTCATGGGCAATACAATACTGAACAATTTCAACTCGCTCATCAAATGTTGTTTTTCGGCCTTTCGTCATGATAGAAAATCCTCCTGTTCCGGAAGCTTTCAGCTCCTCATGACTATTATACCGCTTAATCCATGTGCGTAGTTGTGTTGATGATCTCAAACCAAATCTTTGGCAGATAACAGCTAGAGAACCTTCCTGATTCAGATAAGCGGTTACCGCCTGAGCCTTACATTCATGGGAATAGTGGTTGTTCTTTGTGTGTGTAAAGGCATCTATCCCATTCCCTTTATAACTACCAATCCAAGCTCTGACAGAAGGAGGGGTAACGGACAGACGTTTGGCAGCCTCATGGGTAGATTCTACCCCATGGAGGATGTTTTTGACGGTATGCAATTTCTCTTGGCGGATATCTTTGTTTTTCGCATTAAAAATACTCCCCTTTAAGTAGCATGAGATTTTATTATTTCTCATGTCTACCTAAAGGGGAGCATATCATATCATGGAAAGCCTTCTTTTTTACCGCCAATATACCTATTTACAGTCTGAAAACAGCTGCTACGAAGCCGTTTGCGGCTGAATCGTTCCTTTTTCGATTTCAAAAATGTGAATCGTATCGGTTTCCCCGGAAAGTTCTTTCTGAACTTCCTGAGCCACTTTTTGGGTCGCTGCCGAGCAGGTGAACAGGAAGATCTGTTCTTTTTTGCCCAAGGCTGCTAAGAAGTGAATGGCTTCTTTTTGGCGTTGTTCATCAAAGCGAACTAAGATGTCGTCGAGGATCAGCGGCATCGGCTCGATCTGCCGAGAGAAAGCCATCGCCAGGCTGACACGGATAGCGAGGTAAATCTGATCGCCTAAGCCGCTGCTCCACTGTTTTTCCGGAATGCGGCGCGAAGTGCCGTCGACGGCAAAGAGCTGCTTGCCGTCGAGGCTTGCCTGAAGGGTATAGCGGCCCTGAGTCATGAGATTCAGATAGTCTCCGGCTTCACGGATGACGATGGGCTGACGGACTCGTTCATAGTAATCCTGAGCCTGTTCGAGCATATACTGGGTATACATGTAGGTCAACCAGTCATCGACATGACGGTCCAAATCGGCCTTGCGGTTCTGCTGGGTCTGCAGGAGTTTTCCGTATTCGTCGCTCTTGGCCATCTGACTCAGGCGTTCGATGATACTGCCCCGTTTTTCAGCAACTTCGGCCAGTTTCTTTTCGGCATCGGCGATTTTTTTCTGGTAGTAATCGCGTTCGTCCGTCCAATTCTTGAGCGTGTGTATCTTCAACTCATGGCGCAGTTCCGACAACTTCTTCGGATTCTTGGCAATGAGACGAATATGGGCCTCGGTCTGGTCATAGACTTCTTTATACTGGTGGAATTGACGGAACTTCAATAATTTACTGCGGAATTCCGCTTCGGTCTTAGCTCCGGCAGCACGAAGCAGTTCCCCCTGCATCTGAACTTTATGTTCCCGTTCTTCCGACAGGCTTTCGATTTGAGCTTCCCGCTCTTTTTGCTGCCGATCCTGTTCTTTGGCAACTTCAGCCTGAACGCGGATTTCCTGCCATTGTTTATATACGGCTTCCGCTTCATCAGGCGAGGCAGGCTTTTTAACGCCGACTTCGCGGAAAATCTGTTCCGCCGTATCGTTCCAGCGGGAAATGGAGCTGTTTACGTCAAGCTTGCGCTGTTTCCAATCAGACGAGGCCGTCGTCACCTGTTTCCAGATGTCCCAGGCTTCCTTGGCTTTCGCCATATCGGCCGTTTCCAGTTTCGTAAAGCCCGATTGATCACGCCAGCCTTCCCAAGCCGTTTCACTGGCTAAGAGTTTTTTCTTGCAGGTATTGCCTTCTTCCTGCCAAGTTTCATAGATAGCGTCGTACATCACCTTTTGCTCTTTCTGCCAGGCATTCTTGGACTCCCTCGTCTGCCAGTCCATATATTGCTTGCGAACGCCGTCCAGTTCCTGCTGCCACTTTTCATTGGCAGCCGTGACATCTAAGGTAATTTCAGCATCTTTGGAAAGATTGGCGATTTTTTCTTCGAGCTCACCTAATTGGCCTTCTATTTCCGCAATTTTTCGGGGAATCCGATCAGCCCCCGTTTTTTGACGGGCCAGGGAAATGACGGAAATGACGGCACAGGCCGCACCGGCGCCAAGACCAAGGGTCGAATCAAAGTCTGCCAAATAGACGGCAGCGACACAGGCCGCAGCCGCTAAGAGAAAGAGGACGCCGATGACAGTAAAGGCTTTCGACGGCCCGGTAGCCCCATTTTTCAGCCAATCGAGCTGTTCCTGCAGAGTCTGCCGTTCCGTGACCGCCGTCTGTATAGCAGCCACTGCCGTTCCGACGGTATTCCATTCGTCTTTCGTCTTTTCCGTATCTTCTGCCTCCGGTTCCGGAGAAGCTACATTCTTAGGCTGGGCAGCCTGCCATTTTTCCATTTCCTGGCGGCTGTGTTCCAGCGCAGAAGCGGCAGCCATGCCGCGGGGCCAGTCGACGGCATCCGGGATTTCGCCGGTAACAGTCCAGCCTTTCAGGATTTCGGCCTGTTTATTTTTTTCAAAATCCCAGTCGATTTCCTTATCTTCATGGTCTTTTAAGTCGGCCAAGCCCTGCTTCCAAGCCGGAATATTTCGGTAAATATCGTCGATTTGAGGGCCGCAGACGAGCCAGCGATTCCATGATTCCTGAAAGGCCGGTCCCTTTTGGTTCATTTCTTTCAAGTGCTTAATCTGTTCGTCGATTTCCTTGATCTTTTGGTCCATGTCGGCCCATTTTTGAGCGCCATCCATGGGAAATTGGGATACGTCAGCCAAATTCTGCATATGCTGCAGGGCATCCTGGCCGCGTTTATAGACATCCCAAGCCGCAATGGGCATGGAAATCTGTTCTATCTGCTGCTTTGATTCTTCAATATCGAGGCGGATGCGGTTTTCGATTTCATGAGTCGTCCGTTCCGTTTCCTGCAAATTGGCAAATTCATCTTCATCGTAGGCCAAGCTGCTGATCTGGCGGTCGAAGTCCTTCTGCTCATTGAGGAGGGCATTGATGGGCTTTTTCCCCTGCGGAGAGGCGACCAGGAGCTCACCCATCTCTTTAGCGACTTCACTGCGGGCCAAGCCCATGGCGACGCCGCCTTCAATGCTGAAAAAATGATTGCGGACAGCTTCATTGGACAGGATTTTAAAGCCTTGAAGATCTTCCAACCCCATGGCAAAAATCTTGTCGTAAGTCTGACGGTCCAGACCGTGCCACCACAAATCGGCCGGTTCTTCCTGCAGTTTTTCCTCACCGTCCGATAAGGTGTATTCTTTTTCATTGCGGACGATCTTATATTCTTTTCCGTCTTCCCGGCGGATATCCATGCTGCCGAAATAGCCGTGCCAATCGCCCCGCAAGTAGCCGAAGAACATGGAGCGGACATACTTCATGAGGGTCGTTTTCCCGCTTTCATTCCGGCCGTGCATGACAATCAGCCCCTTTTCAGGGGGATTCCATTTGACACCATGATAAATCCCGAAATCAGCTAATTTCATCTGTATAATCTTCATGACATTATCCTCTTCTATGTTCCAGCAAGCGCTGCATGCCCAGCCACTTGGCTTTTTCAAAGTTTTCCAGCAGGCGATCATCGGAAATAGCCCGCCCGTATGCCCCGAGACGTTCGAACTCAGGCCGATTCATGAGGATATCCCGCAAGGCCTTAGCCTTTTCAGCAGGCTCCATTTTTTCTAAGTTTTCGAAAACATTTAAATAATCGCCAACAGAATCAGGCAGTTTACTCCGCTCATCCATGTTTATTTTCGGACGGGCCAGGTTGCGCAGCCGTTCGACCATGACGAAGGCATATTTCCCCTGCTCTTCTTCACGCCAGCTTTCCAGCCAGTACTGTGTCGCTTCCGGGTTGTTGATGACGTGATACATACTGCCGCTGCCTGTAAAGTTGACGGTCAGGAAAGTCGGCTTGCCGATGTCACGGCGCACTTTTTCCTTGGCAAAGCGCACGGCACCGCGGAGCTCCGATACCGATTCGAGGCCGTCAATGGCAATGTCGATGCTTTCCCAACGGACGATACTGGTGTCGATAAATTCGATATCCGTCGTCCCATAAGGACCGACTTCGACATAATAGCAGCCCCGAGGCCCGCTTTCCGTGCAGTCCAGCCCCTGGGGATTGCCGGCATAGACGATATAGGGCTTTTCACATAAAATCTCGTGCTTATGGATGTGTCCCAGGGCCCAATAATCCATACCGCATTCTTTTAAGTCGTCAAGGGTACACGGAGCGTATGTCGATTCCCGGCTCCCGACCTGGGTATGAAGCATGCCAATGGAAAACTTATCGCCGGCAGCTCGGTTAAACTTCCAGGCCAGATTTTCCCGCTGTTCCCCTTTGGCATAACTCTGGCCATAAACGGCCGCCGCTTCTTCTCCTTCAACGACCAGAGGTACCCGTTCAACGGCTTCTGCCGAAAAGATGTGGACATTAGGCGGGAAAGGGATTTTCGCCTTCCAGGCCTCGAGCGGATCGTGATTGCCGAGGACGGCAAAGACCTGTATCTGATGCTGAGCCAATTTATGGAGAAGCCGCACATAGTCGAGCTGCGCCGTCAGGTTGTGATTGGCACTGGTATAGACGTCGCCTGTAATCAGGACGGCGTGAACTTGTTTATCGATAGCCAGCTGTACGATTTTTTGAAAGGCCCGGACCGGGGCTTTGCCGATGATGCGCTGCCACCGATCATCAATGGCGGCCAGGTTATGGAACGGGCTGCCTAAATGAAGATCACCGCATTGAATAAACCGTAAATTTTTCGCCATTACTATCCTTCCTTCTCTGACCATGCTGCATGCAGGGCCGCAACGGCATCACGGAGCTTACAGCTGGGAATTTTTGAAAATGACAGGAGAAACTCTTTATCTGTTTCCTGTGAGGGTGTTTCATAAAAAGACTGCATCGACAAGACGCGGCAGCCTTGTTTTTCCGCCTTTTTCAGCAGGTCCGCTTCTGACAGGGAGCTGTGCAGGCGGACGTGGCAATAGATGCCGGAAACGAGTTGGCCGACGACGATTTCCCGGCCAAAGGCGTCCATCAGGAGCTGACGCAAAAGTTCGCCTTTTTCCTGGTAATCCTTGCGCAGCCGGCGGACTTGACGCGAAAGCTCGCCGCTCTCGATATATTCGGCCAGAACACACTGCTCGGGAACGGAAGCGCCTTGACGAAAGAGGCTTCGCTGTTCATTGTACAAGGGCATGAGTTCCGGCGGAAGCACCATATAGCTCAGGCGGACAAAAAAGGGCAGCACTTTCGACAAGGCCCCCATATAGATGACGCGGCCGCTGCGGTCCAATCCCTGAAGGGCCGGCACAGGCCGACCGTAATAGCGCAGCTCACTGTCATAATCGTCTTCGATGATGAGTCCGTCTGTCCCTTCCGCCCACTGGAGCAGACGATGGCGAACACCTGCCGGCATGACCGTCCCCGTCGGGAATTGATGAGACGGGCTGACATAGACCAGGCGAACCTTGCTTTTCTCCAGCTCGTCCACTTGAAGAAGGCCATCGCAAATCGGGATGGGAACAATCGGATAGCCGCTGTTGCGGAAGATTTCCCGGCCCAGTCTGAAACCGGGCTCTTCAACACCGATGCAGTCGTATTTATGGCGCAGCAAATGGGTCAGTATGCCCAAGAGGGAAATCGTACCGGCGCCAATGATGATTTGTGAAGGTGAGGCATGGACACCGCGCGTTTCATAGACATAGCGGCTCAAAGCCCGGCGCAGATCAGGGACGCCCTGATCGTCATTGGCCGCCAACAAGCGGTCAGGTTCTGACAAAACCCGGTTCATGTACTTTCGCCAAATATCGAGGGGAAATCGTTCCAAAGCCATGTCGCCGCTGGCAAAATCGTAGTCATATACCGGTCGACGGACGATTTCCTGCACGACTTTTTGGCGGTCCGCGTCCGGCACCTGATCGCGCCGGCCAAGGGAGGCCACTTCATACCTGGCTTTGTGGCGGCGCAGGATATATCCTTCACTGGCCAACTGATAGTAGGCCTTTTCTACGGTCATCTTGCTGATGCCCGCCGCCTGTGCCAAATCACGCACGGAATCGAGCCGCATGCCGGCTACCATGCGGCTCGATTCGATTTCCTGACGATAATATTCATAAATTTGCACATAAAATGGTTTGCTGATAGATTTGTCGAGTTGCAGCATTGCGTCCGGCCTAAGGCCCTTCTCCCCTCTTTGGCGTTGCCATGTCTATAGTTGCCTCTGTAATACTATATTGTACCGAAAAACAGGCCGCCTGAAAAGGGGATGACCGTTGATTCCTCTGCAAAATCGCATATTTTCTTATAAAAACTATTTTATGCTCATGGCAGCTGCAATGGCGGCTCCGACAGAAACCCCGTCTTGAACCAGAACAGGATCGACAGAAATCTGTTTTTCCCGCTCAGAACCTTCATTTTGGCAGGCCTGCATGGCATCTTCCATCATGACCAAGGCGCCGCGGACATGTTTTAAGACGCTGCCTTCAATGGCGATCGTCTGACTGGGAATGGGCAGTTCTTTATACAGATGGCGCAGGATACCGCAGCCGACGGCGCCTGCCAGCTGGGCGGACCGAACAAAAATAGCCGCGCCGATATGCCTTACGGGACGCACGTCTTCAAGGGGAACGATGCGGTTCCACAGTTTTCCCATCGTAAGCCGCCCCTGCTCATCGTCAGCGTTGCGAATAATGTCATGCATCGCCTCCGTCGTAAACGAAGGCAGTTCTTTTATGTCAAAATAGGACAACAGGGTCTGCCGAAAGATTTCGGACGCATAGGCCCCGCTCATCATCTTTTCCAATTTATGCAGCCCCGGCTGAGCCGAACCGGCATCGACGGCCTCATCCCAGCGATGACCGGTAACGCCGTTATAATCGCCGGCCTCTAAGTTGACGATCATCTTCCATTCCGGCTCATAATAACAGGCATTAAATCCAGTCCCGCAGACCATGCCGATGCGCACCTTATCCTTGGTATACGCTGCCGATAATAAGAGGGCCGTCGTATCATTGACGATGGCAACGGGCTCTATCTCACTGAGCCCTTGGCGCACGAGGGCCGCTTTTAATAAGGCATTGATGTTCTCGCCTTCTACCCCGGAAACGGCGACTTCCTTAGACCACGACACCAGGCGGCCGTCTTCGATTCCGGTCCGCTCCAAGGCAAAGGAAAAAGCATGCCCCAATCGATAAGCCCGGTCACGCCGGGCAACGCGGCCGACGAGGCGGGCTAAAAAATCAAATAGTTCTACTGCCGTCGTCGAAGATGACAGGTAATCGTACTCACCCTCCACCTTCAGTGGTCGGGATACCATTTTTTCGATGATATAACAATGCCGTCCCAAGAGGCGAATCCGCGAGGCCCTCACATTAGTGCCTCCAAAATCAAGAGCCAAAAAGACACCCGCTTCATCCCCCTCCGGCAGGGATGCATAGGATTTTTCAGCCGACACCGTCGCCCCGGCCTCTCCGGCCAAGGCCCGTTCAATATCCGCCGAAAAATCGCGGGAAATTGCTTGCAGCCGTTCATCAGGCAAATAAAAATAACGGGCAATATCCGTCCAATCCATCCGTTCATTCATGGCAGTCATCACCTCTCGTGAGTTTATAATTTTATTATACTATGATACCAGTCGTGCCGCCAGTCCGCCCCCTTTTTTCAATCTCAGACAGTCATATCGATTGGTACTGATTTGCATAAAACGGTTGACTTTTTCGGCCAATAGGCTATAATCAAAAGCAGAGTGAGACCGAAACAAAAGGTCGCACGAAGGGGTACACCACCTTGGGTGTAAGTCTTCGTGCGGCCTTTTTTTAATGCACAGAAAGGAGGGCCATCATGATACGAATCAACGGCAAGGACATCGCAGCAGACGGACAGAACCTGCTGGCCTATCTTACCGACCAGGCTTACCGCACGGACCGCATCGCAATTGAACTGAACGGCACCATCGTACCGCGCAAAGCCTACGACACGGTGACCTTAAAAGACGGCGATTCCATGGAAATCGTCCACTTCGTCGGCGGGGGCTAAACCCTCATGACAAAGCAGTAACCCTACACAATATAAAAGGAGTGTCTCCCAATGGAAAAGAAAGATACACTGGTCCTTGGCGGCCATGAATTCACGTCCCGTTTCATCTTAGGCTCCGGCAAGTTCTCTGTCGACCTCATCAAGGCGGCAGTCGAACAAGGCGCCGCACAAATCGTCACCATGGCCCTGCGCCGCGTCGAAGCCGGTGAAAAAGACAACATCTTGGATTTCATCCCCAAAGACGTCACTTTGCTGCCCAATACGTCCAGTGCCAGAACGGCTGAAGAAGCCGTCCGCATCGCCCGTTTATCGCGGGAAATCGGCTGCGGCGACTTCATCAAAATCGAAGTCATGCGCGACTCTAAATACCTCCTGCCCGACAACAACGAAACGATCAAAGCTACGGAAATCTTAGCAAAAGAAGGCTTCGTCGTCCTGCCGTACATGTATCCCGACCTCTATGCAGCCCGGGCCCTCGTCGACGCCGGTGCCGCTGCCATCATGCCCTTGGCATCTCCGATTGGCACCAATAAAGGCTTGTCGACGAAAGACTTTATCCAAATCCTCATCGATGAAGTTGACCTGCCCATCATCGTCGATGCCGGTATCGGCCGTCCGTCCCAGGCTTGTGAAGCCATGGAAATGGGTGCTGCTGCCATCATGGCCAACACAGCTATCGCAACGGCAGGCGACCTGCCCCTCATGGCAAAAGCCTTCGGCGAAGCCATTCGCGCCGGCCGCAACGCCTACCTCTCTGGCCTCGGCCGCATCCGTGAAACGGCCTCTGCGTCCGATCCGCTTACCGGTTTCTTAGGAGCCTAAGGAGGCGCAATCATGACAGAAGAAAAACGTATCGACCATATGACCTACCTGCCGGGCATGGAAATCCTCGATTCCGACATGCTCGACCAAGTCGTCGCCATGCACGACTCCTTCCATAATGAAGACTTTACCGATAGAGACGTCCGCATGGCCTTATCGAAGGAACGCTTAGAACCGCGGGACTTCATGGCCCTCTTATCGACGGCAGCCGCTCCCTTCCTCGAAGAAATGGCGCAAAAAGCCCATTTGGTTACGCGGCGTCACTTCGGCAACAACATTTCCATCATGACGCCGATTTATTTTGCCAACTACTGCGACAACCACTGCATCTACTGTGGCTTCAACTCGCACAACAAAATTAAACGGGCCCGTCTGAACGACGAAGAACTTCACCAGGAATGCAAAAACATCGCCGACTCGGGCATCGAAGAAGTCATCATGCTGACCGGCGAAAGCCCGAAGATGAGCGATATCAAGTACATCGGCAACGCCGTCAAAATCGCCCGCCAGTACTTCCGGGTCATCAACATGGAAATCTACCCGACCAACACCAAGGACTATACGTACCTCCACGAATGCGGCGCCGATTACGTCACCGTTTTCCAGGAAACGTACAATTCCGACAAATATGAAACACTCCACCTGGCCGGCCATAAACGAATCTTCCCGTACCGCTTCTATTCCCAGGAACGGGCGATTCTCGGCGGCATGCGCGGCGTCGGCTTCGCAGCCCTCTTAGGCCTCGACGACTACCAGAAAGACGCCCTGGCAACCGGCATGCACGCCTGGCTCATGCAGCGCAAGTATCCTCACGCTGAAATTTCCCTGTCCTGTCCGCGTCTCTGCCCGATCATCAATAACGATAAGATCAACCCGAAGGACGTCGACGAACGGAAACTGACGCAGATCATCTGCGCCTACCGCTTGTTCATGCCCTACGCCAACATCGTCGTATCGAGCCGTGAAAGCGCGTCCTTCCGCAATGCCATCATGAAGATCGCAGCCACCAAAGTATCGGCCAGCGTCTGCGTCGGCATCGGCGGCCACCTCCATCAGGACGGTTCGGAAATGGGTGATGAACAGTTTGAAATCACCGACGGCCGTTCCTTCGATCAGATGTATGCCGACATCAAAAACATGGGCCTCCAGCCCCTTACGAGCGAGTATATTTATTTGTAATACTTACTGCTAATCCACTAAATTTTTCCTATATAGAACTACGACAAAAACAGGTCAGGACCTAATCCACCCCGACCTGTTTTTGTCGTAAACCCGCATGTTCTAAAGCGTTTTACTCATACGGGGCTTCCATTATATGCTATTGGTATAATCATTGACGTTAGTATGAGATTCCTGTATATTTGTAGTATAAAATACTCTAATATTCAAGGTGATAAATTGTGTTAAAAGTAGCTGCAATTACAAACCACGAACTCGCGGCGACAAACTACTGGGACCAGCTCGAACAGATTGCTGCCTCCGACGTAGACTTCATCGTCCTTCGTGAAAAAACTCTTTCAGAAGATGACTACACGGACTATGCTAAACGAGCACTTCGTCTCTGCAGCATTCACCAAAAAACGTGTATCCTTCAACATTTTGGCAAAGTCGCCATTCGACTTCACATTCCTCGTTTCCAATGTTCCTTGTCATATCTGGAAAGTCATTCTTCCCTGCTCTACTATATGACAACCCTCGGCGTTTCCGTCCATACCGTCGAAGAAGCCGTCCGCGCCGAAGAACTGGGTGCCACTTATATCATGGCCAGCCACGTCTTCCCGACAGACTGCAAGCCCTCGGATAATCCGATCGGCGTCGACACGGTAAAGGCCATCTGCAACGCCGTAAACATTCCCGTCTACGCCTTAGGCGGCGTAAACCCCACGACGGTATCCCAGCTTCAGGACGCCCAGGTTGCAGGTGTCGCCCTGATGTCAGGTCTCATGACCTGCCCGGATGTCCCGGAATACTTGAAAGAACTTCGTTCCTAAAGAATACGGGAGGGCTGTATGACTCAAGCATATATCATCATCGACATGCAAAATGATTTTATCGACGGCTCCTTAGGCACGCCTGAGGCTCAAGCCATCGTGCCTCGTGTCGAAGCAAAAATCGTTGCCAGCAAAAAAGATACGGACCAAGAAACGGATCTGATTTTCACGCAGGATACTCACGGCAGCGACTATCGGGAGACCCGGGAAGGTCAGAAACTCCCCATCGCCCACTGCATCAAGGATACGCGGGGCTGGCGCATCTGCAAACAGCTCCTGCCTTACACCCTAATGGCGGAGATCTTCGAAAAACCGTCCTTCGGCTGCCCGGCCCTGGTCGATGAAGTCAAAGATTATGACCGACTCGTCCTCATGGGGCTTTGTACCGATATTTGTGTCATTTCCAATGCCATCTTATTGAAAGCGCATTATCCGGAAAAAGAAATCGTCGTCGACAGCTCCTGCTGCGCCGGCTCTACGCCGGAAGCTCACGAAATGGCCTTAAAGGTCATGGAGCGCTGTCAAATCGATATCCTATAAGTTCATACGTAAAAGGCTGCACATCACAGGATGTGCAGCCTTTTTTACGTCCCCGTTAACGGACGGAGACCGGCGAAATCACGAGATGATGCCCGTAATCGTCGCCTTGTTTTGATTGTTATTGATCTTCCTTTCGTAGCCTTTCAGAATAAGGCAGCCGATGATGCCGCCAATGATCATGCCGGCAAAGGCCGTCATTTCCGGCGTCGCCTTAACCTGGCCGCCTAAGACGTAGCCGATGATGCCGCAGACGATGATGAGCAGCAGCGGCACGCCGAAACAGACGATGCCCTTGACCCCCATGCCGGCATCGGGAATATTAAACTGCACAAACTGGCCCTTCTTGGCACCAATGGGATTGACCGCGTCGATAACGACGTTGTCAGCGCACATGCTGTCACTGCACGGCGAGTACAGATTGCTGCGGTTGGTCTGGATCTTGACCAAGCCGTCGGCACAAATTTCTTCGATAACACCTGTTCCCGTTCTCATACAAATCTCCCCTCGATGATAAAGGCTTAGAAGCCCAGATTTTCTCCAACTAAGATGACTTTGATACGGCCCTGAGGCTTACAGACCCGGGTCCGAACGACTTGGGCGCAAATGCTTTCCTGATTCGTGCAGTGTGCACACATGCCCGTTTTCGCACAAGGCGTGCCAACATTCGGGAAGCGGCCGATATTCTGCGGCGATGCGACCGTATGGGCCCGTTCAATGCCGATTTCAACCGTCGAAACGACTTTATTCATACCGACGATGACGATGACCTGTTTCGGGCCATAGCAAAGAGCTGCCACGCGGTTGCCGTTGCCGTCGATATTGATGAGCTGGCCGTCTTGAATGGCCGCGTTGGTCCCCATAATGAAAGTATCGCAGAGCAGGGCCTTGCGCATCAATTCGACCCGTTCTTCCGGCGTCTTAGCCGAATCGCGGTCGATGACCTGATTGTGTTCCAAGACATAAGGACGCAGGCCGATTTCATTGATCGAAGCCGAGCCGCCCCAAGAGACGACATCCGTTTCCGGAATGTAAGAAACAGCCTGTTTCAAAGCCTCCTCTACAGTCGGACAGTATACGGCTTCAAAGCCGCGGGCTTCAAATTTTTTAGCCACTAAGGGTCCTTTAATGTCGTACATACGGTGCATCATATCAGTTCTATCCATAGTAAAAACCTCCTCACTTAGCCAGCATTAATTCTGCCGTAGCTTCGGCAGCTGGCGTGCCGTCGGCATGGGTTATGCGCCCTTTCATGATGAATAAGCGACGACGGTGGACTTCAGGCCAGCCTTCGACTTTAATCGTTTCGCCGATGCGGATGGGACTGCGAAAGCGGATTTGAAGCCGAGCCGTGTAAGCCGGTTTCCCTTCTGTACGAAAGACATAATCGCCCATGACTTCATCCAGCAAGGTGCTGGTCAGACCGCCGTGCATGCGGTCGCCATAGCTTTCATGCTCAGCCTTCGGCGTAAAATAAGCGACACAACGGCCGTCTTCTATATGCATATCCAGTTTCAGGCCGATTGGGTTATCGCGCCCGCAGCCAAAACAATGATTCGCAGCATCAGTGCCTTCCATAACACACCCTCCTCTACTTCAATGTTCTTTTATTATACTATATTTGATTTGGCAAGTCTCGTGAACAAATACACAATCTAAGAAAAGTTTATTTATTCGAAAATGGTTATCATATTTATATTGACAATCGATTTCAAATACACTATACTAAAGGCAACAAAGCGAAAGGAGGGCATACCGATATGAATCTCGATTGTGTGCTAATTAATCACTGTTCGCCAACACTAGCCGGACTTAAACAGGCATCCCTTCTCTGTCTTCCTCGGCTTGAAGGCGATCACACATACGACGAATTAATTGAAAATTACAATCATAAATATAACGCTAAAGGGTTATATTTTCGCATTTTGTATGCCTGTCCTAAGCGCACCTTGCTGTATGTATACCGGCCGAATAAGGTCTTGGAGTACATACAGCGGCGAGATATTTCTTCATTCTTGCAGCAATTCGGGTATGCAGGCAGTCAAGATATATCGGCATTTTTAGACCGCCTTGCGTCGCGTTTTGCAGAAGACGGCTGCTTTCCTCACGAAGCAGGCATCTTTCTCGGCTATCCCCTAGAAGATGTCTGCGGATTCATTGCCAATCGGGGAAACCATGCCAAACTCTGTGGTGAATGGAAGGTCTACGGCGATGTCCACGCCGCAGCCCGCACCTTCCAGCGCTATACCTGCTGCCGACAGGATTATTTAAATCGCTTTGCAGTTGGGACAACATTAGAATCGCTCATCGTAGCATAAGGAGGATTTAATCATGGTAGAAATCGTATATTGGAGTGGAACAGGTAATACGGAAGCAATGGCAAATGAAATCGAAGCAGCTGTAAAAGCTGCCGGTGCAGATGTAGAATCGGTCCGCTTTGAGGATACAACCGTCGATGACGTAGCCGGCAAAGACGTTATTTTGCTTGGCTGCCCGGCCATGGGTGCTGAAGAACTGGAAGACTCCATTGTCGAACCGTTCGTTACAGACCTCACTCCCAAATTAAAAGGCAAGAAAGTCGGCCTCTTTGGCTCTTACGGCTGGGGTTCCGGCGAATGGATGGATAATTGGAAACAGCGTACCGAAGACGCTGGCGCCACCATCATCGGAACGGCTATTGTCAACGAAACACCTGATAATGCTCCCGAATGCAAAGAATTGGGTGAACTTGCCGCTAAGGCATAAGTTTTAAACTTCATATTCATTCTCCTCTAGGAAAAGGGACTGCATACCTGACACAGTATGCGGTCCCTTTTCTCATGAGCGCTCATCGCTTTAATATCGGGACCGTTTTTGATCCCAATTTTATACGTTTTTATCAAGTATCCATGCGATATAGATACAGTCATTCTTTACTTTCATGGTACTCATTCTCTCCGGCTATGTTACAATAATGACGTATGACATTCATTATTATTTTTTATTTTTAAAGGAGGCTTTATTGCATGAGAGACCAGGTCTTTACTATTTTACAGGCTGTCGGTCGCAGCTTCATGCTGCCTGTAGCCATTCTTCCTATCGCCGGTCTGCTTCTCGGTATCGGCGCATCTTTCACTAATGCTACGACGATCCAGACTTATGGATTGGAAAACATTCTCGGTGATGAGACTCTGCTTCATTCCCTGCTCACCATCATGAGTGATGCCGGCAACATCATCTTCGGCAACTTGCCGATCATCTTTGCCGTCGGCGTTGCCATCGGCATGGCAAAACAAGAAAAAGAGGTCGCTGCCTTATCGGCCATGATCGCCTTTTTCGTCATGCACGCATCGACGAGTTCCGTTTTGAAGTTGACGGGTAAGGTCCTTGCCGACAACACCGTTTCCCCGGACGTTCTCGAAGGGACCATTGCCAACATCAACGGCATCATGTCCCTCCAGGAAGGCGTCTTCGGCGGCATCATCGTCGGTATCGGCGTCGCTTACCTGCACAACCGCTATCATAAGATCGTACTGCCCGACGCTTTATCCTTCTTCGGCGGTTCTCGCTTCGTTCCCATCATCTCGACAGTTGTCTACATGTTCGTCGGCATTGCCATGTACTTCATTTGGCCTGTCGTCCAGAACGGCATCTTCGCCCTCGGCGGTTTGGTAACCGGCACGGGCTATATCGGGACCCTTATCTTCGGTATCATCAAACGTGCCCTCATTCCCTTCGGCCTGCACCACGTCTTCTACCTGCCCTTCTGGCAGACCGGCGTCGGCGGCTCCATGATGATCGACGGCAAGCTCATCCAGGGCGGCCAGAACATCTTCTTTGCCCAGCTGGCATCGCCCAACGTCGCCCATTTCAGCGCAGATGCTACCCGGTACTTCTCCGGTGAATTCATCTTCATGATCTTCGGTCTCCCCGGCGCTGCCCTTGCTATGTACCGCACGGCAAAACCGGAAAAGAAAAAAGTCGCCGGCGGCCTGCTCCTGTCGGCAGCCTTGACGTCCATGTTCACGGGCATCACGGAACCGATTGAATTCTCCTTCCTCTTCGTCGCACCGATGCTGTTCTACGTCCAGGTTATCCTGGCCGGTGCCGCTTACATGATCGCCCACATCCTGAACATCGCCGTCGGCCTGACCTTCTCAGGCGGCCTCTTGGACCTCTTCATCTTCGGGATACTTCAGGGTGAAGCCAAGACGAGCTGGATGTACATCATCCCCGTCGGCATCATCTACTTCTTCCTGTACTACTTCATCTTCACCTTCCTCATCAAGCGCTTTAACTTAAAGACGCCGGGCCGTGAAGACGACGAAGTAGAAACGAAACTCTACACCAAAGCCGACGTCAAAGCCCGCAATGCTTCGGCAAAAGAAGGCAGTGACGGCACATCGACCGACGTCGTCAGCCAAGCCATTTCCCAGGCCCTCGGCGGCAGTCAGAACATCACCGCTGTCGACGCCTGCGCCACACGCCTCCGCTGCTCCGTCGCTGATTCCAGTCTGGTAAATGACGCAGCCTTAAAGGCTACCGGCGCCGTCGGCGTCATCAAAAAAGGCACCGGCGTCCAGGTCGTCTACGGCCCGCAGGTTGCCGTCATCAAGTCCAATTTAGAAAATTACTTGGCAACCAATCCGAATGACGGCCCCATCGAAGCCGCTCCGCAGGCAGAACCGGTTCAGGAAGCGAAAAAAGAAGACGCTCCCAAGAAATCGGATGCTGAAAAACGCTATTTCAACTCGCCCTTCACGGGAACCCTCCACCCCATTACGGAAGCACCGGATGAAGCCTTTGCCGGCAAAATGACCGGCGACGGATTCTTCGTATATCCCGAAGACGGCGTAGTTTATGCTCCGGAAGACAGCACGGTCACCTTCGTCTTCGACACTAAGCATGCCTTGGGCATGACTACGGCTGACGGAGTTGAATACTTGCTTCACATCGGAATTGACACGGTCAACCTCGAAGGTAAAGGCTTCAAAGTCTTCGTCGAAAACGGCCAGGAAGTCAAAAAAGGTGATAAACTGATGAAATTTGATGATGAATACATCAAAGCCAACGCGCCTTCCGATGCCTGCCTGTGCATCTTCACCGACACCGACCAAGTCCCTGAAGTATACCTCGCTGCAAACGGCAAGGTAAAAGCCGGCGAACAAGCCGTTTACTTCTAAGATAATTTCTAAAATATAAAAAATGTGATGCCCCTCCAGGAGCATCACATTTTTTATGCCATTAATAGAGTTCTTTATAGATTTCGTAAACGTCGTCGTAGGACAAGGGAACGAAATTATGTGCCATCAACCGGCCCTGATTTTCCATGACCGATTTGGCAAAATCAGCCAGTTCTTCCTCTTTAACGCCATATTCATGAAGGGCCTTCTTCGGCAGGATGACGTTGAGCAGCTTTTCCAGTTCATCGTAAACGACGTCGGCATCACAGCCTAAGATAGACGCAATAAAGGCATTCAGCCTGGCAATTTCCCCATCCGACTTAATCGTCATATATCGTTTCATAACGCCCGTAAACATGGCGTAATTCGATTCACCGTGAGGCACGTGATAGTTGGCCCCTAAGGGATAGCTCATGGCGTGAACGGCGGCACAGCCGGGAACACTGAAGGCGATGCCGGCCCAGGTACTGGCCAGGAGGAAATCCTTCATCAAAGGAATTCTGGCTTCCGGCCCGTGGTCGCGGATCTGTAAATATCCGCTGAGAATGCGTTCAATGGCCTGATAGCTGAAGACGCGGAAGCTGGCACTGGAATCAGGCGACAGTGCCGATTCGACAGCATGAACCAAGGCATCGATGGAGCTCGTCGCAAAGACAGGAAAAG
The DNA here is from genome assembly GCF_900539295.1 of uncultured Megasphaera sp. Lineage (GTDB taxonomy): Bacteria > Bacillota > Negativicutes > Veillonellales > Megasphaeraceae > Megasphaera. Next base: position 18,488 of record NZ_UQBH01000032.1, read on the forward strand.
GAAGGGTCTGCAGAAGCTGGGAAATGAGGACGGCCTTGTCGGCGTAGAGGGCGTCATTAGCAATCCCCTTTTTCGTGTGACGGCTGATGAGGGCCATGACCGAAACGTTGGTGACTTCACTTCCCGTACCGCACGTCGTCGGTACCAAGATGAGTTCCTTCTCCTTTTCAATGGCCGTCTTGCCATCGAAGAGGTCGAGGATGGGGCTGACTTTTTTCAATACAAACAGCTTGCAGAGGTCCATGACCGTACCGCCGCCGATGCCGATGATGCGCGATACATCGCCGGGGATATCCCGATAAATGGCCTCAGCCATCTCATCAGACGGCTCGCCGCTGCCGTATTTTTCCTGAAAAAGGACGTGGCAGGGAAGGTCCAAGGCTTTAAAATTCGGTTCAAAAATATACTCATTGGTAATAATCAGGTCCCCTGCCCCCAGTTGAAGATCAGAAGCAAAGTCCCGGCACGTATCATAAGAGTAAATCGTAGGTTTAAGCTGTAATTCAATCATTCGAACAGACTCCTTTCAAAAACAGCATAGCTATTATCTACAGTGTAGCAAAAATACAAAGCGTTTTTCAACAGTATCAGCTCCATGCCATCCGTGATATAATATACCTATTATGGGGAAGGACGGGTTCTGGTGTTCCCTCTGGTCTTCAAAACCAGCATGAGGGGTTAACAGCTTCTCAGGTGGGTTCGATTCCCACACTTTCCCGCCATAATCACGACTGCCGCACCGGGTAGTCCCCGCCAGTACGCCGATTACAAACAGTATAAACAGGCAAAGCAGCCCCTTTTCGGATACAAACCGGAAAGGGGCTTTTTTGAAGGAAATGAGTATATAACGGTCAGAAATTTTGACCGGATTTATCTTTTTTCAGCCATTCAATGAGGACTTCTTCCCGCGTCGTCTCGATGTGTTCCAATTCGTCAGGAGTCCAGGGATAAAGGCCGGTACCCGATTTAGCTCCGAGTCTTCCCGCGTCGACGCATTGCTTCAAGACAGGCGAACCGTCCTTATCGTCAGCTAAGTCGGCATTCAGATAGGCTGAAATATTGTAGAAGACGTCGAGACCGCCAAGGTCGGCTGTCTCCAAGGGGCCGGTGACGCCGAGCCTTCGGCCGATACCGTATTTACAGATAAAATCGACCGTTTCTGCCGTGGCAATCCCGTCCTGCACACAATGAAGGGCTTCGCGAAGGAGGGCAAACTGCAGACGGTTGCCGACAAAGCCGGGCGCTTCTTTTAAGAGGGCCGCCGGCTTTTTCCCGATTTTCTCCATGAGCTGCCACGTAATATCCACCGTTTCTTGACTCGTCTTTTCACCGGGAACGACTTCTACCAAGGGCATGAGGTGAGGCGGATTCCAAAAATGGGCAACGACAAACCGTTCCGGATGGTCCAGGACCGACGATACTTCCGTCGGCGAAAAGCCTGACGAATCTGTCGCAAAAATGACGTCTGCCGGAAGGTATCCTTCTAATTCCCGATACACCTGTTGTTTAACGGCCATATCTTCGGCGACCGATTCGATGACAAAATCGGCATCACGGGCGGCCTCTTCAATGGTCGTAACGCCGTGGATGCGCTGCAGCAGGGCCGTTTCTTCCGCATAGCTCAGTAAAGCATTGGCCTTCATGATGGCCAGCGTCGCCCGAATATTCCGCATCGCCCGTTCAATACTGGCATCCCTGCGGCCAAACATGTTTACTTCATAGCCATGACGGGCAAAGTCAATGGCCGTGCCAAAACCCATGGTGCCGCAGCCTAAATTGCAAATCCGTTTAATCTCGTTTACTTGTCTCATATCGTATCTCCCGTTCGCTGTGATATGCCGGTGAATGGGGCAGAATCGATCAGAACCGGACACCAACCATCTTACCGGCCTTATATGTATAATAATAAAGGACCGGCCTGTAAATCTCAACATAAAGATGAGTGAAACACTGCCAAAATCATAGCTGCACTACACGAAGGCAGCATAACATCTGCACCGAAGGCTGGTCGTCCCTTTATAGAATTTATAGAGATTTCCTCGACACCTCAAAAGGGCCTCTTTTTCAAGATTCGAAAGATACCTAAAAACGGAAAGCAGATGATACAAAAATCGCTCCCTATTTACAAATCGCTTTTAAGGCGGCAATGGCCTGGTCAACGTCTTCATCCGTATTATAGTGGCTAAAGGAAAAACGGATCGTCCCTGCAGGAAAGGTCTTCAATGTTTTATGGGCCCATGGTGCACAATGCAGGCCGACACGCGTCAATATGCCATATTGATTTTCCAGCTCAAAAGCAACCTGTGCGTTATCCTTACTGCCGGAGGAAACAGAGACGACGGCCACTCGCTGCGCAGTATCTTGTTCCCCTGCAACAGACAGGTCGGGAATCGTGCTAAGGCCATCTAAAAAGCGTCTGGTCAATTCGATTTCCTTAGTATGTATTTTTGTAATTCCCACCTCCCATAAATAGGCCAGCGAGGCGTGAAGGCCTACAATCCCCGGCAGATTTAACGTTCCTGCTTCAAACTTATCCGGTAAAAAGTCAGGAACGTCTTCACTATGAGATAAACTTCCCGTTCCCCCGCTAATAAGAGGCTGCATACGAGCCGCCAGCTCGTCGGTGACAACAAAGCCTCCGATGCCCTGAGGGCCGAGCAGCCCTTTATGGCCGGTAAAGCAAAGGGCATCGATATGCATATCCTCCATATGAATCGGCAGAACTCCTGCAGTTTGAGCACTGTCGACAATAAACATAAGACCATGGCGGCGGCAAAAGGTTCCGACTTCCGCCAAAGGCATGACCGTCCCACAGACGTTAGAGGCATGAGTCATAATAACCGCCTTGGTATGGGGACGAACCATTGATGCCGCTTCGTGTAAGCACAACTCGCCTTGCTTCGTGCAGGGAATTCGGTCAAAAGAGACACCTTCACGAGTCAGCTGAACCAAAGGGCGCATGACGGCATTGTGTTCCACAGACGATACCAAGACGTGATCCCCCGGACGCAGCAGCCCTTTTAAAACCATATTTAAACTCGTCGTAATATTGGCGGTAAAGATAACATTTTTACAGTCAGGATAGCCAAACAGGCGACTCAAAGCTAAGCGCGTCTGGTATACAACATTCTCCATCTCATAAGCGGGACCATAGGAACCGCGGTTGATATTGACTCCGTGATTTGCAATAAAATCTCCGACAGCTGCCGCGACTGAAGGCGGTTTGGGAAAGGATGTACAAGCATTATCCATATAAATTTTGTTCATAATGATCTCCCTTTAGAAAAAATAACTCACTAACCCGGCTTACCTTCTCAAGCATCAAAAAAGTTTGGATTTTCCATTTCTCTGCCTGTTTCCCTTAGATAAAATGATATATTTATCTGTTAGTATACCGAGGAAAATCCAGTCTCGCAACCAGTGGCAGTCGGCCCTTATCAAAGATTCACCCGTTGCTTGGCCGTCAAGAAACAACAATTTTTATTTATATGTGAAATAATTTACTTTTTCTGGATTCCATGGTACAATCAAATTAATTATTAGCCCTAATAATTAATTATGAGGGCCGCCGATTCGAAAGTCAAATTAATTATTAAGAGGTAGTGAAATGAGTTTAGAAAGGGAAAAAATTGCAATCATCATTTCAGGACTCATCATCGGGCTGATTGCCGGTCTTTTAGTAGTTGCCGGCAATCCGGCCAACATGGGTTTCTGTATCGCGTGCTTTATCCGCGATACCGTCGGAGGCTTGGGGCTGCACCGGGCGAGTGCCGTTCAGTATATCCGTCCGGAAATCATCGGCCTGTTGCTGGGATCATTCATTCTTTCTTTAATTCGCCATGAGCACAGTTCACGCGGCGGTTCTTCGCCAATTACCCGCTTCATTTTGGGATTTTTCGTCATGATAGGCTGCCTGATGTTTTTAGGATGCCCCTTCCGAATGATTCTTCGTATTGCCGGCGGTGACTGGAACGCCTTAATCGGCCTTGCCGGATTTGCAGCCGGGATCGGTGCCGGCGTATTTTTCTTAAATCGCGGCTATACCTTAAAGAGGACCTATACCCAAACAAAACTTGACGGCTTTATTATGCCTGCCGTTCAAATCGTCATGTTACTATTATTGATTCTCGCACCGGCCTTCATTCTCTTTACACCTGCCGGAAACGGTCCCGGAGCTAAGCATGCTGCCGTCTGGATTTCCTTGGGAGCCGGACTTATCGTCGGAGCTTTAGCACAGTATACCCGCTTTTGCATGGTCGGCGGAATCCGTGATTTCATCTTATTCCGTGAAACCAAATTATTGCTCGGCTTTATCGCGCTTTTAGTCGCCGCCTTTGCCGTAAACTTGACAGTCGGAAACTTCCACCCCGGCTTCACCGGACAACCCATCGCTCATTCCGACGGACTGTGGAACTTTTTAGGCATGCTCTTAGCCGGTTTCGGCTGCGCCCTCCTCGGGGGCTGCCCCATGCGTCAGCTTATATTGACCGGTGAAGGAAATACCGACTCGGCCGTTACCTTCCTGGGCCTTGCTGCAGGCGCTGCCTTTGCCCATAATTTTGCCTTGGCAGCTTCCGGAAACGGCCCGACCATGAACGGTAAATACGGCGTCATCATCGGCCTGATTGTCGTATTGATTATTGCCGTCGTAAATACCTTTTATCAAAAGAGAGCTATGAATTGAGGTGAGTCACATGATGATAGATGCCAGAGGTTATTCCTGCCCGGAACCGGTTATTATGGTAAAAAAAGCCTTGGAACGACAGAGTGACGAAAAAACCTGTGAAGTACTGGTAGACAACCACGCTGCCCTTGAAAACATCACTCGTTTCGTCACCCATCAGGGATATGCCGTAGAATCGACCGAACAAGGAGACGATTTTCTCCTAAAAATTACACGGAAGTAGTGAAAGCCATGTACTACGTCGCCTTATTTTACTCCCACTTCGGAGCAATCCGTTTCGGTAATACCCTCCCCGAAAGTATTACCGAAAAAAGAATGATGCCGGTCCCGCGCTCACTAAGCGCATCATGCGGAACCTGCGTCCGCTTTGAAGGCCCCCATGACCTGACCTTCACCATTGACGAAAGCCATGAAGTCGAACAAATCGTAAAAGAAACAGAGGCGGGCTATATAACCGTATTTAAATCGGAATAAAATCAAAAGCGAGAATACCGGCCTTGAATAAGGCCGGTATTCTCTTTAACTAGGAAAAACTACTCTCCAAGTTATTAAACATATGCCTGCCCCCTCTCCCTATTATGAACACAAGCAGAACATCGATGAACAATCCATACCTGCAATAAGATCCACTATCTCCATTTTACTGATGCTGGACAAAAAAACATATAAATACCAGCGAATAAATTTCCAGTCCATTTCAAATCAGCCCTTATCCAACGTTTTTTATTCGTTGCTAAACAAATACCTTCCCCTATCAAGTGCGGCTGAATTGGAATTTCAAAACACATTTTCCGAAAGATCTTAACTTACGATAAAAAATGTAGCCACTAATACAAAAAAGGATACTCCATAGAGCATCCTTTTTTGTATTATGACTGGTATAAAGTTTGTACCAAGTAACAGAAAGCTAATTCTCTTCCTTCAAAATACGATATTCCCTATTTTAGAAAACACCTTGAGCAAGCATTGCATCAGCAACACGTTCGAAACCAGCGATGTTAGCGCCGGCTACGAGGT
>NZ_UQBH01000033.1 GCF_900539295.1 uncultured Megasphaera sp.
CAAATGGGGAGATTCATGTCTTTATTTTATTTTGCGAAAAATATTATACCTTATCCCTAAATAAGGGATGGACAGCAAAAAAAGAGGCTTGCCTTTTGACTGGGGCGAGCCTCTTTTTTCGAGTCGTGCTGTCTGATAAGAGAAAAGAAAAGGTCATACCGTATCGGTACGAGATGAGTTGGGATAGAGGGGGCCTATGGACGGCATACTTTGCAGGGAACGTAGCCGGAGGAGACAGCTTCGTCCCGGCTGTTGAAGTAGGCGCGATTCGATTCGTTCATTTTCTGCTCCCAGCGGCAGCCCTGAACGTGAAATTTCATGCTTTGCACGTTTCCCACATAGGCTGCAGAGGCGATGGCGGCAGTGGCTGTCCATAGAATCGTCGTTAAGGCAATAGCTATTTTCTTTTTCATGACAGGCTCTCCTTTTTTTAATAATCTTTAATATAATTATAGCGAATATAGTTAATTATGAAAAGTAAATTAGAGATATTCATTAAAAGCGCGAGATTCGTGTCGGCGGCGATGCGTGAAGAAAATGGAGACGTATTAGGGTTTTTAGGAACATGATGATATAATGAAAGTAAGGAAATGCGGAGCTGGGAGACTATGCCCCGAAGATACTCCGCTAATAGGACGTCAGATAAAATCTATACCGGAAGACACACGGCGAAACGGCATTGCGAAAGTGTAGTGAACAGCCTATTAGCGGCTAAAAATGGGATAAAAGCAAGGGAAACTTTGAGCGAATCCCTAAATCAGTAAGTATACAACGTGTCTGTGGGAGTATATCCCCATAGATGCAAACAAAAGTGACTGGGAAAAAGCACTTTTGCGTCGTGCCTCGTAAGGGGCACGTGGATTGAAACTATTTTAGCCCATATCGTATGACCAATAACATCGTCGTGCCTCGTAAGGGGCACGTGGATTGAAACGGAGTGGGCGTTTTTAGTTTGTCTGTAAAAAAAGTCGTGCCTCGTAAGGGGCGCGTGGATTGAAACAATTTTATCCGTGAAACGTACGGGCACTTGGAAGTCGCGCTCCTTGTGGGGCGCGTGGATTGAAACGTCTGTCCGAAAGTCCTGCCTTCGGCGTCGAACGTCGTGCCTCGTAAGGGCACGTGGATTGAAACATGAACTGCTGAACGTAGTTAGCAGAACGAGTACGTCGTGCCTCGCAAGGGGCGTGTGGATTGAAACAGATATTCTTTCATGACCAAGGTCTCGCTATCAGTCATGCCTCGCAAGAGGCACGTGGATTGAAACACGGCAAGCAGAGATTGTATTTGACGGCGATACCGTCGTGCCTCGCAAGGGGCACATGGATTGAAACATCCGGAACGTCTAAAACCGGCTGGCATACCGAGTCGTGCCTCGCAAGAGGCGCGTGGATTGGAACGGCTGTCGTCCCGCCTAGTGATACGGATACGCCGTCGTGCCCCGCAAGGGGTGCGTGGATTGAAACGATTGGCAATATCAGACGTTTGCCTTGACCTATTGTCGTGCCCCACAAAGGGCGCGTGGATTGAAACGTCCCACAGGCCGATACCGGGGATGAGAAATTGAGTCGTGTCTCGCAAGGGGAACGTGGATTGAAACTCGGCCACGCTGGCGGTGACATTACGGAGCGCGTGTCGTGCCTCGCAAGGGGCACGTGGATTGAAACCTTGCACCAGACGCCAAAGTATTTCATGGCGTTGCGTCGTGCCTCGCAAAGGGCATGTGGATTGAAACCGGTGAGCTGAAAGAGCTTATTAGAGAGGCCATTGTCGTGCCTTGCAAGGGCACGTGGATTGAAACATTGATGCCCTGAATAAATTCAGATGGGCTGCCGTCGTGCCTCGCAAGGGGCACGTGGATTGAAATGTGATATAATTAAAATTAAGTTGAAAATGCATTATTCAAAACACGAGATAAGGCGGTAGAAGGACATGTCTCATGAAGAAAAACGCGTATGGGGAATCCATACTTTGGATGATAATTTATTTTTGCAGCACGATGTCATTGCCATTGGCTGGGAGGATATGGGCGATTTGAGTCAGATCGAAGCCAATCGCGAGGCTTTTAAAGAAAGGTACGCAGCCGTTTATCCTGATGCCCGGAAGGGCCGGATTTCAACCCATGCCGGCATGCTCTATCGATTTGTCCACGAGGTCGGGATCGGTGATTACGTGGTATTTCCTTCAAAAATCGATCGCCGGATTAATATCGGCATCATCGAAGGCGGATATGAGTTTCATCCGAGCGATGCGTCGTATGGGCAGCAGCGTAAGGTGACATGGTTGAAACATCTTCCCCGTACTTTTTTCTCTCAAGGGGCGCTGTATGAAATCGGTTCGGCCATGACCTTCTTTTCGGTAAAAAATTATGCCGACGAGTTTCTTTCTGCCCTTGATAAGGGATTCGAGAAACAGACGGAAGCCATCGAGCCTGAGGAAGATGAAACGGTGGGAGCTGCGGCAGCGGATATCGTAGAGGCGACGAGAGATTTCATTTTGAAGGAACTGAGCAAGCATCTCAAAGGATATGGTTTAGAGGATTTTGTGGCCGACCTGTTACGAGCCATGGGGTATCGTACCATCGTGTCGGCCCATGGCGGAGACAGCGGAATCGACATTACGGCCTATAAAGATGAGCTGCCTCCCCGCATTCTGGTCCAGGTCAAAAGTCAGGACGGCGACATAAAGGAAGCGGCAATCCAGTCCTTGAAAGGCGCTATGCGCGAAGGGGATTACGGCCTTTTTGTCACCTTATCCAACTATACCCGGAATGCTCAAAAGTATCTGGACAGCACGCCCATCATTCGCGGCATCAATGGAAACGAGCTGGTCGATTTGATTTTGAAATACTATCCCGATTTGAGTGAAAAGTATCAACAGATGATTCCCTTAAAGCGCGTCTATATTCCCGTTGTACGTGAGGATGCCGAGCCATAAGGGGCTTTGGATGGGGCCGGGAGAGAATCCTTGTGGGACTGACGATGAATGCGGGAGCTCCGTACCTTATTTTGATAACAGAAAGACGAGCCATATCGATCGCCCTTTTGCTTCGGTCGGGCTGTCGATATGGCTTTTTTGAATAGGACAGATTCTGTCAGAGCCGGCTTATATCATAGAGAGTAAAGCAGCGAAGGCGAACGGGCCGCATCGGATCGGACGACGATTCTGGGGTGGGTGCAGGCCGCGGCGGCTGACGGGCGTCGCTTTGCAGGCGGATTATTTTATGAATCTGTGATATAATGAAATCAAAATCGTATTAAAACACAGCGCAAGGCAGGGGAAAAGGCCCGATGAGGCCTTGTTGTACCGCTGCCGGCTATGTTCATTTTATTCGTATAAAGGAGTTGAGCGCATGAGACAGTTGGCTAAAGCATTGGCGGTCTTTTTGTTGATATATCTGATCCTGTTTGGCTGCGCCGGTCCTTCTAAGGCGGCCGACGTTTGGGTCGATCATTGGCCGTCGGAGAATGTCGATTGGTACGTCATGGATGATACCTTCGCCTCGGGAACGGATTCATCGGGACCGTGGTTTGCCGTGGCGATGAAACGAGTTCAAAACGGTCGCTTGGACAAGGTCGTGACCTGGCGTTTCTTTAAGTCTGATACGAGAATCTGGCAATACTACACGAGTTCCATGGCCGGTGGCCGCCGTACGGGCGTCATGGTGCCCAATAAAATCTTTGAATACGGCATGAATCGGGCAGGCTGGTCTTATTCTAATGACGGTATGCATTATTATTAAGGAGCTGCTGACGCTGCAGTTCACAGGACTTTCTGTTCGCAAAGGAGCTGAGTGTTGTGAAAATGTTGTGGAAGGCTTTGCTGATTTGTTGTGTAGGATGTATGTGTTTCTTTGCCGGTACCGGTCCGGCTAAGGCTACGGACGTTTGGGTCACTCATCTGGCATCGGATAATGTAGACGTCTATGTCATGGATGATACCTTAGCCTATGGGACGAGTGCTGCCGGGAAGTGGTTTTCTGTCTCTGTAAAACGGGTTCAAAACGGCAGGTTGGATCAAGTGATGACCTGGCGTTTTTCTCAGTACAAGACGGACATGTGGCGGTATCGGACCAACACCATGTCGGGGAATCACACGACAGTGCTCATGGCGCCCAATAAGATCTTTGAATACGGTATGAATCAGTTGGGCTGGTCTTATCGTCTGAACGGGACGTATTACCAGTAAGCATCCCAGGTCTGATCAGCCGTCAGAAAAAGAGATAGAACTGAATTATTCTGAACCGGGAATGAAAGCCGCGGGTCCGTAGACTTGCGGCTTTTTCCGTTGCCTGAAACAGCGCCTTTTCATGAATCGTCCCGTTGCTGTTACGATGGCAGGGCCGATTGCAGCCACTTTGTGATGGCTGCCAGTCTTTCCGGAGAGATGGCCAATACTTTATCGAAGGGAGGCTCCAAGGTTACGACTTGAAGGACGTCGGGCTTTAGGGATTGGACGGCCTTGTGGAAAATTTCGAGAGAGTCCGGGTCGTCACTATAGCCTTTTACGATGGTAATTTCCAAGTGGAAACGGCCGCTGTAGTTTTTTCTGAATTGCAGCATATTTTCGAGGTGCTGATGAAGGGTGTAGCCCGGAAGGGGCCGCTGTGCCTTTTGAAAGGCTTCTTCGTGGGCCATTTTTAGTTCGCCAATGACTTCTTCACAGCAATCGGCCAGTCTGGCATATTCCGGATTCCCGTAGAGATACCCGTTGGAGAGGAGGCGTATGGGAATCCCGGCTTCGTGAATGGTATCGATGATCGATTCGAGTTCCGGTAAGAGCAGCGCTTCTCCCAGGGAGTTAATAAAGACTAAGTCGGGACGTAGGTCACGGAGCCGTCGCCGTAAGTCGCCAATAGCAGGGGTCAGGTCGTCCAAATGGACGGTTTCGTCGGTTTGCACGTGGGTTAACTTTCGGCTGACCGGGCAAAAGATGCAGTTAAAATTGCAGTATTTATCCGGGAAGAGATTGACCTCTAAGATCGTTTTTCCATTTTCTTCGTAAGGTTCTTTGTAAAAGAATGTATCCATCTTGTCCTCCTAATATAAAAAAAGCGCCGCTTCCTCATCTGCTAAGACCTGACGATGAGAAATACGGCGTACTCTGACTACTCGGCAGCAGTCAGTACCATTAATCTATGAAGTTGAACTGATTATAGCAGAGATTTTCGGAAGAATCAATGGGAAATTTTCTCCCAAGGGCCATCCCTTAGCCGTAGCGAAGGACTTCTTTCGATGGTATAATGAGGATACGGAAACATGTGTTTGCCAATGAACCTTGTCAGGCCTGCCGCCCCTGTCCCCGGGACTATCATGGCTCTAAGCCTCTGTTTCGATGGGGACTGCGAAGGGCGGGCAGCCTTTCAGGCCATGAAAGGGGAGAGAAAGATGGGATATTGTGAATGGGCCAGTATGGATCCGCTCAATACGGTGTATCATGATAACGAATGGGGCGTTCCCGTTCACGACGACCGCCATATGTTTGAGCACCTGACCTTGGAAAACCTGCAGTGCGGCCTCAGTTGGCTCATTGTACTTAGAAAGCGCGAGATTATTCGGCAGTGCTTCGATAACTTTGACTACGATAAGATTGCGGCCTACGATGACGCCGATGTAGAACGCATTATGAACACTGAAGGCATGATCCGCTCGCCAAGAAAGATTCGGGCCATCATCAGCAATGCTCAGTGCTGTCAGAAAGTGCGGGACGAGTTCGGCAGCTTTTCCGATTACATCTGGGGCTTTAGTGACGGAAAAATCATCCTCTACCAAGGTCACGATAAGGGGAAGATTCCCGTCAGCAACGGCCTGTCGGACCGGCTTAGCAAAGATCTGAAGAAACGGGGCTTTAAGTACGTCGGTCCCGTAACCATCTACTCCCACCTTCAGGCCTGCGGCATCATCAACGACCACGATGTAACCTGCCCGTGTAGGAAGAAAATCTTGGACGCCCATCCGACGGTGAACAAGAGACGGGATAAAGAAGTCTATTGATAGAACGAAACGCCGTGAGTTTTGAAGACTGGCGGCGTTTTTGCGTGGAGATACGATGGAGCTGACGGCAAGTCTGTATCGGCGCTCGGTATCATTCCCTCGAAAGATTTTGCCATATTGGTGACGATGATGAACCCGGTGATGCGTCTTTGTGAAGCAACGAAAGATCGAGACTAAGACAATGCGCTATACTTGACAAGGAGCGTATGATATACTGATACATAAGAGCATGCCGTTGAAAAGGGCTTACGCGTAAGGCGGTGCAAGGATTTTGCCGATTCCTTTGGCGGACCTGATTTTCTTTTCTGTAAATAAAGGCTATAAATCTTGAGTTTATATATCCTTGGGATAACATTCTATTTTTAGCGGGTAAGGTGTCAACCATAGGAAGGTGAAGCTGATGAAGAAGATGAAGGTAAGTCGGATAATCGGTTTTGGGTTTGGATTTATGCTTCCGAAGATACTGAAAACGGCCGTAAAAATTGCCGTGATTTTGGGGATCGGGTATTTAGCTACCAGAGAGTATAGCAAAGCAAAATAGCCGCTTTGAGACGAACCGACCCTTAACGTTGGATCTGAAAATCTGACGTTAGGAGGTCGGTATTTTTTTGCAAGATACAGGCACGAGTTGAAGAACAAGGCTATGGGCTGTTACTTTAAAACCAGGCGATTTTGCCATAGAAAAGAAAAATCGGGGCTCGAAGGATATATAAGCATTCGAAACACATGCAGATGGGAGTTTTATAAAAAGTATATACGAAAGTTTAGCAAAATGTGTGTATAAAGGCAGGATAAAGATAAGATAAAGATAAGATAAAGATAAGACAAAGATAAGATAAAGATAAGACAAAGGTAGGATAAAGTGTGTATAAGTGTATTATATATGGTAAAATAAATATAATCACATCATCATAAACGGGAAAATTAAAATGCATAAAGCGGGTGAAAACATGATTACAACACTGAATATACATAACTTCCGGTGTTTTCAGGATTTGTCGGTTATTAAAATGGCACCGATTACGCTGTTGGGCGGACGGAATAATTCCGGGAAGTCCGCGATTTTGGAAGCTGTTTTTTTAGCTTTCGGCTATCGAAGTGCGAATATTTTTTTGATGTTGGCCGCTGGACGTAATGGTAATGGCCAATTACAGGCGACGCCGGAGCGAATTTGGAGTCCTTTATTTTTTAATTTTGAGAAAACAGACGAATTTTCTTTATCAGTAAAACAAGATAATGGCAAAGATTTTCGATTGGCCATGCGGAAGGTCCCTGACGAAAATATCAGCCTTGATATCAATAACGGGACTGTAACCGGTATTTTTAAACAAGGTTATGCGCCGCAGGACTTGGATAATCATTTTTTTGCCTTGCAGTATACCCATACGAGAGACGAACAACAAACGCAGGGACAATTTTCCTTTGAAAATACGCAGATCCGATATGTGTCTATTTCTGAAAAGCCAAAGAAAGATGATGCGTCTTTTGTAAAGGTCAGCTTTTATAAAAACTTATATATTCCAGACAACGGGACGGTTGCCGAAGGGGTTGGCAAATTGATCTTAGATGGACGGAAAACGGAGTTGTTGGACGTACTGCGCCTCTTTGATGTACGGATTTCAGATATTCTGACCTTGGTAGAAAACAACCTCCCTTATGTGTATGTTGCCTTAGATGATGGGATGAAGATGCCGATTACCTATATGGGCGATGGCATCAATAAGGTCCTCCATTTGCTGCTGCTCATCTTGACCAGTCCCAATGGGATTGTCTTACTCGACGAAATCGAAAACGGATTCCATTACAGTGTCTATCCGAAGGTTTTACGGGCTTTGTACGAAGCGGCCTTGAATGGCCATTGCCAGCTGGTGATTACGACCCACAATGACGATATTTTGCGACAGTCGGCGGCTGTGATGAAAGAGTTGAATCAGTTAAATTCCCTTTGCTATCAACGGCTCAGCGTTTCTGACAAAGGGCGAAAAGCCTATGCCTTTTCCGGCGATGAACTGGAAGCGGCATTAGATGCGGATTTGGAGGTGCGGTGATATGCCTAAAAAGGGCGAATCTATAAAACTCATACCGAAGATTCCCCATGTCATCTTGTGTGAAGGACGGGATGAAGAGCTCTTTTTGCGCTATTATGTGGCCTATCTTGTTGGGGCCGGCGTGATTCCTGATACCTTCAATATTATCGATTTTGGCGGAAATGAAGACTTGAAAAGAAGGCTGCGTGTCCTCCCCTATGTAGAGCATTATGAGGCGATGAAAGGATTTCTGATTATACGAGATGCCGAATCTAATGCCGGTGGTGCAGCGCAGTCATTGCAGCACCATATGAATGCGGCTTTCGGGATTGATATTCATATAGACGGCCAATTTGTTCAAAATACCGACGGCCTCCGCTTTGGCTTTGTTCTCTTGCCGGGGAAGAATGATGAGGGCGACTTTTGTGACGGCACCTTAGAAGACTTGTGCTGCCAGATTTTAAAAGAGGGATCAGATGAATGTTCAGGACAGAAATTGTTGAATCTATCCGATTCTTATTTAGACGCGGTTTTACAGAATCGGGAAACTCCTTTGCGGACCGCCCATAAAAATCAATTGCACGCCTATTTTTCAGGAACCGATCGCTTTGTGGGTATGAAAATCGGGGAAGCTGCTCGGGCAAAGTGTTTTGATTTTTCCAGTCCGGCCTTGGATTTTTTGAAAGAGGCTCTCATAGCACTCTCATCATCGGATGAAACATGAGTGGCGGCCATTTTAAATGGATGATTTGAAATAGTATGTCGCATCTCATATTGAGGCGTGTGGATTGAAACGGGTCGGTGGTTATCGGTGAGCTACAAGCCATGGTCGCGCCTCGCATGGGGCGCGTGGATTGAAACGGGTCGGTCGTTATCGGCGAATTACAGGCAATGGGCACCCCTTTTATGGGTGATTGGATTGAATTAAAAATAGTAGATAATAGGATGAAGAGAAGACTTGCCTTTTGACGGGCGAGTCTTTTTTTGCGCCCGATGAGGGGCTAAGGCCTTATTGAATCGGGAGAAACGGGATGTATATGAGGCTGGATAATTTTTGTGAGCTGTGACATATTCTGTCATGGCAGTTCTGTATAATTGAAAGAAATCAGTGAATCCTTTCGGCGGCGATGAGGCGGGAGTAGGTATTGTCTCCGATGATTGAGAGGACGCGGATGGAGATTGAAATGTTGACGCATGGGCGTCTCATTGATAAAGGATGCATTTTGAGATGAGGTGATTCTATGGATAGAGAACGGAAGAGACCTATTTCTTTGGATGGGACTGACAAGACACAAGGGGAGATGGTTACCATGTATGTCGTTGGAGATGTGGAAGGGCATGCTTCGGATGGGACTAGGCAGCCGCGTAAGGGGCATTTGAGGGTTCTCGACGGGAACTTTCATGATGCCGGTATGGAGCGCGGTGCCGATGACGACTTAATGGAAGATCTTATGGCTGCGATTCATGATTTCGTTGAAACCGCGTCCGAAGAAGAGTTGGCATCCTTTAATCTCTTGACGGCCGCTATGGAAAGGGTTTTGGAAGATCTGGAGAAATGGCTGGATGCCGTGGATGAAGCGGAAAAGAGGTGCCAATATGAGGCTTTTTATTTGGGATTTGAACAGATGTTGGAATCTGCCTTAGCCGACGATGTCGATGAAATCTTTGCCGGTTTGGATCGAATCTTAGCTTATTTTGACGAGGAATGCTGCTTTAAGAATCGAGACGCCTTTAATCAATATTTTGACTCTAAGGACCGGAAGCCTTTTGCCCTTTAGTCTGAGCTGCATTACGAAAAGGAGGCGGAGGCCATGTGGCCCATTGCGGCGCTGATAGTAGGAAAATTTATTTATGATCTGAATAAGGCCTGTGACATGGATGAAGATTCGAGACGACGCATGATGAAGGCCTTTCAAAGGGAAACCGATGCCAGACTGTTAGTGAAACAGAAATCTCAGGAATTAGAGGCTGCCCTGGGGCGCATCGTTCAGCGGAAACGGGGAACCCTGTCTAATTTTCGCCGGTTTGTCGATCTCTATCAGAAAATCATTGAAATTGATTTCCAAGCCGAGAAACGAAAGGATTTATTAGCCATTATTCCTTTGAAACAAGAAGACATTGCCTATCTGCAGCAGATGGTCATCATACCGAAGCGGGAATTTACCGATTCGGAGGTCATGATATCCCTCTTGAAAGGGGGATTGGGCCGTTCGATGTTAGATGACTCCAAGCAGTTTCAAGCAGAGTCGAGGAAGCAGCTGCGGGCGGCGGGCGTCGTCTATAGTCAGGCAGAAAATATCGCCAAAGCCATTGATATCATGGTAGAGAAATGCTCGGCCATTGCCGAGGTCATTGCCAAGCTGAATTTGCTGCTGGCGAAAACGATTCGAAATTCCGAGGCTTTGATTGAAGAAAAGGGAAATGATCCGGGCCTCTACACGCAGGCCGATCGGGACGTTTTGATGATTTGTATGAATTTAGTCGATGCCTTGAAAAAAATCGTCGATGCGCCGGTAGTGACCAAAGATGGGGAGCTTACCAAAGAAATCATGGCGACGCTTGAAATGGGACAGAAATACGCAGACGCTGTTAAAAAAATCGGTTAAGGAGATGACGACGATGAAAAGTTTAAAAATCGATGCTGAAAAATGTACGGGATGCGGGACCTGCCTTTCTTTTTCGGAATACATTGCAGAAGGTTCCGACGGCAAGGCCCGCGTAAAAAACAACGGAAAATTGGAGGCTCAGGATGTTATTGCTGAGGCTCAGGAAATGGTTGAGCTCTGTCCGGAGCAGGCCATTGCCCTCAGTGACATTCAGACCAAATCCTTAAGTTCAGATGAAAAAAAGGCTGTTGTCGACGGGTTGAAGAAAGCCTTAGGGAGTATAAAAATTCCCGGGCCGACGAGCTCCGACTATAATTTTGATAAGGAAAAATATTCTTTTGAAATCGATTATGGCTACTTAGACGGAACTCATAATTATAAATATAAGAGCAGTTCAGCGGCACAGGATGCGGGCTGGAAAGATTTTAAGCGGAGAAATTACGCGCGCATTGAGCAATATGCTATGGAAGTCCTCAGCCAATACGGGACCGATAAAATTGCGCCCTTCTTCGATGCGTCGGAGCAGGGGATGTACGCTAAATGGAATAAACAGTTCGAAACGATTCTGCGGGATACGGCAGATCGTGTGGCCAATGCCTTGGGCGATAGCTCCCTGCCGGATGATTTTTGCACGTGGAACGTATTGCCGACGCAGTACATCGATCGTTTTAAAGACTATAATCCCATCAAATGGGGGGCCAAAGTCGACAAAGCCATGAGAAGTGATTCCTATACCGATGAAAGCTGGTATAAACGCTGCGTCGATACGGATGATATGGAAGAAGAAGAATCGGGCCGCTTCTTCAGCCGGACCGTAACCCGGTACTGCTATAAATACGATAAAGGCCTGGGGAAAGACTTCAAAAAGGATATCGTAGATGCGATTTATCTGCTGGATATGAATGAGTATTATGAAGAAGTCCTGAGCTGGATTATCGACGATTATAAAAGCAATATTGAAAAAATGATCGAGTCGAAATGTAAGGCATTAGAAGCGGCACTTGGATGAGAGACAGATTCACGGAAGGCTGGCCATCTTTATACTAAAAAAAGAAATGGACGAGAGCGGGGAAAACTCACTCTCGTCCATTTTTTTTGTTGGCAAAAATTAGAATAAATCGCTGTGACTTCCGGTACGGGTCAAGGTTAATGTCAGGAAGAATAGGGTATTTGCGAAGGGGATTTTAAGTATCGAGTGCATCCATGGCATCTTTAACGGAATCATAGGTCTTGCTGAGATTGCGGTGATGGTTTACGTCATCGACGGCTCTCAGCGTTTCAAGCTCATTGGGAGAAATACGAAGGTCGAAGGGAATGCCGCCATAGCGGACGACCGTGCGAAGAAACATATTGATTGCCGTAGATGTCGGAATACCCAATTCAGCAAAAATCCTTTCAGCCTGATGCTTCAAATCGGCATCGATACGGAGATTTAATGTTTTCATTTCAGCCATATAAATCAACTCCTTTTACCACTACTATAAAGCTAAACAAGGAAAGTGTAAATCAATTAACGTTACGATGTAAAGATAAATAGCGGGGATTTCCTTTTCGCAAAGTTGTTCGAGTAAAGGAATATCTGTTTTTAAAGATGATTTTTATAAAGGGGAATTGACTAAATAAAAAAAGTCCTTGGATTCGGCCCATTCCCTATATTGGGACGGCTTATTACCAAGGACGCTATGAACGAATTTAGCAACATCATATATTATTAAAAGGACCTGTCAAGCTGGTGCGTAAGGGCGTTATGGATGCGGCGACGGGCGTGAAGGGACGATATTATGGTTTGAAATAAAATGGTGCTATAATAAAAGAAAGCAAAGCCGGAAAGGGAAACTGAGTTCCGGTGATACGTAACGAATCGGACGTCATACAACGTTAGGCAGTGCCAAGGTACAGTGAACATCTGATTAGCCCTTTAAAACTCTTGATGAAAGCAGGAACATCTTGAGTGAATCCCTAAATGAGTAAGAATAAACTGCATCTGTGGGAGTATATGTCCCCATAGATGCAAACAAAAGTGACGGTAAAAACGTCCTTTTGCTGTCGCACCCATGAGGGTGCGTGGATTGAAACAGCCGGGCAACGCCAGCCCGACCACGTGGCACTACGTCGCACCCATGAGGGTGCGTGGATTGAAACCGGCCCGTTCAGTTGAGTTAGGTCTTCCATTGTGTCGCACCCATGAGGGTGCGTGGATTGAAACCTCGTCGACGTATCTTGTCATCGCGTCCGACGATGTCGCACCCATGAGGGTGCGTGGATTGAAACACAACGTTAACGATCGCCGTCTTAATCGCCCGTAGTCGCCCCCCAACGGGTGCATGGATTGAAACTCGCTGTCTAAGTGGTCAATGACTCATAAGGCAGTGTCGCCCCCAATCACGGGTGCGTGGATTGAAACTTACGGGCCTTGTACCCATCGATTAAGGTTACGAGTCGCACTCTCCGGGGTGCGTGGATTGAAACTCCGTGTGGAACGGAATGAGATAGCCGAGTTTCCGTCGCACTTTTCGGAGTGCGTGGATTGAAACGGCGGCACCTCGCCAAAGTCACGGCTGGATGGCGTCGCACTCTTCGGAGTGCGTGGATTGAAACTTGTATGTCCCAATAAAGGTGTTATTGTTGGCGTTGCCGTACTCTCAGGGCTCGTCGATTGAAATTGACAGTCCTCTGTCTATCATGCTATAGTAAGAGCGATATAATATAAGCAATAGGTCAGGTGTCACAGACTTAATAGAGAAGCCGGTTCAATGCCGGCGCGGTCCCGCCGCTGTGAGGTGGAGCCAGGCTGCATGATGTCACTGTACGTTTTTTTGTATGGGAAGGCGCAGCTTTGGCCATGAAACCAAGCCAGAAGAACTGCCTGACGGATAATCACCGATAGACCTGCGAGCGATGGGAAGGAGATTGTAATGAGCATATTCGGGGACTGTCGTCTTATACGACGGTCCCTTTCTCTTTGTATGCCCTTATCTTGCAGGCGTCACAGGAAGGGGTTCTACGTACGATGGAAGCAATTATAAATGGGTTTCACTTATTTCAGCAAGGCGGTCCGGTCATGTATCTTCTTTTGGCCTGTTCGCTCTTTGCTGTCTATGTCGGCATTGAACGGGCCATGTTTTATATCCAGATGGATGCCGGCACGGCCTTTGCCAATCGATTTTATACGTACATCAAAGTGCATCAAACAGACAGGGCACGGCAGCTGGCAGCAGACAGTTCCGGCGGTCTGCCCCTCATTTTGAATGACCTTTTTGAAGGCCACGGAGGCGCTGATTGGAAGGCTTATGCTGAGATGCAGTCGGGGATTTTCATCGCCCGCCTTCGGAGCCGTCTCTATTATCTGAGCGTCATCGTCACCTTGGCGCCTCTCTTGGGCCTGTTGGGGACGATTGGCGGCATGATCCGCTCGTTCAGCATCTTTAACGTCCAGTCGGGACAGGCCATCGCCATTACCGGCGGCATCGGCGAAGCCCTCATCGCCACGGCTTTTGGCCTCTGCGTCGCCATTTTGGCCCTCATCATTCACTCCTATTTTACCCAACGGCTGGATCGAATCATTACCGATATGGAGCTGTGTTTTTCGGCCATGGAAACGATGGACCAGAAAGCAGGGCAGTAAAATGCGCCTTCGTGACAAACGGTCTTTTGAACGACCGACCATTATGATAATCCCCATGATCGACATCATGTTTTTCCTCTTGGTCTTCTTCATGATGTCGTCCTTGTCCATGGTGGACATGCACAGTTTAGGCGTCCAGCTGCCCGTCGCAGCTGATGCAGCCGAAGCGCCGACGTCTCAGTATGCCGTCACCTTGAAGACTGACGGGTCGCTGTGGCTCAACGGCAAGGCCGTCGACCGGGACAGTCTCTTGGCGTCAGCTCGGGCTCAGCAGGCGGCCAACAGTTCCTTCAGCGTCGTCCTCTATGCCGATAAATCCATCGACTACGGCTGGGTCGTTTCCGTCCTGGATGCCTTTAAGAAAGCCGGCGTCACCCGCATCGGTCTCGTTGCCGACAGTGGAGAAACGCCATGAGGTGGGGCAAGAAGAAGGGCCGCGTTGCCGCCGGATTTTCCGTTTCCCTCCACGCTGCTGTCTACTTGGGACTGGCGGCCGGCGGTTTCTTCACGGTCTTTCAGCATTATACACGGCAAAATAGCGTGAGTGACGTCATGATTTATAACGCTGCCGACATGGCCGGTGCCGGCGGACAGGATGCGTCAGGGACCGACGCCGTCAGCCGCGATGGCGGCGGGGAAGAGATATCGAGCGAAGTCGCCTCTTCGGCTCCTAAGGAGGCACCGACATCGGTCGTAACGCCGCCTTCAACGGAAACACCGCCGCCGGGAGCCCTGACCTATGCCGCAGACTCCCGCGATGTGCCGACGGCTGCTTCTGACGATGAAAAGGGTACGGCCCGCAAGGACAGTGATTCGGGACAGGAAAAAAGGCCCAATCAGGCAAAAACGTCGGGGCAGCAGGCCTCCGGTACGACGACGCTTTCGAGCAGGCCCGGACCTTCCGGACGCCGAGCAGCCGGTCCGGGGGCGGATCAGGCCATGGCACCGTCAGGATCGATTCACGTTCTCGACGGGGTAGCCAATTTCTTTGATTCTTTAAAGGATCTTCTCCCTGATAAGTTATCGGAAGCCCGAGAAGCTGCCTCTAAAGAACCTCCCATTCCTCCCGTTGAGGCCAGACAATCAAATACAACGATCATCACTGCTAAGGAGATGGACGAACACCGCGATACGTCGGTTCAGCAGGCCCTCCAGCGGGTCACCGGCGTTACCATCAATGAAATGGTGCCGGGCATTTCGTCGTATGTCAAATTAAACGGCGACGACCGGGTCTTGATCCTCGTTGACGGTCAGAGCCTGGCTAATGCCCAGGGTTCCGGCTACGGGAGGGGCAGTGTCGATTTGACGAATCTCCCCGGCGTCGGTTCCATCGATCACATCGAAGTGACCAAGGGCAGCGGCTCTGTCCGCTACGGCAGTGGGGCCGTGGGCGGCGTCATCAACATCGTCACCAAAAAGGGCGACCGCAACGAGTCGACCCTCGACGCCTACACCGGCTCGTGGGGCATGCACGGCTATACCCTGACTAACAGCGGCCGTTCGGGCAAGACTAGTTGGCTGGTCAGCGGCGACATGGAGCGACGCCAATATTACGCCTTTCCGGACGGACTCAATACGGACCGTTCCTACGGCGATATTGCCCGTAAATCCCTGTCCCTGCGCCTCGATCAGGAACTGACGGACGATACGTCTCTTACGTTCAAGGCCTATCATCAGGATTATCACGGCCACGGCTCGACCTTCCTCGGCTCTTATTCGTCGTCGCTGCCCAAAGCGCTGCGGCATGAGCGCCTTTCGGGATGGTACCTCAGTGCCAATAAGCCTATTGAAAAGCTGATCAACAATTACAGCCTTACCTATAATTTTAAGAATAATCAGGCCCAGCCCGGGTTCTTCCGCTACTTTAACGACTACCAGCGGACCTATTGGACCAACCATTATTTCACCCGTACTCAGGGTTTTGAATGGCAGAACAATTGGCAGGTCGGCAGTCATCATCTGACGGCCAGCGCCGAATGGACGGAAGACATGGGGACCAATTATGAGGCCCATTACATCGATAAGAAACGCCATAACTTGGCCTTTTACGCTGAAGACGCCATGACTTTCGGCAAACTGACGGTCACGCCGGGCCTGCGCTTAGATGACAACAGCACTTACGGCATCCATCAGACGCCGCGGTTGGCCGTCAATTACAAGGCCAATGACGACTTCAACGTCTATGCTTCGTGGAGCCGCGTCTTTTCGCCGCCTCGCCTCAATGACCAGTTCTACATGACGACGTCCGGCGGCAAGGTCACGTCGAAGGGGAATGAGGACTTAGAGCCTGAAATCGGCTACACCCAGACCTTGGGCTTCCAGTACCGCATGGGGCCGAAGACCCTCGTCGAGGGCAGCGTCTTCCACAGTGATTTAAATAACGTCATTCGCTGGAACCGGGCCGTCACGCCGCGGGAACCGCAGAACCTCAATGAAGAAGATAAGAGGGGCTTTGAACTCTCCCTCAAACAGACGATCAACGACAAGTGGGACTACGAACTCGGTTATTCCTACATCCATACCAAGGTCGATACGGGCGAGGGACTGGCCTATGACGAAACGTACAACCAGCCCAACGGCTACCATGCCGGTCTCCATTACCATCAGGGCAAATGGCAGGCCTCTGTCGATATGACGGCCGGAACGGGGCGGAATGACACTTATTACAGCAACAATTCCTACGTCGTCTGGAACGGCAGTGCATCCTATTCGCCGAGCAAAGACACGACCATTTATGTCAAAGCTGCCAATATGAACAATGCCAGCTACGATTTATACCATAATTACCCGGCTGCCGGCCGAAACTGGCAGGTCGGCATTCATCAGAAGTTTTAGGAAGGGGCCCTTACTGTGAAAAAACTTGGCTTATGTATCCTCATCCTTTGTATGCTCGTCTTAGCCGGCTGCGGTCCTGATACCGGTGCCGGTCAAAGCGGTTCGATCCAGGGAAACTACGCCGTCATCACCGACGACCGGGGCAAGGCCATTACTCTGCCTCAGAAGCCGCAGCGCGTCGTCGTCTTGTCGACATCGCTCCTCAATTTTGCCGATGCCGTCGACGGGACCCTCGTCGGCCGGGCAGCGGTCAAGTCGGAAGATGCCGACCTGCCGGAAAAATATAAAGACGTGCCCGACGTCGGCCCGGTTTACAGCATTAGCCTGGAAAAAGTGACGGCCCTGCAGCCCGATATCGTCATCGGAAGTACGGACCATCATGAAAAATTGGCGGCTCAGCTCGAAGAAAGCGGCATTCCCGTCTTGCTGCTCCAGACCAAGACTTACGATGACGTGAAGCGCAACCTGGACGTCATGGGCAAGGTCTACGGCAAAGAAGATTTGGCCGCCGCCAAGGAAGCCGACCTCGATAAAGAGGTCAAGGCCGTCACCGATGCCGTACCTAAACAGGGCCTGCGCATTGCCATCATCCATGCGACGCCCAGTGCCGTGTCTCTGGAACTGCCCGGCAGCATTGCCGGCGGCATTGCCGAACTGCTCCACTTGCAGAACATCGCCGCAGCCCCGGCGGGGAGCGAAAATAACCGCATTCCCTACAGTATGGAAAGCCTGGTAGAAGCCAATCCCGACGTCATTTTCCTGACCTCTATGGGTTCGTCCGATAAGATTGAAAAGCGCATCAAAGGCGATATCGAAAGCAATCCGGCCTGGGCGTCGCTGAACGCCGTCAAGAACGGCCGCTTCTTCGTCCTGCCCGAACGGTATTTCCTGCTCAACCCCGGCCTCGATTACCCCAAGGCTGCAGCTTACATGGCCAATTTAGTCTATCCGGGAGCTGTACCTCATGAATAACTTTAACTGGCGGCGCGATCGGGCGAGCTGGCGCTGGTTCATGTTGATCGTCTTCGCCATTTTGGCAGCCTTAGGCCTTTTCCTGTCGGTCATGCAGGGAGCGGCAGCCATTACGGCGTCAGACGTCGTCCGAAGTTTATGGCAGCCGTCAAAATCCGTAGCCGACCAGATTATTTGGAACATCCGCCTGCCGCGGACCCTGACCGGATCCTTAGTCGGCGCCAATCTGGCTTTGTCAGGCGCTATTTTGCAGGCCGTCATGAGAAATCCTCTGGCTGACCCGCACATCATCGGCATCTCGTCCGGGGCCGGCCTTGCCGGGCTCATCGTCCTCATCGTATTCCCGGCCTATGCCTTTTGGATGACGCCTGTGGCCTTTGTCGGCGCTATGGCGGCAGCAGGGGCCATCTATCTCTTGGCCTGGAAAGACGGCATCAAGGTCGTGCGCATCATCTTGGCCGGCGTCGCCGTATCGGCCTTCCTGGGTGCCATCATCTCAGGGATCCTCGTCTTTTACAGCGACCGCGTCCACGGCGCCTTGCTTTGGATGGTCGGGGGACTGGCAGCCAGCAGCTGGAAAGACGTCAGTGTCATCGCTCCCTATGCTGCCGTCGGCTTAATCCTGGCCTTCATCGGCGCCTATTATCTCAATCTCCTTCAGCTCGGGGAAGACATGGCCCGCAGCCTGGGCCTTAACGTCGAAATGGCCCGCCTCGGGCTGACCGCCGTCGCCGCTCTCTTGGCAGCCAGCGCCGTCAGCGTGGCCGGTCTCTTAGGATTCGTCGGCCTCATCGTGCCCCATATCGTGCGCCTTTTAGTCGGCACGGACTATCGCTATATCGTGCCCGGCGCAGCCCTCTTGGGGGCGGCGACGGTCACCTTGAGCGATACGGCGGCGCGGCTCCTCTTGGCACCGGCCGAGCTTCCCGTAGGCATCATCATCGCCTCTATGGGGGCGCCCTTTTTCTTATTTCTCCTGCGAAAGGAAGTGTAAGCCGTGGATGCCATTACCGTCAATTGCCTGGCCGTCGTGCGGGGCGGAAAGACGATTCTCCGCGATATTACCGTAGCCTTGCCAAAGGGGAAAGTAACGGCCATCATCGGTCCCAACGGCTGCGGTAAGAGCACCTTCCTGAAAGCCGTGAACTGTATGATTCCCGCGGCTAAGGGGGCAATCGAAATTTCCGGCCGCGACGTCCATTCCTTTTCGCGAAAGGCCTTGTCCCGGGAGATGGCCTTTTTGACCCAGACCCATGATCTGCCTCAGGACGTGACCGTCTGCGACCTCGTGTCCATGGGGCGGTTCCCGTACCGCCGCCTCTTGTCGCCCTTGACCAAGGCCGATAAGGAAGCCGTCGACCGGGCCATCGAAGCCGTGGGCCTTAGTGCTTACAGAGAAACGGTCATGCAGCACCTCTCGGGCGGCGAGCAGCAGCGGGCCTGGCTGGCCGTCTTGTTGGCCCAGGATGCGCCGATTCTCTTACTCGACGAGCCGACGACCTACCTCGACGTCCGCCATCAGCTGCGCATCTTAAAGCTCCTGCGGCGCATCAATGAGACTTGGGGCCGGACGGTTGTCGTCGTTCTCCACGACATGGACCAGGCCTACCAATATGCCGATGAAGTCGTTATAATGAAGGAAGGAACGATTGTCGCCACAGGGGTCCCGAAGGACGTCTTGACGCCGGACATGCTGCGCCGTGTCTTTGCCATCGACGCCGAAGTCGTGCGGACTAAAGAGGGACAGCCCCTCATCGTGCCGATCGATTGCCTGCCCGAAGACGATGGGGCATAGATATATCAGAAGGGAGCAGGACCATGGATTTATTTACTATTAAAGACGGAAAGAAACTTCGCTGCGGCTATACGACCGGTTCCTGCGCGGCCGCGGCGGCCAAAGCGGCGGCTGTCATGGTCCTCACGGGAAAGCGAGTCGATGCCGTGGCTTTGACGACGCCCAAAGGGGAGATACTGCACTTACAGCCTGAAGAGATCACCTTTGGTCCGTCGTCGGCAACCTGCGCCATTCGCAAGGAAAGCGGCGACGATCCCGATATTACGGACGGCATCTTGGTCTATGCCACTGTTGAGAAAACGGACGGCGCCATGGTCGTTTCTGGCGGTCCCGGTATCGGCAAGGTGACTAAACCGGGTCTTGCCTGTGCCGTCGGCGAGTGGGCTATCAATCCCGTGCCGCGGCGCATGATCGAAGAGGCCCTTTCCGGTGTTGCTGTGGATTGCGGCTACACGGGCGGCCTCAAGCTGACCCTGTCCATTCCCGGCGGCGACGTCTTGGCCAAGAAGACCTTTAATCCACGTCTTGGCATCGTCGGCGGCCTTTCCATTTTAGGGACGTCAGGCATCGTCGATCCCATGAGCGAACAGGCCTTAGTCGATACGATTCATACCGAAATGGATTCCCGGCGGGCTTCGGGAGAATCTCATCTCCTGGCCTTTTTCGGCAACTACGGCGTCGACTTCAGCCGTGACGAACTCGGCATCGACGTCAGCCGGCGGGTGACCATCAGCAACTATGTCGGTGAAATACTGGACTATGCCGCCTATAAGGATTTTTCCGACGTCCTTCTCATCGGCCATATCGGGAAATTGATCAAAGTCGCTCAAGGCATTATGAATACCCATTCCCGCTATGCCGACGGCCGGACGACGCTCCTTTCCCTGGAAGCCGTCTTTGCCGGCGCGTCTACTGAGACGGCCCGGAAGATTTACGACAGCCTGACGACAGATGAAGCCGTGCGAATCCTTGCCGAAGAAAATCTTTTGACGCCGGTCATGACCGCTGTCTGCCAAAAAATAGAAGCTTACATGGACGTCCGTACTCACGGCGCCGTCCCTACGGGAGCCGTCGTCTTTTCCAACGTCTACGGCGTCCTCGGTTATACATCACGGGCCAAGGAATTATTGGCCTTCCATCAAAAGGGGGAAACTCGATGATACATTTTGTCGGCGCCGGTCCCGGTGCTGTCGACCTCATTACGGTCCGCGGCAAGACCTTACTGGAAACGGCCGATCAAATCATTTATGCCGGATCCTTAGTCAATCCGGAATTACTGGCCTATGCCAAAAAAGACTGCGTCATCTTAGACAGTGCAGCCATGACCTTAGAAGATGTCATGGCCGCTATGGAAACGGCGGAAAAATTGGGGTGGATGACGGTCCGCCTCCATACGGGCGATCCGTCGGTCTATGGGGCTATTCGCGAACAGATGGATATCCTCACGAAAAAAAACATCGCCTATGACGTCGTCCCCGGCGTCAGCTCTTTCTGTGCCGCTGCCGCAGCCTTAAAAGCCGAATACACCTTGCCCGGCATCAGCCAGTCGGTCATCATTACCCGCATGGAAGGGCGGACCCCCGTTCCCGACGGCCAGAAAATTGCCGACTACGCCGCTCATCAGGCGACGATGGTCATCTTCCTCAGCGCATCCCTCTTAGAAGGCCTGCAAAAAGAACTCATCCGCGGCGGTTATGACGGCGACACGCCGGCAGCCATCGTCTACAAGGCGTCCTGGCCCGATGAAAAAGTCTATGCCTGCACCGTTGCCACCTTGGCCGAAACGGCGCGGCAGCATGATATTTCTAAGACGGCCCTCATCGTCGTCGGCAAGGTCCTCGGCGATACCTACGACCGAAGTCTTTTGTACCACCCGGCCTTTACCCATGCCTGCCGCACGGCCGAACCGGAAACACAGCAGTACAGCGACCATTTTAAAAAGGACTCCTCCCATTGACGGGGGAATCCTTCTTTTGGTGACGTCCGTTCCGAGTATCTTCAAGGGTGCTCGGAATTTTTTATGCCCTGTTAATTTGATGAAATGAGCAGACACCGTCCTTTTCATGGGTTTTGCCGCAGAAATAAAAAAGCCGCCTGAGATTTCCGTTATGGGGAAAATCTCAAGCAGCCTTTTCACGAGTTCGGCAGCCTTATGTCAGGAACGCTTCATGTAGAGCAGGGGGTAGGCATTTCCCTGTTCGTCGAATTCCGTCCGTTTATAGACGATGAATCCCAGGTGTTCGTAAAAGCCCTTGGCCAGGGGATTCTGCTCGTTGACGGCCAAGTCGTTGACGCCGTACTGTTCGATACCGTAGCCGAGGAGGGCGGAGCCGATGCCGCGGCTGCGGTATTCGTCGGCAATAAAGAGCATTTCTACTTTCTTTTCGGAAATTCCCAAAAATCCCAAGGGACAGCCGCCGTCGTCTTCGGCGACGATCAGCCGCGGGACGACGGCCAGGGCTTGGGGAACGAAGGCTTTAATGGTTTCAATGGCGTCGGGAGACAAAAAGAGATGGGTAGCCCGAACGGCGCTTTCCCAGACGGAAAGCAGTTTTTCCGTCAACTCCGGGGTTCGTTCTTCGATTTCAATGATATTCAATGGTTTTCTCCTCATGAGGCTTACCGGATTCGGTGTCAGCCCGATTATCAGGACATACGGACGGTTCTTATAGAGAACGGGTTCTAGTCTTCGCCTTCGTCATCATCGTCGTTGTATTCCGGCAGTAAATCGCTGGTATAGACCCGTTTTCCCGACGTGACTTCGTCATAAAAATTCTGTTTCCAGTCGATGTAGTCGATGGATTCCTGGATTTCCTGCTTCTTTTCCTTCAAGAGGGACAGCTTTTTATCGAGCATGATCTTGCGGACGGGAATGGACGCCGGCCCCTGCAGGCAGTAGGCCAGGTACTGCTTCATTTCTTCGATGGTCATGCCGCATTTCTTTAAGCAGGTCAGGCTCTTGATCCAGGCGATGTCGTGGTCGTTAAATACGCGGCGGTTGTTGTCCGACCGCTTGACATTGGGCACCAGGCCTGTATTGCAGTAGTATTTCAAGGTTTCATAGGCAAGGCCTGTCTGATCACAGGCTTCTTTCATGCCATAGAGTTTCTTTGGTTTTGCCGTCATGGCAGCTGCCACCTCCTGGCAGAGAATAATGGGATGGCCCTGTTTTATTTTGCGTACCACTGGAAGAGGGCCTGAGTGCCGCAGTCTTCCATGCCGTCGGCAGCGAGCTGATCATAGAGCTTCTTGGCCAGGGTCAGGCCCGGCAGGTCGAGGCCCATTTCGTCGGCCGATTCGATGGCGATGCGCATGTCCTTAATGAAGTGCTTGATGAAAAAGCCCGGCGCCGTATCGCCTTTGATCATCCGCGGCGCGAGGTTGGCCATGGACCAGGAACCGGCAGCACCTGACGACAGGGTGGCGATGACTTTTTCCGGTTCTATAATAAATGTTGGGGTCTTGTGGACACTCCTGTTCACAAGGCCCCTTG
>NZ_UQBH01000034.1 GCF_900539295.1 uncultured Megasphaera sp.
AAGAAGGCTTGAATAGAAACGACGTCTCCGATCCCGAAGCCTGCATCAAAGCCTATAAATGGGAACCGGCTTATAAATAAGCCGCGATAGCAAGGCAATCGAAACCTAAATAGAAAGATAAAAAGCCATGGATTCATAAAAATCCACGGCTTTTTCACGTCTAAAAATCAGCTTCAAATAAGCGGGAAAACCTTAACACCAGAAATTGTAATGGCCATTACAATTCCACAAGCGTAGCCGTCCCCTTTCGGGGATTAGGGTTCTTAACAGCACCCTTTACAGATGGCATAATTACGCCATCTGTAAGGGGTGCGGGCGGATTTTATATTGAAGGCAACCGAGTTGTTCCTATCATCTTTCAGGTCATTTCTATGATATTTTAACAGACACGGAAATTTCATCCCATCCGGGAGAATGAGCCCCTATGATTATTTCTTCGTAAAGGGCAGGATGATGCCGTCATTCACGGTTGTGTACTGCCCGTTTTGATAGGTCAGGAGAATCCAGGCCGGAGTAGCTCCGCCGCCGGAGCGATGGACGACGAGTCCTCTGTAGCCATTTACGTTATTTTCGGTCATCAGGACCGGGGTCTGGATTAGGGTCCATTTCTGCTGAATCTTCCACTTTCCTTTTTTATCCGGCAAGAGCCAAAACATGGTGTTGCCGCCGCTGCCGGATGTATAAGGTCCTACGGCGAGGACTAAGGCATCGGTGACACCGTCGTCATTGAGATCCATATACCGGTAGTAATAGGAAGTCTGTTTTTGCTGACTGGCAGGTATCTCCAGTTCGCGGCCGATGACGTCCTCGATAGGAGCATTCGATACGGCCGGCACCAGTTCTTTCCGAAGTTCAGCCGGAAAGACCATTGTTCCTTCGGTCTCGTGCAAGGCCCCATTGCCATTGGCGCCGGCAACACCTGCCGACAGGACCAGGACCGTCATCAGGAAGGTGTGGAATAACCGCTTCAAATTCATAGTATCACAACCCTTTTAGTAAATATGCATCTTGATGCAGCACTTCTTATACAGCAACACGAACCGGATGGGCCCCAAATTCCCCTCTTTATCCTGAACATGATTGCGTAAAGCCTTGCTGCAGACAGACCGGATGCATTACAGCCGTCCACGTTTCACACATCAAGAGATGTTTATATGGTCATCAGATGACGTAAAAAATACCTTTTCAATCTTCCAAGTCTTTACGGGATTATCGCAAAAGATATGTCGCCGCTGCTTTTTTATATTCGTCCCACTGTTTATGCCAGTTATCATGATCTTTTTCCGTAATGGGCCGGATGACGCGGCAAGGGTTTCCGGCTGCGATGACGTGACTTGGGATGTCATGGGTCACGACAGAGCCTGAGCCGATGACGACGTCGTCGCCGATGGTGACGCCGGGGTTGATGACGACGTTGCCGCCGATCCAGACGTCAGAACCGATGGTGACAGGCTTGGCATATTCGAGGTTGGTATTGCGCACTTCGGCATCGATGGGATGACCTGCCGTATAAATACTGACGTGAGGAGCCAAAAAGACGTTGTCTCCAAAGGTGACGTAATGCTCGTCTAAAATGGTGAGCCCTGTATTGGCGAAGAAGTGGCGGCCAAAGCGGATGCGGTCGCCGTGGTCGAAGTAGACCGGCGCCAACAAGACCATGTCATCGGGAGCCTCGGCAAAACACTTCTTCAGCTCTTCAAATGCTTCGCGGTCATTCAAGTCATCGGAGGCATTGAAACGGCGCTGTGCCGCATGGACGCGCTCAAAACTCCCGTCCCCTACGGCAAAAGGATTATACAATTTTTGAGCCATCATGCGCTCCCATTCCATCTGATTCATTACCTATCATTTCCTTCCTCATTTTCAGCGCCTTGCAAAAGGATTACAATTTCCCCAAATCCTTCAAAGCATAAAAACCGCAGCTGGCCAGCTCTTCCAGATGAGACGGCTGCTGCACGCCGAAGGCCCATTGATGCCAATGGTCATCGTCTTCCTGCTTCCAAAAGCCCCAGTCCGAATCGGGGCGATTGTCATAGATAAAGGTATAGACAGCGCCGTCATCATCGATGACGTTAATGGCCGAACGGCTGTAGGATTTCACCATGCCGAGGTTGACGGCCGACGTCAGGTCGGCATGATAGGCCGAGGCTATGCTCCCGATCAGTAAGGCCATGGAAAGGATGCCGGCCCGAAGAATGTATCTTATCATAAAATCCCCTCTTTTCCAAAATGTCTGTCCCTGTCCGCATCCGTGCTGCCTTCCGTAAAATCCGGGCAAGCCCGAAACATTGCCGCATCACGGCTTCTGCGTACCGAGATAATCATAACCGACCCATTGATTGGCGTCAGACCACTTCAATTTATAATAGACAGGCGGAACCTGCTCTATCACATTCCAATCGATGAACCACACATAGAGTGAACCTCCCTTTTCAAAGAGGCCTGATTGCAATTGTAACTCGCGGTGCTCCCTAAAATTATCGCTGTTGATATATTCGTTCATCTTGGTCCTGTCTTTATTAAGGCCCAATAGGTAGCTTCGATAGCGGGTATCCATCGAGTTCCAGCACAAGATTCCATAAAAATAGCGGCCCGTCGCTTCATCTTTATACTGAACAATAGTAAAGGCCCTGTAGGCATCAGGAGATTCCAGGGGCGTATCCATGGACCACCAGACGACATCGCCTTTCTTAGAACCGCCCTTATTGATGCACATGAAATGAACGGACTTATCGCCGTATACCCGGCCGCCGGCAAAGCGCACCATCTGCTTGCCCTCATAAAAATCGACGTGCGTCGATAGATTAGCCGTCTTGGGAATTTTCAGCACGGCACGATCCACCTCAACCATATTCCCGGCCAAAACGCTCATACTGTAAAAGGCCAGCATCATCAACAGGAGTACCACTTTCCGAAACACCATCATCCACCTCTTTCGCTAAAAAATAACCCCCTCGTCACGACTCATATACTTCAAACATTTCGACAGTCGCAGAAAAAATCCTGCCGGCCGGCAATGCGATTTACAGATACAAAGCCGCGCCCCTTGTTGTATTCGCAGGGCTTGTATGAGGGTAATCATCAATAATCAGGAAAATCTTCCAGCCGCTGCCAAAGGAGCTTCTTCATGGCTAAACCAAGAGTCCGCGAATATTCCGGAAAAGTGATTTTTAATCCCTTTTACCAAAGAAGACGTGTATCTTCCTTACAATCAAAAAAGCCGATGCAGACATCACTGCCCCATGTCCGTATCGGCTCTTTTTATTGCGTCTCCCTCAAAGGGAAGGATTCCGCTTCTTGAAGGTGTATGTTTTATTTTTTCAGAATTTTTCGTAAAACTCCCTATCGCAAACCTTTGAAATCCTCCGTTTTATCGTATCGCTAATACAGCGATTATTGGCGGCTTTTCCCGATCAGCCACTGAGAGGCTATGATGAGGGCGATGCCGACAAGGTTCGTCAGGTTCAGGATGTCGCCGGTGAGGCTCATGCCCAGGATGACGGCCGCGGCTGTTTCTAAGGAGGCCAGGACGGGGACTTTACTCAGGTCATCGATTTGCTGAAGGCCCAGGTAATACAGGATATAGCCCAGGACGGTCGGGATAAGGGCATAGAAAAAGCCCATTCCCAAAATGGACGGCGTCATGACCATGAGCCCTCCTTGCCAAAGTATCCAACCGAAGAGGCAGATGGCAGCCCAAAAGAAACTCCACAGGCTCATGACGAAGGCGTCGGTACCGTGACCTGCGACCTTGCCGATAATAGCCGTCAGGCCATAACAGAGACCGGCTATGATTCCCCAGCCAAGGCCCCACAGGGAAAGATTGGCCAAGTCGAAGGTTCCGCCGGTAACGGCCAGGACGCAGCCGACGATGTTGATGGCCAGGGCCAATCCCTTTAAGGGTGTAATCTTTTCCTGAAAGAAGAGGGCTGAAAAGACGGCCGTAAAAACGGTGGCCACATTGAGCAGGACGGCGCTGAGGGACACACCGATGGAGGTGACGGCCAGGCTGTAAAAAATATTATAGATACCGTGACAGATGAGGCCTAACAGGGCGCAGTAGGCCATGATGTTAGGCGTCACCTTCATCGAAGCCGGACCGCTTCGCCAACAGACGAAGGCCACTAAGATGAGCCACGAAAAAAATACTCGTAAGAAGCTGATCCATTCGACAGATGCGCCGGCCCTTTCCATATACCAAATAAAGATGCCGATGGTCCCCCATAAGATACCGGCCAGCATGACCTGTCCATTTCCGTTGACCTTCATCAGAATCCCTCCTTCTATGTACATTATTATAGTCAGCTGTTATACTTAAGTAAATCTATAATTCTTTCATGTTTTATATAGTATTACTTAATGAATAAGGTAAGGAGGTCCCATGGATACTGCTCGTTATAAAGCCTTTTTAGCCGCCGCCGAAGGAGGCAGCTTTGCCGCGGCCGCCAAAGAAATGGACTACACCGTGTCCGGCGTCAGTCAGCTCGTGGCCGCCCTCGAAAAAGAACTCGGCTTCCCCTTGTTTCTCCGCAGCCGCCATGGCGTCACCTTGTCGCCAAACGGTGACATCATCCTGCCCCTGGCCCGTCAGCTCCTGGCCGAAGAGAAACGGATTGACGAGGTTTCGTCAGACATCCGCGGCCTGCTGACAGGGAGCCTCAACATCGCCGCCTATTCCAGTATAGCCACGCACTGGCTGCCTCGGGTTATCGGCCGCTTCCAAAAAGATTACCCCCAAATCAAGATCCATTTGATGGAAGGCATCCGTCAGGAAGTCACGGCCTGGCTCGACAACGGCGCGGCCGACATCGGTTTTCTCAGCTATCAAGAACCCATGCCTTACGACTGGATTCCCCTTTCTGACGATGAAATGGTCGCCGCCGTCCCGCCCGATCATGACCTGGCGCCCAACGGGCCCTACCCTCTTTCCCGCTGCCAGGAAGAGACGGTCATCATGCCGGCTCTCGGAAAAGATGACGACGTATTGCACTTGCTGAAAAAAAATAATCTCCAGCCTCGTATCGGTTATACGACGCTGGAGAATGGAGCTGCTATTTCAATGGTCGAAGAAGGGCTCGGCATCTGTATCATGAACCGCCTCATTACCCGGAAACGAGTGACGTCAGCGGTCCTTCTGCCCCTCGATCCGCCAGCATCGATTACCCTCGGCATCGCCGTTCTTCCCGGCAACGCCGCCTCCCCTGCCGTCCGAAAATTTGCCCATTACGCCAAAGAGATTACAAAACGTCTACCAGGAGCTGAATGATGAGATTGGCTTCGTGGGCCGCACAGATGGCAACGCGGGGCGCCATGAGGCCTCGGCCGGGTTTGGCGTTTCTCGTCTGATCGCCGCAGACGTAAAAACGGTCCATGATTTTCTTGGTCTGAATCTCGTTGCTGTCGCCGTAGCCGGCCATGCCGGAAGCGGAGACGATATATTTATCGGGACACTGTTCCAACACGGTGTGGACCAGCATCGTCTTGGCATCGGGGTTGTCGAAGGCTTCACAGACGATTTGGTCATCCCGTAAGAGGTCGGCCGTATTGTCTTCGGTCATGCGCACGAAGTCCGTGCGGACGTTGATAAAGGGATTGATATCGGCAATCTGCCGGGCCAGGGCATCGGTCTTGCGTTGACCGAGGTCGCGGACCATGTAGGACTGGCGGTTCAGGTTGCTGGCATCGACGGTATCGAAGTCGATGAGGTGCAGGTGCCCGACGCCGGTGCGGGCCAAATAGACGGCTGCATTGGAACCAAGGCCACCGAGACCGCAGATGGCAACCCGACCGGCACTGACCTTTTCATGGACTTTCGGCGTATGGCGGGAACACATCATAGCCTCCAAAGCTTCTTTCGGCGGCAGCCGGTCTTTCGGGATAAAATAGATTTCATCGCCGTCTTTTAAAGGCAAATTTTCTGTCGTCGCAAAGCCGTTGACGATGGTGATTTCCTGGCCCTTGCCATGGGCATGTTTCAATTCTTCTAACGAAGACCACGGGCCGTCGACGCGGGCCCCATTCAATAATAATTGCATCGTATCCACCTCTCGTGAGCAAAATAAAAACGCACGACGCCTGACACCTTGAGTGGTGTCCCCGTCGTGCGTTTGCATTCTATGCTTGTAGTGTACTCGTTTTTATCGCAGGTGTCAATCTTTCTTTTCAGCCTTATCTGCCTGTGCGCCTTCTTTCAGCCGTTTCAGCTCGCGCTGTTCTTCCGGCGGAAGGGACACGCCGCAGCATCCGCCTGTCGAATTGCTGGTATAGCCTTTCATAACTTCGCTGACGACATTTTTTAATTTTTTAACGGAATCGACTACCATAATAAGCCCCCCTCAACGTCTGTATGACGTTACTAATGCAAGGAAATAAGAACGTCTATTTATACTTATTATATCAAGAAAGGCTTATGGTGTAAATCATATTAGCCAATAATCATTACTCTTTATGGTAAAAATCCGGAAAAGGCAGATTATCGACCGTCAGGCCATACGAGGGTAATCTCACCGGACTCACGCGTCTTCTGAAGGTCGATGATGCGCTGGTTCGACGAGCCTCTGAAATAGAGTCCCGGGTCTTTCAAAGCGTCGACGAAGGGGCCGTCGACGAGGACGTCGCACTGGTCGAGAAGGGCCTTTTTTTGCGGATCCCCGACGATTTCATCGTAGGTGAAGCCCGAGTAGACCCAAACGGATTTATCCGGCATGGCTTCTTTGATTTCCTTCACTAAGGGCGTCAGGCCTTCCGTATTTTCCATCGGTTCACCGCCGAGGAGGGTCAGACCGCTGTTGGTCGGCGCCTGAAGCCAGGACAGGAGCTGTTTCGTTTCCTTTTCGGTCCACTCTTGGCCGAACTTAGCATTTTGGTATTCCGGGTTGAAACAATTGAAGCAGCCACGCGAGCAGCCCGTCACGAAGAGGGTCGAGCGGATGCCGGGCCCGTTGGCAATGTCATACTGTCTCATCTGTGCATAATGCAAAGAAAGTCACCTCTTATATATGGAGGACACGGTTGTTGATTTCTTGTGTCCGCCCTTCATTCCAGAAATTTTCGCCCAAGTAGCCGCAGGTCCGGCGAATGACCGTCAGTTTGTTGCGGTCCTGATTATGGCAGCGCGGGCATTCCCACTGGTTGTCGTCGTTGAGGATGATTTCGCCGTCAAAGCCGCATTCGTGGCAGTAGTCGAGCTTGGTATTGAATTCGCCGTAGGCAATGTGGTCGTAAATGTACTGGATCATGGTCAATACAGCCGGTACGTTATGGACCATATTGGGGATTTCGGCATAGCTGATGCAGCCGCCCGTCGATTTATCTTCAAAATCGGCTTCAAAGGAGAATTTATCGAAGACGTTGATCGGTTCGCGGACGTCGACGTGATAGCTGTTGGTGTAGTAATCTTTGTCGGTGACGTTGGCGATGGAGCCGAAGCGGGCCTTATCGATCTTGCAGAAGCGGTTGGTCAGGTTTTCTGCCGGCGTGCCGTAGAGGGCAAAACCGATATTCGTTTCCTTCTTCCACTGCTGAATATGGGCGTTGAGGTCATCCATAATGCGCATGGCAAACTTGCGGCCTTCCGGCGTCGTGTGCGAGCAGTGCTTGGTCAGTACCGTCGCTTCGTACATGCCGATGTAGCCTAAGGACAGGGTTGCGTAGCCGCCGTAGATGAATTTTTCGATCGTTTCACCGGGCTGGAGGCGGGCAATGGCGCCGTACTGCCAGTGGATCGGCGAGACGTCGGACGTAACCTTTTTCAGTAATTCGACGCGAAGGAGGAGTGCTTTTTTGCACAGTTCCAGACGTTTGTCGAGGATCTGGAAGAATTTTTCTTCGTCGCCGTCGGCGAGGATCCCGATCTGGGGCAGGTTCAGGGAGACGACGCCCATGTTGAAGCGGCCGTCGAATTTGTAATTGCCCTGAGCATCCTTCCAAGGGCTCAAGAAGGAGCGGCAGCCCATGGGGCTGAAGACGTTGCCTTCATAAGATTCGCGCATCTTCTTGGCGGAAATATAGTCGGGATACATCCGCTTGGCCGTGCATTCCGCAGCCAGTTTAGTCAAATAGAAGTAAGGGCTGCCTTCGCTGACGTTGTGTTCATCGAGGACGTAGATCAGTTTCGGGAAGGCCGGCGTGACGTAGACGTTGGCTTCATTCTTAATGCCCTGAATGCGCTGACGCAAGAGCTCTTCATCGATGAGGGCCGCTTCCTTGGCGTATTCGTAATCGGGCTGGAAATACATGAACAAGGTGACGAACGGAGCCTGGCCGTTGGTCGTCATGAGGGTGTTGATTTGATACTGAATGGTCTGGATGCCGTCTTTGATTTCTTTCTTCGTCCGTTTCCAGGCGATTTCTTCGGCCTTTTCCATATCCGGTTCGATGCCGTAGACTTCGCGCTGTTCTTCGACGACGGCGCTCATGTATTTTTTGAAGGACTTGCGGACGTAAGGCGCCAGGATGCGGTCGATGCCGTTGATGGACTGGCCGCCGTACTGGCCGCTGGCGACTTGGGCGATGATCTGCGTCGTTACCGTACAAGCTACCTGGAAGGACTTCGGCGTGTCGATTTTCTTGCCGTTGATGACCGTACCGTTGGCCAGCATGTCTTCGAGGTTGATAAGACAGCAGTTGAACATGGGCTGAATGATGTAGTCCATGTCGTGAAAATGGATGGCACCGCTGTCGTGAGCCTGGACGATGTCGGCAGGGATCAATTTGCGGCGGGCGATGTCTTTCGATACTTCGCCGGCAATGAGGTCGCGCTGCGTCGAAACGACG
Organism: uncultured Megasphaera sp.; assembly: GCF_900539295.1. Taxonomy (GTDB): domain Bacteria; phylum Bacillota; class Negativicutes; order Veillonellales; family Megasphaeraceae; genus Megasphaera. The sequence continues at coordinate 8,776 of NZ_UQBH01000034.1, forward strand.
TGGCCGTTCTTATTGGAGTTTTCATTCAAGACTTCTAAGTTGGTATTGTTCAACAGGCCGAAAACGTCGCTGTCCGTCGTGTTGGTCTGACGCTTAAAAGCCTGAATGGCTTTATAGTTTTCATAAGCTCTGGCCGTAGCCGGATTGTTGTACTTCAAGAGTCGATAATAGACCTGATCTTCGATGGCGTAAATCGTCATATTCTTATGGATGGAACCGGCATATGCTTCGATTTCACCTGCAATCTTAGCAGCCTGGCCTTCTTCATAAACGCCGCTGCTGCTGTTCATGGCCTTTTCGATGGCAATCGTGATTTTGTCCTTGTCAAAGGGCACTTTTTGTCCGTTTCTCTTGATTACTTCCAGCATATGTCTACCTCCACAGTATATTGTATGAAAATGTCCACAAGTCCCGCGTATCCCACAATATATGCGATTTCGGGGCCAATATTTACAAGATTTATGATACTATATATAGTAGGTCGTGTCAACGTATCAATACTCTATCATGTTGTGGACAAGTATGCTCCGATACTTATCAAAATCGCCGAAATTCCGTGAAAATACCGTAAAAAAGGCTGCGACGTTTCGGTCGCAGCCCTTGTGTATAATATGGGTAAAATTTTCTTTTATGCCAAATCGAGAAGATCGCGGATGACGGCTCCCGCTAAAATCATACCGGCTGTGGCCGGCACGAAGGATATGCTGCCCGGACTGGGACGGACTTCTTCACTGTCCGAGATGGGCGTACGGGGCGCTTCCGTCGAGTAGGCGACTTTGATGCGGCGGATGCGGCGCTTCTTCAATTCGCGGCGCATGATCTTGGCCAAAGGATCGACGGTCGTCTTTTCGATGTAGTCGAGCTGGAAGTACTCCGGATGGAGCTTGTTGCCGGCCCCCATGGAGGAGACGACGGGAATCCCGCTGTGGTAGGCTTCGTCAATGATGGCGATCTTGGCACTGGTCGTGTCGATGGCATCGACGACGTAGTCGGCACCGGACTTGGCAATGAAGCCCTGGTGACTTTCAGGCAAGTAGAAGGTGGCATGGGTTTCAACGTCGATATCGGGATTGATGGTCAAGAGCCGTTCCTTCATGACCTCTACCTTCGGGCGGCCGATGGTTTCGACGGTCGCTCCTAACTGGCGGTTAAGGTTCGACGGATCAAAGACGTCGGCATCGACTAAGATGAGATGGCCGACCCCGGCCCGGCCTAAGGCTTCGACGACGGCCGAACCGACGCCGCCGACGCCGAATACGAGGACCTTCTTGGTATTGAGTTCATCTACTTTTTCCTGGCCGATGAGGCGTGCCGTCCGCTGAGTATATTCTTTCTTCATTAGGAACGCTCCGGAATGATTTCCAGCCAGTAACCGTCGGGATCGACGATGAAGTAGATGCCCATGGCCGGATTCTGATAGACGACGCAGCCCATTTCTTTATGTTTGGCCAAGGCAGCGTCCATATCCTTGACGGCAAAGGCCGTATGGAATTCGTTGTCGCCGAGGTTGTACGGTTCTTTACGGTCTTTGAGCCAGGTCAATTCCAACTGGAAGCCCGTAACGCCGTCGCCGAGGTAGACGATGGTGAAATCGGGATTTTCAATGCGGCGGACTTCGGTCAGGCCCAATGCTTCTTTATAAAAGTCCATGCTGCGCTGGAGATCTAATACATTAAAATTCGTATGTTTAAACGTAAACTGCATGGTGTAACCCCCTTTGTTAAATGCTTTCTTCCTGCCAGCCTTTTGACACGTCGACCCATTCAAGAGCCTTAGAATAGGTCATCAGCTCGTCCAGGGTCAGTTCGATGGCGCTGTTGCCCGTACCGCAGGCCGGAAAGACAGTTTGAAAACGCTTGAGTGATTCATCGAGATACACGTCGACACCGGGATTGATAGCAAAGGGACAAACGCCGCCGACGGGATGGCCGATGACGGCTTCGACCTCGTCCGGTTTGATCATGGACGCCTTTTTATGAAATCGATCTTTGAACTTGCGGTTATCCACGCGGGCATCACCGGCAAAGACGATGAGGATCGGCTGTTCGCCTACCTGAAAGGACATGGTCTTGGCAATGCGCCGGCCTTCGGTATGAAGGGCTGCCGCTGCTTCTTCGACAGTGGCGCTCGACGCGGTCAGTTCCATGACCTTGTCTTCCAGCCCCCATTGGGAAAAATAGTCGCGTACTTTTTGAATGGACATTCCGTCCCCCCTCTCTCGATTATGCTTTATTATATACTTTTTCTGTCGATTCAACAAATATATATTGAACTATAAGGACAGGCCTTAGGAAAATTCAAAGGACGACGTACTGCCCCGATCGGTCTTGTGAATGGCCAGGCGGGCGTCAATCCGTTCTTTTAATTCCGGCACGTGGGAAATGATGCCCACCAGGCGGCCGCCGCTTCTAAGGGACGCTAAGGTCTTTAAGGCGTAATCCAGGGTTTCGCTGTCGAGGGTGCCGAAGCCTTCGTCGATGAAGATGGCATCGAGATGGATGCCGCCGGAATAGGCTTGGACGACGTCAGCCAGCCCCAGGGCCAGAGCCAGAGAGGACAAGAAGGTTTCGCCGCCGGACAAGGTGTTGGCCGGCCGGGCATAGCCCGTATAGTTGTCATAGACTTCGATGTCGAGGCCGATCTGCTTGACCCGTTTATCGTCCCAGCTTTGGGAACGCTGCAGGCTGTAGCGCTGACGGCTCATGGCCTGGAGCCGTTCATTAGCGGCAGCCAAGACGTCGTCGAGGAGGGCCCCTAAGACGTAGCGCTCGAAGTTGATGCCCGTCTGTTTGCCGGCAATGAGGTCGTAGACGGCGCCGACGGTCTTATAGGCTTCGACGAGATCGGCTTCATCCTTACCGAGGGCTAAGAGCTTCTTCTTTTCCTGCTGCCACTGGGAAAAGGTTGCCGACAGGCGTCCCCTTTCTTCGGCAAGGTCGCGGCTCGTCTTTTCGGCATCGGCCAAGATTTTCTCTAAAGCCGAGACGTCGGGGCGGGGCTTGCCGTCAATGGCTGCGTTTTCCTGTTCGAGCTGGCCTCGTACCTGCTGCAGCTTGGTCTCATATTGACGGACTTCGCCTTCCAGGACGGGAATGTCCTTTACTGACGGCTGCACGTCCCGGCAGGCACGAACGGAGGCAAAGCCCGCTGCTAATACCCGTTGGCCCAAGTCGTTATAGTCCTGTTTGAATCGACTGCGCAGGGTCAGGACCTGCTGGGTGAGGCTCCGGGCTTCTTCCTGACGCTGAGCCCCTTGGCGTTCGCAGCTTACCAGATGGTCCCGGCTTTTCTGAAGGGTTTCTTCATAGTCTTTAAGGTGCTGCGTCAACTCGGCCAGACGACGGCTGAGCGCCTTGGGATCGCGATAGGCTTCGGGCAGTTCCGCTTCCAAATGGGCCTGGGTTTCGCCGGCTTTGACGGCCTTGGTCTTCGCTTCTTCCATCGCCTTGCGGGCCGCTTCTTCGCGGCCTTCCCATTGACGAAGTTTCGCTTCAGCATCGGCGGCGTCCTTACGAAGGCGGTCTCCCTCGGAAAGGACCTTTTTAAGGTCCGTCTGCTGCTTCAAGGCCGATTTCAATTGAGCTTCCAAATCTTCTAAGGAAGCTCTTTGCGGATACTGCTGCCGGAGGCGGTCGTATTGACCTTCTAAGGCTTTATAAGCCGTTTCGGCAGCCTTGGTATCGACTTCCAGCTGCTGCCGCTCCTGCTCGCTCTTTTCGGCCGCTTTTTGCCGCCGTTCGACGTCGTCCCGCGTTGGCAAATCATCGATGGGAACGGCCGGCATGGGATGGTTCGTGGCCCCACAGACCGGGCAGGGCATGCCGTCGGCAAGGTCTGCCGCCAAAATGGCCGCCTGCCCCTGTAAGAATGCAGCCCGGACGCTTTCATAGGCTACGCGCTCATCCCGCGCGCGCTGAGCGGCTTTTTCGAAGGCCGACTGAAGGTGCTGCCACTGTTTCAGGCTGTCCTCTTTTTGAAGGGACAAGTCTGCAGCTTCTTTTTCCCGAGAAACGTGATCCGTCAAGGCTTGGCACTGCTGTTTTACCTGTTCAGCCAACAGCGCTTTATCGGCCAGCGTCGAAAGGGCTTCCCGAGCTTTCTCTAAGGCCGCCTTTTCCGTTTCCTTTCGGGCTCTGGCCTTAGTCCATTCCTGTTCGGAAAAAGCAGCTTCCCCATTCAGTTTCTTAACCAGCAGGCAGTGATCGTAATAGGAATCGGCCTTGTCCTTGAGGCCCGTCAGCCGTACCTGTTCTTCACCGGCTGCCTTATAGGCCCCTTCCTGCTTAGAAAGTTTTTCCATCTGCTCTTTGGCGGCCTTCAGGTCGGCAGCGGCCTGCTGTGCCGCTTCATTGGCCTTATCGGCGGCCTTGGCGGCAGCCTTCCCTTCCCGTTCCAACTCATCGAGATGGCGGCAGGGTTCGGCTAAGACCTCGGCTTTTCGCAAGACGTCAATCTTATTTCGCTTATCTTGAAAAACGCCGGCCTGACCGTCGAGATCGGCTACTTCCTGTCGTTTCTGCTCCCAGAGTTTCCAGTGGGCTTCCAAGGCCTGGGCTGCCTGAAATTCTTTCTGCCGAGCACTGCGCTCACCTTCGGCTTTGTGCCACTTTTCAGACACGGAAGCTTCCTGATTCCGAAATTCCTGCTCGCGTTCCGGAAGCTTTTCTTCATCGTCAATGCCGAGATTGAGCAAACATTGTTCCCGATCGCGGGCTACCTGTTCATGGCGGCTTTCCAGCTCGTCATGGCGTTCTTTGGCCAGGGCCTGCAGTTTGGCATACTGCTGCGTATGAAATAAGGTCTGCATGATCTGCTGACGCTCGCCGGAGTTCGCCAAGAGGAGTTTTCGAAAGTCCCCCTGCGGCAGGAGGACGACCTGTCGGAACTGATCGGCTTTAAAGCCTAACAGCCCTTCGACGGCAGCATTGACATTTTTAGCCGCTAAGAGCTTTTCATCGCCTCCGTCGGCATCGGTTTCATACAAAGCAGCCTGAGCTGAGGCCTTCTTCAAGCCGTCGCCTCTTTTCTTGGCAATCTGCTGTTCCGGACTGCGGTAGACGCGGTAGTATTTCCGGCCGATGGCAAAGCGAAAGGAGACGGACGTCGGCTCATCGGGCGTGGCATACTCGCTTCGCATATAGGCCCCGGTACGGACGTCGCCGCTGGTACTGCCGTAGAGGGCGTAACAGATGGCATCGAGGATGGTCGTCTTACCGGACCCGGTCGGTCCGTAGATGAGAAACAGTTTATGGTCCTTCAATTTCTGAAAATCGACGATTTCCGTCCCGGCATAAGGGCCAAAGGCCTTCATTTCTAAATAAATGGGAATCATGATAAGCCCCCTTGTTCACGTTTTTCCAGCTCTTCCCACAACTGGCGGACACATTTTTCTTCAGCCTCAGTCAAAGGCTGGTCGGGCCGCATGGCCTTGGAGAAGCTGTCAAAGAGTTCCTGTCCCGTCGACTGTCTGAGGTTAAAATCCCGCTGCCCGCCGGCTTCGGTATTGCGGTTGGGCATTTCAAGGGCCATGGCGTTGGGATATTTGCGCCGCAGTTTGGCCATGCCGTCGAGGATCGGCTGATCGTCCGACAGCCTTGCCAGGATGAAATCATCGGTCCGGTCGTCGGGAGCGGCCATGAGGTCCGCAAAAGAACCTCTGACGATGCGCACGTCGTGACGAGGCGAAAATTCATGAAAGACGGGATTTGCCTTGCCGGCTCCATCGAGGTCGACGACGACGGCCCCTTTTTTCTGCCGGGCTTCGCCAAAGGAGTATTTCAGCAGGCTTCCGGCATAGCGTATGGTCGGCTCCGTAATCTGCTGGGGTCCGTGGAGATGGCCCAGGGCCGTATAAGAAAAAGGCGTAAAGAGGTCACTGGCGACTTGGTCCGTACCGCCGATGGACAGAGGCCGTTCGGAGTCACCGGCAAGGCCGCCGGACACAAAGGCATGGGCAGCGCAGACCGTTCGCACACCGCGAGGAATCTTTTCACCCTGACACGACAATAGGGCCGCCAAGGCCTCCTGATGGCTGCGAATATTTTCATCGCCGAGGAAATGGCGGACCGTCGCCGGCTCGGCATAGGGTGCCAGTAAGAAGGCCACCGGGCCCGCTTCATCTTCTAACAAGACGGGTCCTGTCATGCGTTCCAATTCGCCGGCAATATACAGCCCTCGGGAAGATAACAGCCGGCTGGCAAAGGACAGGCGGGCCGCACTGTCATGGTTGCCGCTGATGACCAGGAAAGGCACCTTCAGTTCATCGGTAATCTTCGTAGCGATCTCATCGAAGAGAGCCACGGCTTCCGTCGGCGGCAGGCTTCGGTCGTAGACGTCCCCTGAAAGGACGACGGCGTCGATGCCCTCGTCTTTGATGAGGGGCAGGAACTGAGTTTTCAGGACATAATCCTGTTCTTCCGTCAAGTACGAGCCATAAAACAATTTTCCTAAGTGCCAGTCGGCAGTGTGTAGTATACGCATAAAAAGTCCCCTTTATCTACTTCTATTCCGGAGTCTGAAGTGAGCGAAGCAGTGCAATTTCCCGGGCATAGCCGTCGAGCTCATTGGGCGTTTCCAAATAAAAAGGCAGGGCCCGCAGGGCCGGATGATTGACGATGGCCGTAAAGGCTTCAATGCCGATATGGCCTTCGCCGATTTTTTCGTGGCGGTCCTTATGGCTGGCCAGTTCATTCTTACTGTCGTTTATATGGACGGCCTTCAACCGGTCGAGGCCGATGATCTTATCGAAGGTCGAAAGGACGTCGTCTAAATGATGGACGATGTCGTATCCCCCGTCAAAGACGTGGCATGTATCGAGGCAGACGCCGATTTTATCATTCATGACAGCCTTATCGATGATGGCCCCCAATTCTTCAAAGGTCCGGCCGACTTCCGTCCCCTTGCCGGCCATGGTCTCTAAGAGGACCGTCGTCTTCTGACCGGCAAACATGCAGCTGTTGAGCATCTCGGCAATGAGGTCGATGCCCTTTTCCGGGCCCTGTCCGACGTGGCTTCCGGGATGAAAATTATAGCGGCAGTTGTCGAGGTATTCCAGGCGGCGCAGGTCATCGGCCATGGCCTGACGGGCAAACTCCCGGGTCTTCTCGGTCTGAGAGCAGCCGTTTAAAGTATAGGGCGCATGGGCCAATATGGGGGCAAAATCGTGTGCTGCCATGAGCTGATTCAAAGCTTCCATATCGTCGATATCGAGTTTTCTCACCTTGCTGCCGCGAGGATTGCGGGAAAAAAACTGGAAGGTATCGGCGTCTATAGATAAAGCTTCGTCACCCATGTGCAAAAATCCTTGTGAAACCGACAGATGACAACCAATATGTAACATAGACTTTCCTTTCTTTTCGTTCAGATATACACCATTATATATAAAAATACTGCCGCACAAAACCGACAGGTCTCGTGCGGCAGCAGCGAATACGAATCCCACAACATTAAAAATTTACGACTTTTCCCGGCATTTCGGGCAAACACCGACAAACGAAACACTTACACCATTGACCGTAAAACCAGTCTGTTCGGCAGCCAACTGACTCAGATGCTTTTGATCCAAGTCGATATCCATGACGCGGTTGCACTTCTCACATCGAATATGAGCGTGAGGGTTCGTGTTATAATCATAACGATGGGCATCTTCTGCACATTGTAAGACTTGTACGACACCTATTTTAGCAAAAATTTCCATGGTTTTATATACCGTGGCCATACTCATAGACGGGTAGTTCGGCTGTAAGGTTTTGTAAATAGCTTCGGCATTGGGATGCATCGGGTTGTGAATGATCGCCTCATAAACAGCCAGCCGCTGCGGTGTGACTTTATAACCGTTTTTTCGCAAAACTTCAGCAATTTCCATTTTTATCCCCCTTTCTTTGAAAAGTATGGTATAATAAGACATTCTAGCTTTATTCCACATGAACTTACATGAGTAACTTACATGGTCAAAAAAATAGAATATCCTATATTATATTGTAACGGTTATTAAGAAAAAATTCAATGACTTGTGTAAAGTTTCTCTTACAAAATAAGCAATCTTGACTGTACTTTTATGGGAGGGAATGAATCCATGACTGACGAAACGATGATTATTGAAATTGCCCGCACCCTCGGCGTCCGTCCGCAGCAGGTTCAGGCCGCCCTGTCCCTTTTGGACGAAGGAAATACGATTCCCTTCATCGCCCGCTATCGAAAAGAAGCGACGGGAACATTGGATGAAGTCCAACTGCGCTGCATCCAGGAACAATATGCCTATGAACAGGCCCTGGCCAGCCGCAAGGAAACGGTCCGCCAATCGATTGAAGATCAGGGGCGCTGGACCGACGAATTAGAAAAAGCCTTAGAAGCCGCCCGTCAGCTTCAGGAAGTAGAAGACATCTACCTGCCCTATAAGCCGAAGAAGCGGACCAAGGCTTCCATGGCCTGCGACGCCGGCCTCGAGCCCTTAGCCCTCCTCTTTGCCGATCAAAACCCCAAGGGCCCGGCACCGGAAGAAGCGGCAAAACCCTTCCTCAATGAAGAGGTGCCCACCATTGAAGACGCCATCCAGGGCGCAGCCAACATCTTAGCCGAACGATTTTCCGAACGGGCTGACTTTCGCCAAAAACTTCGCCGCAGTCTCTGGCAAAAGGCACGCCTTACCTGCACCCTCCAAGTCGACGAAAAAGAGGCCGGCCCCATGCTGACCTATGCCGACTTCAGCGAGCGCATCACCCAGATGCCGAGCTACCGCATCTTGGCCATCAACCGCGGCGAAAATGAAAAGAAATTAAAAGTTTCCATAAAAGAACCGACGGACCAGCACATCGACATGCTCTGCCATCTGGTCATTGAGCGCCATTCTCCTTATGAAGACATCATCCGCAATGCTGCCGCCGACAGCTACAAACGGCTGATTTTCCCGCAAATGGACCGGGAAATCCGCAATGAACTGACGGCTCAGGCCGAAAAACAGGCCATCGACGTCTTTGCCGAAAACCTCCGTCATCTCCTCTTGCAGCCGCCTTTTGAAGGGCAAATCATCTTAGGCCTCGACCCCGGTTTTCGCACGGGCTGCAAGGCAGCGGTCATCAGTGCCACCGGCCGGGTCCTCGATCACGGAACCTATTACCTGACCCACTCGGAACAGCAGAAACAAAAGAGCGCCAAGGAGCTGGCCAACATGATCCGCCGCCACGGCGTCACCCTCATTTCCATCGGCAACGGGACGGCGTCGTACGAAACGGAACAATTCGTATCCCAGCTCATCGAAAACTACCACCTGACCTGCCGCTACGTCATCACCAACGAAGCCGGGGCTTCGGTCTACTCGGCGTCGGAACTGGCCCGGGAAGAGCTGCCCGACCTGGACGTCACCATCCGCGGCGCCGTTTCCATTGCCCGCCGCATCCAGGACCCCTTAGCTGAATCGGTCAAGATCGATCCCTGCTCCATCGGCGTCGGCCAGTACCAGCATGACGTCAACCAAAAGGATCTGTCGTCGGCCCTCGATCAGACGGTCACGTCCGTCGTCAACTACGTCGGCGTCGACCTCAATACGGCGTCAGCCGCCCTGCTCCAGCACATCGCCGGTCTTACGGCTTCGACAGCCGGCAACATCGTCGCCTACCGCAACGAAAAGGGGCCCTTCAAAAACCGCCAGGAACTGCTCAGCGTCCCCCGTCTGGGACCGGCGACCTTTACCCAGTGCGCCGGCTTCCTGCGCATTAAAGACGGTCAGGAACCGCTGGACAACACGTCGGTCCATCCCGAATCGTATGAACTGGCCGCTCAAATTGCCGGTCAGTACGGCCTGACCCGCGACGATTTGAAGGAGCCGGAAAAACTGGCCGGCCTGCGGGATAAGATCCAGTGCAACGCCGCACCGAAACTGGCGGCCTCCCTCGGCGCCGGTGAGCCGACCATCAAGGATATCCTTGAAGAACTGCGCAAGCCCGGCCGCGACGTCCGCAGTGAATTCCCCAAACCCTTGACCCGCAGCCACATCATCTCCCTGTCGGACCTCAAGGTCGGAACCGTCGTCCGCGGCACGGTCCAGAACGTCGTCGACTTCGGCGCCTTCGTCGATTTCGGCATCAAGACGCCGGGCCTGGTCCACCGCTCTCAGCTTAGCACCCATCCTTTCCGTCACCCGACGGACATCGTCCACGCCGGCGACATCGTCAATGCAGAAATCATTAGCGTCGATGCCGACCGCGGCCGCATCGGCTTGTCCATGAAAAAAGTGAAGCAATAACCAAAAGAGGTTCAGCGATCATCGATATCGCTGAACCTCTTTTTTATAGATCAGTCCTTACAGGCTGTTCCACTCTTTATTCAATTTGTCATAACGGTCAGTCGCTGCCTGGCCGCGCTGGAAGCCCGGGCGATAGTCATTCCCGTTCTGGCTGGCGCTGACGCCGTCATAGAGGCCGCGGAGCCGGTCCTGTTCGGCCTTGAGCAAGGCGTCGAGTTTATACTTCATAGCGACATTTTCGATGGACGAGTCGCTTTCAAGCTGACTGCGGGTCTTGGAAATCTGGACGTACAAAGCATTGGCTCGCGCCGTAAATTCCCGGTTGCCCTTGAAATCCTTGTGGTCCTTCAAATATTCGTTGATATCGTCGGTGAGCTTATTGATATCGTCATTGAACAAGTCCTTGCTGCTGGCGTAGGATGAGAGGATCTGCTTGTCCGGATTTTCCTTGGCCTTCTTTTCTTCCTCATCCTTCTTTACTTTTGCCACGTATTTTTCGAGGTACGAAACAGCGGCATCATCGTCGACGGCTGCCGTAAAGTCGGCACCGGGAATCTGGATCGTCCGGGCGATCTTCTTGGCATTCTGGGACTGAGTGAGCATGTCGTTCAGCTTATCGTTGACAGCAGCATCGGTCGGGGCCTTAGCGATGGCAATGGCCTTGTCGTACAGGGCCATCTGATTGCGCATGACTTCATGGATGGCCTGATCGTCACTGGCATACTGGTCAGGCACTTTCTGGGGCTGGTAGTTCTTGGCAATCTTTTCCACGTTAGCCCGGCTCGTCTCCAAGGTCTTGATCAGTGACTCAGAGCCGCTTCCCTGGCCCTGCTGGCTGAGGAGCTTGGCCGCATCGGTCACCGACTCATTTTCCGTCGTCAGCTGCTGTGAGAGGGCGACGGCGTCTTTCGTATAGTCATCTTGATGGAGGCCGTAAAAATGCATGCCGATGGCTCCGGCAATGACGACAATCAAGGCCAAAATAATGCCTGCAATGGCTTTGCCGTGGCGAACATAGAAGGGCTTTTCCTGAAATGGCGGCGGTGTCGGCCGACTCGGCGGGACAGGCGGCAGTTCGCTGAGATCGATGGCCCCTGCCGGTTCCTGCGCTTCTCCCCGTTCGTGATCAAAGGTTTCCGTCCCCGTTTCTTCGTCGATAACCGGTTCTTCCTCAATAGCCGGTTCTTCGTCGATAATCGGTTCATCAGCGTCCATTTTAGGGAGTTCTGCCCCACAAAACGGACAAAATTGCCCATCCACTTCAACCCATTTACCACATTCCGGGCAAAGACGTTTTTTCATACTGGCACATCCTTTCCGTATACACAAGCAGACTTTTTGTTTCTATTATAAGCAATTCCTGTCAATCATGCAAAAACTTTGCCATGCGTTCATAGGTATCACATATTTCATTATAGCAAATTTTTTCAAAGTTGAGATAGGAATGAACCATATTGTCGTAATTATAGGTCTCAGCCCGAATACCGACGGCATGGAGACGGCGGATATAGTCCAATCCTTCGTCATGGAAGGGGCAAAAAGACGTCGTAACGACAAAGGTCGCCGGCATGTCCGGAGACAGTTCGCCAAAAAGCGGCGATGCCGCCCTTTTATCGTCATGACCGCGGAAAAACTGGTCGAAGTACCACTTCATCTTGGCTGCCGTAAAGCCCGTTTGGTCGCAGCAGTTTTCCTGACACGACGGAAATGAGCCGGTAAAGTCCAGCAAAGGATAGATCAAAATCTGATGGCTCAAGGGAAAGTCTGTATCATGCTGCAGAGTCTGGCTGACAAAGGCCGTCAAACAGCCGCCGGCACTGTCGCCGCATAAGGTCACATCGGCTTCATACTCGATTCCCTCGGCCTTCAAGAAAGGAAGGGCCTGGCGGGCCGCATCCAGGGCATCGTCATAGGCCGCCGGATAAGGATTTTCCGGAGCCAGGCGGTATTCCGGAGCGATGACGATATGGTCCGTCGCCTCGGCAATTCGGCGGCAGACGGGATCATAGACGAAAACGCCGTCGATGGCAAAGCCGCCGCCGTGGTAATAGATGAGAACCGGTAAGGGTCGGCGCCGATGAGGAATATAGACCCGGACCGGCACCGGATAATCCCGGCAGCCGTCAAGGACGCCGTCGACGATCTCTTCCATTTCCACCTTCGGCAGCATCTGCGCGAGAGCCGTCTCGATCGAGCTTTCACGCATCGTCACCGGCGTCATGACAAAATGATTGTTTTGGTGGTCAGCGATAAAGGCTGCCACTTCCCTTTTGATAGCACTCATCATAAGCCTTCTTTCCCTCTGTTATGGTTCATAATTTTATCATAAAAGAATCGGCCTGTGAACAGGGTTTTCAAGCATCTTTTCCTTTTTTAGGCAACAAAAAAAGACTGCCTCATGAATATCATGTGACAGTCCTTCAACGCGTCGTATGGCGGAGAGCGTGGGATTTGAACCCACGATAGAGCGTTCGCCCTATACATGA
>NZ_UQBH01000035.1 GCF_900539295.1 uncultured Megasphaera sp.
CCTTGTGAACAGGAGTGTCCACAAGACCCCAACATTTATTATAGAACCAAAAAATGCCCATCTTACTAGTTCGGTAAGATGGGCATTTCATTTTCAATCTCGAATCAGTCCTTGAAGTAAGGCTTGAATACGGAGCGATTCGGTTCTTTATGTTGTTTTTTTTCGGAGCGCTGGTTGTTACGGAAGGTGCCGTGGTTGTTGGAATCGCGGTTTTTGGGAGCGAAGTGACGACGGCGTTCGCCTCGTTCTTGGCCGTCTTCTTTGCCATTGCGGCGGTCTTTCCGATTGCGATCGTTACGGCGATAGTTGCGGTCGCGGTTATTTTTCCCCTGACGGCTGCGATGGACGCGGAGGGGGGCTTCTTCGGTAATCTTGACGGGCGTCGTGTCCGGTTCTTTTGTAAGCAGCTTGATAGCGGCTGCGACGAGGGACGCCGAGTCATAGTTGGACAGGAGTTCTTCGGCATTTTCTTTGTAGCTGCCGAAATTGCCTTCTTCAGCCGTAGCGGCTAGGTTGCGGATGGCTGCCTGCTGGGCTCCTTCTAAGGCTTCGGAGAAGGTCGGAGCTTTGCGGCGGGCGATGCTGCGCTTAATGAGGCGTTCGATAGTGCGCAGGTGTTCCATTTCACGGGGAATGACGAAGGTCGTGGCTTCGCCGCTCTGACCGGCACGGCCTGTACGGCCGACGCGGTGGACGTAGCTTTCCGGGTCCTGGGGCAGGTCATAGTTGAAGACGTGGGTGACACCGCTGATGTCGAGGCCGCGGGCTGCGACGTCGGTGGCGACTAAGATATCGATCGTCTTTTCACGGAACTGGCGGATGACGGTATCGCGCTTGGCCTGGGTCAAGTCGCCGTGGATGCCTTCCGACGAGTAGCCGCGTTTCTTGAGGGCTTCTGATACTTCGTCGACGCGGCGTTTGGTGCGGACAAAGATGATGGCCAAATCCGGTTCCTGAAGGTCGAGGAGACGGCAGAGGATATCGAACTTCTGACGATCCGGTACTTCGATGTACGACTGTTCGATGAGGTCCATGGTGACTTCTTTGGTCTTCATGCGAATCATGAGGGGATCGTGAAGGAAGGTTTCAGCCAATTGTTGAATCGGTTTCGGCATGGTGGCCGAGAAGAGCAGGGTCTGGCGCGTGTTGGGCGTCGCTGCCATGATGAGGTTGATGTCATCGATAAAGCCCATGTCCAGCATTTCATCGGCTTCGTCGAGGACGATGGTGGCAATGTGGCTCAAATCGATGGTGCCGCGTTTCATGTGGTCGATGAGCCGGCCCGGAGTGGCGACGATGATCTGCGGGCTCTTACGCAGGCGGCGCAGCTGGCGTTCCATATCTTGACCGCCGTAGATGGGCAGGGCCTGAATGTTGGTGAATTGAGCCAGGTGGTTCAGTTCTTCGGCGACCTGCATGGCAAGTTCACGGGTCGGGGATAAGACGACGGTCTGAATTTCTTTGGAAGGTTCGGCCTTCAATATTTTTTCCAGGACGGGGATGCCATAGGCAGCGGTCTTACCGGTACCGGTCTGGGCCTGGCCAATCATGTCAACGCCGCTCATGGCGACGGGAATCGATTCGGACTGGATCGGCGTCGGTTCTTCAAAACCCATTTCGTTCAGGGCACGGATAATGACTTCGCTGATATTTAAATTTTGGAATTTCTCTAACATGTACTTCCTCCTTGTTGTGTAACTTAATTATTATAGCATTAAAGCTTGAAAAAAGATAGGGTTTTACCGGTCGGTGACGGGATGAGTGACTTTTAAGTCTGCTATTTTAAGATAAACGTTAAACCTGGACTATTTAGAAATTATTAACATAAGTTCGACGTTTAACCTTAAAATATTTTGAAAAAAGCCTTGCCAAACGGGCATGATGGTGGTAAGATACGAACCATCAACAAAACAATCCAAAATAAAAATGCGTTGAAGAGAACTAGTAGGTTCCAGAAAGCTTACAGAGAGCTGTCGGCAGGTGCGAGACAGCAGCGGCATGGAACGGAACTCCTCTCTAAGCAGCTCGCTGAAACTAAAGGAGTAGGTGGAGCCGGGGCCTGGCCGTTAACAGACAGGGGGGTATCGACCTTTGGTCCGTACCTGTAGAGTGCCTATGGAAACATAGGAATTAGAGTGGTAACGCGCAAGTGAAATCTTTCGTCTCTTTGGAGATGGGAGATTTTTTTTATTTTGATTGTGTAATGAGTTGTTTTTAATTTATTTCATAATCATAGGAGTGATGACCATGAAACACGTAGAACATTATCAAAAAGGTTATTTTATGCCGCCCGTCGTCGATATGTCTTGGACGCAGCGGGAATACCCGGAACAGGCACCCATCTGGTGCAGCGTCGACTTGCGCGACGGAAATCAGGCCCTTATCATCCCTATGAGTCTTGAAGAAAAAATCGAATTCTACAAGGTCCTGGTCGCCATGGGCTTTAAGGAAATCGAAGTCGGCTTTCCGGCTGCTTCGGAAACGGAATTTGAATTCCTGCGCTACTTAGTCGACCATAATTTGATTCCCGACGATGTAACCGTCCAGGTCCTGACCCAGGCTCGGGAACACATCATCCGCCGGACTTTTGAAGCTTTGAAGGGCGTTAAGCATGCCATCGTCCACGTCTACAACTCGACGTCCTTTGCCCAGCGCCAGCAGGTCTTCCACAAGTCGAAGGAAGAAATCAAGCAGATTGCCGTCGAAGGGGCGGCCTTACTGAAAAAACTGACGGAAGAAGCCGGCGCCGACTATCGCTTCGAATATTCGCCGGAAAGCTTTACCGGTACCGAACCGGAATATGCCCTCGACGTCTGCAATGCTGTCCTCGACGTTTGGCAGCCGACGGCGGACCGCAAGGCCATCATCAACTTGCCGTCGACGGTGCAGATGTCCATGCCCCACGTCTTTGCCGCCCAGATTGCGTATTTGTCGCAGAACCTGAAGTATCGTGACAACGTCGTCTTGTCGGTCCATCCCCACAACGATCGGGGAACCGGTGTGGCCGATGCCGAAATGGCCATCCTGGCCGGAGCCGACCGCGTCGAAGGGACTTTGTTTGGCAACGGCGAACGGACGGGCAATGCCGATATCGTGACCATCGGCATGAACATGTATGCTCTTGGCGTCGATCCGGGCCTCGATTTTTCCCACATGACGGACCTCGTTGATACGTATGAACGGGTGACCCGCATGGAAGTCCATCCCCGTCAGCCTTATGCCGGGAAGCTGGTCTTTGCCGCCTTCTCGGGATCTCATCAGGACGCCATTGCCAAAGGCATGCATTATCGGGCCGAACAGCATCAGCCCTACTGGAACTGCCCTTATCTCTACATCGATCCCCACGATATCGGCCGTACTTACGACGCCGACGTCATCCGCATCAACAGCCAGTCCGGCAAGGGCGGCATCGGCTTTATCATGGAGCAGCACTACGGCATTGCCATGCCCAAGAAGATGCGCGAAGATTTCAGTTACTTTGTCAAAGAAGTATCCGACCATGCCCATCAGGAATTGAAGCCTCGTGAAATTTACGACGTCTTCCAGAAACATTACCTCAATACGGAAAGCCCGCTGAAAGTCGAAGACTTTTCTATTCAGAAAAAGGGCAGCCGCTGGATCGGAACGGTCCTGATCCGGGCCAATGGGGAAGAAGTCGTCCTCCAAGGCGAAGGCAACGGCCAGCTCAATGCCGTCAGCAACGCCATCTGTAAGGCTTACGGCATCGAATTTGAAAACCTCGTCTACAGCGAACATGACCTCGACGGCGATTCCGATTCGAGAGGCATTGCCTACTTCGGCCTGACCGATAAACAGGGGCGGACGACGTGGGGCGCCGGCATCGACACCGATACGATGACGGCTTCGATTCGGGCCTTCGTGACGGCCGTCAATCGCATGGAAGGCATGGACCAGCGCGTTCGCTTCCGCCATTTCGCCTCGAGTCCCGATGCCGTAGCTGCCTTTAAAGCCGTCGTAAGCCAGCATTGATCATTTTTACGAAGTATCGTTTTTTTGAAATTTCATCCTTTTCTCGAAACGGCCGCGTTTCCCGAAAAACAGGATTTGTAAGGAGTGGAATAGATTATGGGAATGACTATGACCCAAAAGATTTTAGCCAAGCATGCCGGCGTGCCGTCCGTAGAGGCGGGAGATTTAATTGTATGCAGCGTCGATATGGTGTTGGCCAATGATATTACGGCGCCGCCGGCTATTGCTGAATTTAAGAAAATCGGCCGTCCCGTCTTTGATAAGACCAAGATTGCCTTAGTGCCCGATCACTTTACGCCCAATAAGGACATCAAATCGGCGGGTCTTGCCAAGATTGTCCGCGATTTTGCCAAAGAACACGAAATTACCCATTACTTTGAAGTCGGCCGCGTCGGCATCGAACACGTCCTTTTGCCGGAACAGGGCATCGTCGGCCCGGGCATGGTAACCATCGGCGCTGACTCCCATACTTGCACGTACGGCGCCTTGGGCGGCTTTTCGACCGGTGTCGGCTCGACGGACCTCGGCGTCGCCATGGCTACCGGTAAGGCTTGGTTTAAGGTTCCCGACGCCATTCAGGTTCGCTTGACCGGCGAAAAACCGGAAGACATTACCGGGAAGGACGTCATGCTGACCCTCATCGGCATGATCGGCGTCGACGGCGCCCTCTATAAATCCTTGGAATTTACAGGACCCGGTGTAGCTTCTTTAGACATGACCGACCGCTTTACCATTTCCAACATGGCCATCGAAGGGGGCGCGAAAAACGGTATTTTCCCTGTCGATGAAGCGACGATTGCCTATGAAAAAGGGCGTTTCTCCGATGACTACGACTGCGTCACCGCCGATGACGATGCTCATTACTGTCGGACGGTGGATATTGATTTGTCGACATTACAGCCTGTTGTTGCCTTTCCTCATCTGCCGGAAAATACCAAGGTCGTCGGTACCTTTGGCGACATCAAGATTGACCAGGTCGTCATCGGCTCCTGCACCAACGGCCGCTTAGAAGACCTGCGCATTGCCGCTGAAATCTTTAAAGGCCGCAGCGTCCATCCCGACGTCCGCTGCATCGTCATTCCCGGCAGCCAGTCGGTTTATATGGAGGCCATGAAAGCCGGCTATATTGAAACGTTCATCACGGCAGGCTGTGCCGTTTCGACGCCGACCTGCGGGCCCTGTCTTGGCGGTTACATGGGCATCCTTGCCGCCGGTGAACGCTGCGTTTCGACGACGAACCGAAATTTCCGCGGCCGCATGGGCCACGTCGACAGTGAAGTCTATCTGGCAGGTCCGCAGGTGGCGGCAGCCAGTGCCATTCTCGGCAAGATTGCCGCTCCCAAGGAGGTACGATAAAGATGGTTTTAGAAGGAAAAGTATGGCGCTACGGCGATAATATTGATACGGACGTCATTATTCCCGCCCGTTATTTAAATAGTTTTGACCCCAAAGAATTGGCGTCCCACTGCATGGTCGACATCGATGAAACCTTTGCCGCAAACGTCAAGGCCGGGGATATCATGGTCGGAGGCAAAAACTTCGGCTGCGGCTCTTCGCGGGAACACGCGCCCATTGCCATTAAGGCCTCGGGCATTCCAGTCATCATCGCCGCCAGTTTTGCCCGCATCTTTTACCGCAATGCCATCAACGTTGGCCTGCCGGTCCTTGAAATCGGCGATGCCGTAAATTCAATCAAGGCCGGTGACATCGTCAACGTCGACTTAGAAAAGGGGACCATCGTCGATCAGACGACGGGACAAACTTTTCAGGCGCGGCCTCTGCCGGGCTTCGTTCAAGACATTGCCGCAGCCGGCGGCTTAATCAACTATATCAAGGGGGCAAAGGCTCATGAGTAAACACATTGTCGTCATCCCCGGCGACGGCATCGGGGAAGAAATTACGGCCAGCGCCGTGAAGGTGCTGCAAAAAGTAGACGAGGTCTGCCATTTAGGCCTGACCTTTGAACGACAGATGGCCGGCGGTACGGCTTACGACGCTTGCGGTACGCCCCTTCCTAAGAAAACGGTGGAAGCGGCTAAAAAGGCTGACGCCATCCTCTTTGGCGCCGTCGGCGGCGATAAATGGGACGCCGTCGAACCGACCCTGCGGCCGGAACAAGCCGTCTTGGGCCTTAGAAAGGCTCTCGGCCTCTATGTCAATTTGCGTCCCGTCAAGGTGCCCCCGGTCTTAGCGGAATATTCTCCTTTAAAGGCCGACATCGTTACCGGAACCGACGTCCTCATCGTCCGCGAACTCGTCGGCGGCATCTATTTCGGCGACCGCTGTGAATCGGAAATTCACAACGGCGTCGAACGGGCCTGGGACCTTGAAAATTACAGCGTTCCTGAAGTAGAGCGCATCGGCACCTTTGCCATGAAGGCCGCCCAAGGCCGGCGGGGCAAGGTGACCTCCGTCGATAAGGCCAACGTCCTGGCTACGTCCCGCCTGTGGCGCCGAACTATGATCGATGTGGCTAAAGATTATCCGTCGGTCGCCTTGAATCATTTTTACGTCGACAACTGCGCCATGCAGCTGGCCCTCAATCCGAAACAGTTCGACGTCATCGTTACGAGCAACCTCTTCGGCGATATCTTGAGCGACGAAGCGGCTGTCCTAGGCGGATCCATCGGCATGATGCCGTCGGCGTCCATCGGCGAATTGACCAGTCTCTATGAACCGATCCACGGCTCGGCGCCAGATATTGCAGGTCGCGGCATTGCCAATCCCTGTGCCACTATCTTGTCGGCAGCCATGCTGCTGCGCTACTCCTTCGGCGAAGAAGAAGGGGCGGCCCTCATCGAAGATGCTGTCGACGCCGCTTTGGAAGAAGGCTGGCGCACGGCCGACCTTTATAAAGAAGGCTTTAAAAAAGCCGATACCCAGACCATGACCGATGCCGTTCTCGCCCACATCGGGACAACCATAAAAAAATAATTTCTCCTTCCGTCCTCTCTCCGTATCATACCACAGGAAGGAACAGAAAGGCAGTCTTTGCGACTCAGTTGCAAGGCTGTCTTTTTAGCGTCTTGGTGAAGGGATTGGAAAAGAGGAAGATTTGGCCTCACGAGGCGGATTTCTTTACAAAGACATTACGTCATTATAATGTATATAAGGGGCTGACGCTTGAAAGGTCGCGGCGAATAGTGTATTATGAAAAATAGTTTAAATAGATTTTCACGATTCGTGTACAGCGAGAGGCAGGATTAAGCATAGATGTTAGAATTTCCCATTAAACGCACGATTATCATAGACGACTCGAAAAAGAAGAAGGGCCGTAAAAAAAAGGCCGACGGTGAAAAGACGGTCATTCACGGTACGGTAAACCTTCCCAAGAAAGAACCCCTGAAGAAACTCGACAAGCTTCCGAAAAACGCCAAGAATCTGGTCATCGTGGAATCGCCGGCGAAAGCCAAGACTATCGAACGGTTCCTCGGCAGCGGCTATAAGGTCATGGCCAGCCGCGGCCATCTGCGCGACTTGCCGCGCAACCAGTTCGGCGTCAATATCGAAGAAGGCTTTGTCCCGACCTATACCAATATGTGGGACAAGCGTAAACTCATCGACGACTTGCAGGAAGAATACGTCCGCTCGAAAAAAGTCTTTCTGGCAACTGACCCGGACCGCGAAGGCGAAGCCATTTCCTGGCATTTGGCCCATTTGTTGGATATCGATCCCAAGGACAAATGCCGCATCATGTTCCATGAAATCACGAAAAAGGCGATCGTTGAAGCGATAAAAAAACCGGAACCGATTGACATCAAGAAGGTCGATGCCCAGCAGGCGCGGCGTATCTTGGACCGCATCGTGGGCTATAAATTGAGCCCTTTGCTCTGGAAAAAGGTCTGTAAGGGCCTCAGTGCCGGCCGCGTTCAGTCCGTTGCCGTCCGTTTAATTTGCGAACGAGAAGAAGCCATCAAGGCCTTCGTACCGGAAGAATATTGGACCGTCGGCGGGACCTATGTCACTGACGACGGATTGACCCTGACGACGGAACTGACCAAGATCGACGGCAAAAAAGCCGAAGTCCTCAATGAAGAGGGAGCCCAGAATATCGTTCACGACCTCAGTTGGGAAAGCCGCGGCGAAACGCAGGAACCCGATAAAATCATGAAGGTCGAAAAACGCAAGCGTAAACGTCAGCCTCAACCGCCGTTTACGACGTCGACGATGCAGCAGGAATGCGTCGGCAAGCTCAATTTCGGCGCCAAGAAGACGATGATGCTGGCTCAGCAGCTCTATGAAGGCCTCGATATGGGCGACCAGGGCCACGTCGGCCTCATCACCTACATGCGTACCGACTCGGTCCGCATCAACGACGACATGGTTCAGGCGGCGCGGGACTTTATTACGGCTAACTACGGAGCCGAATACGTGCCCGAACAGCCGCGGACCTATAAGACAAAGCAGTCCAGCCAGGACGCCCACGAAGCCATTCGTCCGACGTCCTTAGAATTGACGCCCTATAAGGTTTCCGACTTCCTGTCGCGGGATCAATTGCGCCTCTATACCTTGATTTGGAATCGTTTTTTGGCCAGCCAGATGGAATCGGTCGAAACGGAACACATGGCTATCGTCATCGAAAGCGGCAAGTACGAACTGCGGGCTGCCGGCTACAAGGTCCTCTTCAAGGGCTTTACGGAGCTCTATGAAGATGCCAAGAAGGATAAGACCTTGACCGAACTGCCCCATATTTCGGCTAATACCATCGTCCATAACAAGGCCGTAACGCCCCAGCAGCACTTTACCCAGCCGCCGGCACGCTACACCGAAGCCAGCCTGATCAAGACCCTCGAAGAAAAGGGCATCGGCCGGCCGAGTACCTACGCGCCGATTATGGATACGATCCAAAACCGCAATTACGTCGAAAAGAAGGATAAGCAGTTCATTCCGACGGAGCTCGGCGTCATCATTGTCGACCTTCTTAAGAAATACTTTGCCCGCATCATCAACGTCAGCTTTACGGCCCATATGGAAGAATCCCTCGACGCCATAGAACAAGGCGACGATACGTATCCACACGTCCTGCAGGAATTTTATGACATCTTTAAGCCTGAAATGGACGAGGCTGAAACGAAGATGGAAAAGGTCACCATTTCCGGTCAGGAATCGGGCCAGATCTGCGAAGTCTGCGGATCGCCCATGGTCTATAAATTCGGACGCTTCGGCAAATTCCTGGCCTGCTCCAACTTCCCGGAATGCCGCAATACCAAGGCCATCGTCGAAGATTTGGGCATTACCTGCCCGAAATGCGGCAAGGGGTCGCTCATCAAGCGCAAGTCGAAACGAGGCCGCGTCTTTTACGGCTGCAGCCAGTATCCGGACTGCGACTTCGTCCTCTGGAACCAGCCTGTCGACAAGAAATGTGACTTGTGCGGCAGCATCATGATTGTCAAACATTATAAAAAAGGCCCTGATAAGCTCTTTTGCAGCAACGGGGACTGTGAAAACCATAAAAAAGGTGAGGTAGTGAGTCAACCACTCACAGAAGAGTGAGCTTGTAAGTCAGAAAAACATAGGTAATTGCGACATCCTAAAGATGCCTCCCTAATTCTGCCTACATCATCGGGCAGTTGACGATGCCCGTTTTGCCGGGGAGATTTACTCCGAGGCAGTTGTTATCCTCTCGTAACGAGGGTGATTGTCTCCGGAAATCCACATCGTACCAAGATGCTGGATATTCATAGCTCCGATACGGTCATCATTGGATTGGTATCCGCATTGACAGCGATACAGGTGTTGGTGAGGCTTACGGTTTTCCTTATGAACAGTAGCGCACTTCGGGCAACGCTGAGAGGTGTATTTGGCCGAGACTTTCAATACTTCCGAACAATTTTCGTGAGCCTTGTAGGTCAGATATTGCTCAAGCTGATAGAAAGGCCAGCTTCTCAGGTCGTAATTCTGTTTGGCAGTTTGGGAGAGATTTGATGCTTCAAAGCTGACACCCGTCAAATCTTCCAGCACAAACAGCGTATCTTTGCCGTATTTCGTAACGAGTGTCTTAGAAATCCGATGATTTACATCAGACATCCAACGGTTCTCTCGTCCGGAAAGGGCTTTGAGTCTGCGCTTTGCAGATTTTGTGCCTTTGGATTGGAGCTGCTGTCTGACTTTGAGAAACTTGTGTCGTTTGGCCGCAATTTTTCGCCCGGAAACAAATTCGGTTTTACCTTGTTCATCGTAACTGACCGTCAGGAATCGCAAGCCACGGTCAATCCCGACAACGTGACGTACGTTCTCCCTCTGGAAAACTTCAACAGATTTGGTAACCGGAATATGCAGATACCATAGGCCTTTGAGTTCAACTAACTTTGCTGTGCCAAGAGTCCATGAGCCGTCCAGATATTTCGAAAATGACTTGCTTTTAAAGGTGCATTTTGTTCTTTTACCGAGTGTGTTGATAGACAGGCTTTGTCCGTTATCCACGAAGCTATAATCGCGATTGCGAACCAAATCCGCTTGCGGGCGCTTGAAGAAGAGGGGTTTCCAAAGCTATTCGAGCGTTTTAGTGATGTATTTCCAGCTGCCATCTTGGTCCTTGTATTTGTATGGCTTTTGGAAGAGCTGTTGCTTGACAGTCTTATAGCGAGCCATAGTCGTCTTGATGGACGATTGTGCAAGCTGCGACTTTAAGCCAAACAACACACGAAGCTCGCAATATAGTTCTTTGTTGAGGCTTTGATAAGCCAAGTTGAATTGATTGTCGAAGATGTATTGCGACACAAAATTACAAGCCTGACGATAATGTTCCGTCATTTTGCGAAACATCATCTCTTGCTCTGGAGTAACATGGATATGAAGTTTTATGGTTTTTGTTAGGTCGGACATTTTTCTCACCGGCCTTTCTGAAATTATATGGTTTTCATCAATACCACCATATCATACATTTTACTAAAACTCTAGTATTTTAAGAAAGTGAGGTGATGCGGGCGTTTCTCCCCGACCTAAGAGGTTGGCGTATCCTGCCCGCATTATAATAATGAAGAATAGTGTCTTAATTATCGGTGCCGGTCTGGCCGGATCGGAAGCGGCCTGGCAGCTCGTCAGCCGTGGAATTCCGGTGGAACTGGTCGAAATGAGGCCAGTCAAATCGTCGCCGGCCCATCATACGGAATATTTTGCCGAACTGGTCTGCAGCAATTCCCTGCGGGCAGCCAATATCGAAAACGCCGTCGGCCTGTTGAAGGAAGAAATGCGCCGCCTGGGCTCATTGATCATGGAATCGGCCGATATCAACCGCGTTCCCGCCGGCGGGGCTCTGGCCGTCGACCGCCTGCCCTTTAGTCAGTACGTGACGGAAAAATTGGCCGCCCATCCCTTGGTCACCATTCGCCACGAAGAAGTGACGGAGCTTCCGACGGATCAGATCTGCATCGTTGCCAGCGGTCCCTTGACCAGTGACGCCCTGTCCGATACCATCGCCAAATTGACCGGGGAAGGGTACTTCCATTTCCACGATGCTGCAGCGCCTATCGTTACCGTCGAATCTCTCGATATGAATAAGGTCTATCGGGCGGCCCGCTACGGCAAGGGCGGCGCCGACTATTTGAACTGCCCCTTTACGCAGGAAGAATACGAAGCCTTTTGGCAGGCCTTGACGGCGGCCGAATGTGCCGAACTCCACGACTTTGAAAAGGACGACAGCGTCTTTGAAGGCTGCATGCCCATCGAAGTCATGGCCGGCCGCGGCATCGACACCATGCGTTTCGGTCCCATGAAGCCCGTCGGTCTCGAACTGCCTGATACGGGAGAACTGCCTTATGCCGTCGTTCAGCTGCGCCAGGATAACGGCAGTGCAACCCTGTACAACATCGTCGGCTTCCAGACCCATCTTAAATTCCCGGAACAGAAACGAGTCTTTTCCATGATTCCCGGTCTTGAAAACGCCGAATTCGTGCGCTACGGCGTCATGCACCGCAATTCCTACATCAATTCGCCGGAACTGCTCATGCCGACGCTGCAGCTGCGCAAGCAGCCGAATCTCCTCTTTGCCGGACAATTAACCGGTGTCGAAGGCTATTTGGAATCGGCGGCCATGGGCCTCTTAGCCGGTATCAACGCCGCCCGCCTCCTCAATGAAAAAGAAGGCCTGACCTTCTCCAAGCGGACGGCCATCGGCGGTCTCAGCCAGTACATCTCCAGCGGCCCCAATAAGCATTTCCAGCCGATGAACATCAACTTCGGCATTATGGAGCCTTTGGGCATTAAGAAACGCATGAAGAAAAAAGAAAAAAACGCCCTCTTAGCACAGCGGGCACTCGATGAAATTGAACAAATGAAGGGGGACATGATTCATGTCTAACGGAATGACTACAGAATTTCACGCCACGACGATCTGCGCCGTTCAGCGCGACGGCAAGACGGCCATCGCCGGCGACGGGCAGGTCACCATGGGCAACGCCGTCATCATGAAGGGGACGGCTCAAAAAGTTCGCCGCCTCTATCACGGCAAGATCATCAGCGGCTTTGCCGGCTCGGTGGCCGACGCTTTTACGCTCTTTGATCACTTTGAAGAAAAACTGAATGAACACAACGGCAACCTGGTCCGCAGCGCCGTCGAACTGGCTAAAGAATGGCGGTCCGACAAGGTTCTCCATAAACTGGAAGCCCTGCTCCTGGTCGCTGACAGCCAGCGCATCCTGCTCATTTCGGGCAACGGCGAAGTCATCGAACCGGACGACGGCGTCTTGGCCATCGGCTCCGGCGGCAACTACGCCCTGTCTTCGGCGCGGGCCCTCATACAGAATACGGACCTGTCGGCCCGGGAAATCGCCGAAAAATCCCTGCACATCGCAGCCGATATCTGCGTCTACACCAACCACAACGTCATTGTCGAAGAAATTTAAGAAAGAGGTACCTTTATGGAACAATCATCATGGACGCCAAAACAAATCGTGGCGGAACTGAATAAATATATCGTAGGTCAAGGGGAAGCCAAGAAATCCGTTTCCATTGCCCTGCGCAACCGCTGGCGCCGCAAACGCCTGAGCGAAGACATGCAGGATGAAATCATCCCCAAGAATATTCTCCTCATCGGCCCGACGGGCGTCGGTAAAACGGAAATCGCCCGCCGCCTGGCAAAACTCGTCGGTGCGCCCTTCATCAAGGTCGAAGCGACGAAGTACACCGAAGTCGGCTACGTCGGCCGCGACGTCGAACAGATGATCCGCGACCTCGTTGCCAACGCTATCCGCATGGTCCAGGAACAGGAAAGCCAGCGCTATGAAGAAAAGGCCGAAGCCGAAGCCAATAAACGGATTCTTCAGGTCTTCTGGCCGAAAAAATCCGTCGTAGAAAAAGTAAAGAACCCGATGGATGTCTTCTTTGGCAGCGATGACGACGAAGACAAGGAAGAACCGAAACAGCTCGAAGAAGGCAATTCCGACCGCCGTCAAAAGATGCTGGAAGATATTTGCGCCCATAAGATGGACGACCGCGAAATCGAAGTCGAAGTGGCCGAACAGGGCCCGGGCTTCCAAGGCATCTTGACGGGCAATTCAACGGAAGAACTGACCAACAACTTCCAGGAAATGCTGGGCAGCATCATGCCGAAAAAGAAAAAGAAGAAGAAAATGACCGTCGCCAAGGCGCGGGAAATCTTCAAAGAAGAAGAACTGGAAAAATGCCTCGACATGGATACCATCGTCGACAAGGCCGTGGCCGCTACGGAAGAATCGGGCATCGTCTTCATCGATGAATTCGATAAGATCGCCGAAAAAGGCCGCACCAACGGTCCCGACGTATCCCGCGAAGGGGTCCAGCGCGACATCCTGCCCATCGTCGAAGGGGCGACGGTCAATACCAAATACGGGCCGGTCAAGACTGACCACATTCTCTTTATCGCTGCCGGCGCCTTCCACGTATCGAAGCCGAGCGACCTCATTCCCGAACTCCAGGGCCGCTTCCCGATCCGCGTCGAACTCCAGTCACTGACCGTCGAAGACTTCCGCCGCATCCTGACCGAACCGAGTCAATCCTTGGTCAAACAGTATACGGCTCTCCTCGAAACGGAAGGCCTGACCTTGGAATTTACAGACGACGGCATCAATGCCATTGCCGAATACGCCTATCGGGTCAACCGGGAAACAGAAAACATCGGCGCTCGCCGGCTGCACACGATCTTGGAAAAAATCCTCGAAGACGTAGCCTATGAAGCTCCCGATATCGACGAAAAACACATCGTCATCGACAAGGATTTCGTCGCCGGCAAACTCCATGACGTCGTTCAGAACGTCGACCTCAGCCATTACATTTTATAAAGGACGCGACTGATGAGACCTTACGCAAAATTATATCTGACCAAAAAAGGGGAACGGGCCGCGAAAACCGGCCATCCCTGGGTCTATGGTGAAGAAGTGACTCGTGTCGACGGAACTTATAAGACCGGCGATATCGTCGACGTCTACAGCGATAAAGACCGCTACCTCGGCACGGGCTTTGCCAACGACATCTCTAAAATCCGAGTGCGCATCGTATCGCGCAACGCTAACGACCGCTTCGACGAAGCCTTCTGGCAGCGCCGGGTGAAATACGCCCTTGACTACCGCTGGACGGTCATGGGTGAAACGGATTTTGCCTGCTGCCGATTGATCTTCGGCGATGCCGATGAAATGCCGGGCCTGACCGTCGACCGCTATTCCGACGTCCTCGTCGCCCAGACCTTATGCTACGGCATGGATCAGGTGAAGCCCATTATCTTCAAGGCCTTGGTCGATGAATTGGCGGCCATGGGCGTTGCCATCCGCGGCATTTATGAACGAAACGACGTCAAAGTCCGCGAACTGGACGGCATGGAGCAGTACAAAGGCTGGTTTGAAGCCGATTACCTGCCTCAGCCGGGAAGCGTCATAACGACCATCGAGGAAAATGGCATCCGCTATGATATCGACGTCGAAAACGGCCAGAAGACAGGGTTCTTCCTGGACCAGAAATACAACCGCCTGGCCGTCGCTAAGATCGCTGCCGGAAAGCACGTCCTCGACTGCTTTACCCATACCGGTGCCTTTGCCCTCAATGCCGCCAAGGGAGGCGCTGCCAGCGTCACCGCCGTCGACGTGTCTCAGGAAGCCGTCGACATGACGACGACCAATATTTACCGCAACGGCTTAGAATCCATTGTGACGGCGAAACAGGCCAACGTCTTCGATCTCTTGACCGAGATGGCTGACCAAAAGAATCGCGACTACGATTTTATCATCCTCGACCCGCCGGCCTTTACCAAGTCCGGTCACACCGTGCACAACGCCATTCGGGGCTATAAGGAAATCAACCTGAAGGCCATGAAGCTCCTGCCTCGCGGCGGCTATCTGGCGACCTGCTCGTGCTCTCACTTCATGCGCGACGATCTCTTCCGCCAAATGCTCCACGATGCGGCGAAAGACGCCGGCGTCCACCTTCGCCAAATCGAAGGGCGCCAGCAGTCTCCGGATCATCCCATCCTGTGGAACGTGCCGGAAACGAATTACTTAAAATTCTACTTGTTCCAAGTCGTATAAATGACAACGCCGCTGTTTCAGTGCTGATGCTGAGACGGCGGCGTTTTTTGGCATAAGCGACCTTTTGGCGAAGTGTCGGGGCGGGAGGAGTTGCTTTTTTGGCATGAGAAAAACATAATGTAATGAGTAATTGATATGGCTGTTTGTTGAAATTGTGGCGGCAGCGATATATAATCGGCCTAAGAAGAGAATCTATACGATTTTTATCAATCTTATGAGACAGCGGCCCTAGGCTCTTATCCCGTTTGATTGGTAAGGATGAGTGACCAGACGAAAGGAGTATACCATGAAACCTATTGAGATTGTCAATTACAGTGATCCTGCTTGTGTTTGGTGCTGGGGGACAGAGCCCATTTTTAGAGCGCTGGAAACCCATTATCCCAATCAATTTTCCATTCGTTATGTCATGGGCGGCATGGTGCGCAGCCTGAAGGATTTTGATGATGAAGTCAACGGCATTGGCGGCGGCGATGCCGACAAGATCAACAGCCAGCTTCGGGAACATCTGGCCGAATCGACGGCAGTCCATCACATGCCCGTCGCCGTCGACAAGTACCATTTGTTTTCGGAACAGTTTGACTCGACCTTTCCGCAGAATATCGCCTATAAAGCGGCCCAAATCGCAGCTCCTGACCGGGCCGACTATTTCCTGCGCCGCATCCGCGAAGCGACCATGACCGAAGGGGCTGTTACCGGCGACTATGCCGTCTTAGAGAAGCTGGCAGAAGACTTCGGCCTTCCCATGGATGCCTATCGTGAAGCCCTTAAGAGCGGCGAGGCTGAAAAGGCCTTCTGGAGTGACGTCGATGAAGCCATCGCTGCCAAGGTCAACGTCTTCCCGACCGTAACCCTGTCCGTTAACGGCAAGGCAGAAACCTTTGGCGGATACTACACCTTTGCCGACTACGTATCCCGCATTCGCAAGCTGAGCGGGGGAACGTTGGAACCCGTAGCGCCCGACGCTTCTTTTGAACACCTGCACCAAATGCTGACCGATTACCGGCGGCTGGCGGCGGAAGAAATTCGCTGCGCCTTTGCCTTTGAATCGAAGGCTGCTTTAGAATCGTGGCTGGAGCCTTATCTTTCGGAGGGAAAACTAAAGAAAGAACCGTGCGGAACGGATGATTATCTGATTTCTCTGACTTCTGTCTAATCCCTGTATCTATTTTTTATATGAATCGTGAATGAGCCGAGTTGACCGGCTTTGCAGCCGAAAACCTCTGTCAGCTCGCATTTGAAACGGAGCCGATGGAGGTTTTTCTTTTGAAAAGAAGGGGATATAAAGCATTTGGGACTAAAATAACACCGAATCAAAGTCACTGAACACTATTCATTGATTTTAATTCACTGAATGTGATACAATGAGTTCATCCCAAAAAGCTTGAGGTGACATGCATGACCAATAGACAGGTGGCGGCCCTTGAGACGCGGCGAAAGCTTCTCGATGCGGCCAAGAAAATTGTCTGTGAAAAAGGCCTGGTCAATACGTCGGTGGCTGAAATTACCAAGACCTGTGGCGTGGCCAGCGGTACCTTTTATACCCATTTTAAACGAAAAGAAGACATCATCTATGCCTTGAGCCGCGAGATGTATCAAGAGATTTTAGACCAAGCCAAGGCCTTTGACGGACCCTTTATGGAACGGTTGGTGTTCTTTATGACCAACTTTTCGGGCTATATCGAAAAGAGCAGCCTGAAGCTCTGCCAGGAATGGGTGCGCAATACGGTTGACCCTGACTTGATCGATAACGGAGAGGATAAACCCAAGGTCTACATCGATATCGATGCCGTGACCGGCCTCATTCTGGACGGCATCGAACGAGGCGAGGTCAAAGCCGATGCACCGGTAGCTGTCTTGGCACACACCCTGGTCGACGTCCTCTACGGCCAAATGCTCTGCTGGGATATGTCCGGCGGTGCTTACAGCCTCGAATGGCGGACCAAAGAGTTTTGCCGCATCTTTCTGCCGGGCCTGATGGCGCCGTACTTGGCGTAATTTTATAAGAATCACGGAAAGTCGCCTTGTCTGCCAATGGCGGGTTGAGTTGGAGCTTTTCCTTTATCGTAGATATTATTTTTAGAAAGGATGGATCATGATGACTACCAAGATTGAAAGCGTAACCTTAAATGATGGCGTAAAAATTCCGGCCTTTGGTTTCGGGACCTTCCAGATTCCCGCTGACGGCAGCACCTATCAGGCCGTAAAGGAAGCCCTTAATTAGGACTGTATCACATCGATACGGCAGCGGCCTATTTCAATGAAGCCGAAGTCGGCAAGGCCGTTCGCGAAAGCGGGATTCCCCGGGAAGACATCTTCGTGACCAGCAAACTCTGGCTTCAGGATTACGGTTATGAAGCCGCTAAGAAGGGCATCGACACGTCTCTTCGTAAACTCGGTTTGGACTACATGGACTTATACCTCATACACCAGCCCTATGGCGACGTCCCCGGTGCCTGGAAGGCCATGGAAGAAGCGAAAAAAGCCGGTAAGATCCGCTCCATCGGGGTCAGCAACATGACGCCGAAGATCTGGAATTCCTTCGTACCCCAGTTCGATACGATACCTTCGGTCAACCAGATCGAATTCAACCCTTATTACCAGCAGAAAGAAATCAGAGCCATCATGGCCAAAGACAATGTATATCTTGAAGCCTGGGCGCCTCTCGGCCAGGGCAGTCCCCAGCTTTTCAGCGAACCGACCATTACCAAAATCGCTGAAGCCCACGGCAAAGATGCCGGCCAGGTCATCCTCCGCTTTGAATACCAGGACGGAGCCATCATCTTCCCGAAGACGACCAAACCGGCTCGCATGAAGAGCAACATGGACATCTTCGACTTCGCCTTGACCGACGAAGAAATGGCTGCCATGCGTGTCCTCGATACCGGCAAAGGCCGTCACGATCCCGATGCTCCGGGCGTCGCTGAAATGCTGCTGGCCAATTTTGACGTCCACGCGGACGATTAAAAAATAATCATAGAATCGAGGAACAAACATGCCCTACATTGCCATCAAAGCGTATCCGAAAGACGAAGAAACGAAAAAGCGCGCTGTCGAACAGATTCAGGAAATCTTCTTAAAAACCTGGGGCTGCCCGGCACAGGCCCTTACCATCTCCATCGAAGAGTTCCCGCCGGAAGACTTCGATAAAAAAGTCCGGGAACCGGAAATCCTCCCGAAACTGGACAAAATGATGATCCTCGACGGAGAAAAAAAGTATAAGTAGAAACGAGAAAGGACCGATACCTGAATGGTGTCGGCCCTTTTTCAGTTATTGGCGCCGAATAGGCATGATAAAACCCCCAGTTACACTGGGGGTAAGTAAA
>NZ_UQBH01000036.1 GCF_900539295.1 uncultured Megasphaera sp.
AGCACCACCTTGCCAAGGTGGGGGTCGCGAGTTCGAGCCTCGTTTTCCGCTCCATATATGGCGGCATAGCCAAGCGGTAAGGCAGAGGTCTGCAAAACCTTCATCCCCAGTTCGATTCTGGGTGCCGCCTCCATATTTTTTCTTTCGTCATGCCGAGGTGGCGGAACTGGCAGACGCAACGGACTTAAAATCCGTCGGATAGAAATATCCGTACCGGTTCGATTCCGGTCCCCGGCACCAAATCAACAACGTGTAAGCGGCGTTGGCCGTGGCCGAAGTCCTTGCAAAACAAAGGAGCTGTCTTTGGACAGCTCCTTTTCGCAGTCCGTTTAAATTATCTGAAAAATGGGTTATAATAAATCATGACTGAATACAAGTACAGAGTATCCGATTTTGAAGGCCCTTTAGATCTCTTACTCTATTTGATTGAAAAGAACAAAGTCGATATTTATAACATTCCCATCGTTGAAATTGCCGACCAGTTCAACGCCTATGTAGCCGACATCGACACCTTTGATGTCGACTATGCCAGCAAATTTTTTGTCATGGCGGCAACCCTTTTGCAGATAAAATCGCGGCTGCTCCTGCCGAAACAGCCGAAAACAGACGATGACGAAGAAGATCCGCAGGAAGTCCTGGTCCGGCAGCTCGTCGAATACAAACAGATGAAGGCCTTGTCCCGGGCCATGGGTGGCCTATGGGATGCCCGCAGTCTGATGATGGGCCGCTTTCCGGCTCCCATGCCTTATGAAGCTCGCTTTCAGGGCCATATCGATACGGCTGCGCTCTACGATGCCTTTCAAAAAGTCTGTCAGAGCCTGCCCGAGCCGGAGGCCGTCGAAATACGGATCCAAAAGGAAATCTACAGCGTCGGCGAATGTATGCGCCGCGTGACCTACGCCCTGCGCCGTGCTCAGGGGACGATGACCGCAGAAGCTATTTTTCAAACCTGCCGGTCCCGGGTCGAACTCATCGTGACCTTTTTGGCGGTTTTGGAATTGCTCAAGGTCGGTCAATGCGCGACCGTCGCTGAGGGAAAGGATGGGAATACCATTGCCTTACGATACATGCCAAATTGATAACCGCGAACCTACGGCCCTCTTGGAAGCCCTCCTCTTTTTGAGCGGCGATCCCATGACCGAGGCCGACATCAGCACACATATGGGCTGGTCTTTGGAGGACGTCGGCAAAATTGCCGAGCGCCTGCAGCATCTCTTAGAGGATCAGCGGAGGGGACTCCGACTTATCCGCGTTGCCGGCGGCTATCAGTTGGTGACCAGACCCGATCTTCACGACGCCCTGCAGTGGGTGCGGACGGGAAAGACGGAGCTGTCACCGATGGCCCTCGAGGTACTGGCTATCATCGCCTTTAAGCAGCCCGTGACCCGCGCCGATATCGAGAAGATACGCGGCGTTTCATCGGAACGGATTTTGACGTCGCTCGTACAGCAGGGGCTGGTCGTCGATCTCGGTCGTAAGGACAGTCCGGGCCGGCCGATTTTATACGGCACGTCTGCTTATTTTTTGGAATGTATCGGCATGGATTCCCTTGCTGATTTAGCCGGCCGCTTGTCGGTAGATACTACGGAGGATGGACTTGATGGAAGAACGGTTGCAGAAAGTAATGAGTAACTGCGGAGTCGCTTCACGGCGCGCTTCGGAAAAGCTGATATTGGAAGGGCGGGTCCGCGTAAACGGCGTCATCGTCCGGGAATTAGGCACCAAAGTCAATCCCGATAAAGACCGCATCGCCGTCGACGGCAAGACCCTGGAAGTACAGGCCAAGCACTATTACTTATTCAATAAGCCTAAGGGCGTCATTACGACGTCGAGCGACGACCAGGGCCGGACGACGGTCATGGACTACTTCAAAAAGGAAAAAGACCGCATCTATGCTGTCGGCCGCCTGGACCAGAATACGGAAGGCCTGCTGCTCATGACCAATGACGGTGAACTGGCCAATATTCTGATGCATCCCAGCCGCCTCGTCGATAAGACCTATGAAGTCAAGGTCAAAGGTCATATTGCCGACTCGGTGCTCCAGCATTTGGCTGACGGCGTCGAATTAAAGGACGGCATGACGGCTCCGGCCGACGTCGTCTACGTCGGTTACGACCCGCGGACGAATTTGACCAGCTTGGAAATCACCATTCACGAAGGCCGCAACCGTCAGGTCCGGCGCATGTTGGAATACTTCGGCTTCCAGGTTCACAACCTGCGCCGTATCCAGTATGCCTTTTTGACCCTGAGCGGCGTCAAGCGCGGCGCTTATCGCTCTCTGACTCGTGAAGAAGTGGCCGAACTCTACAAATATAAATAATAGGAGTCTTTATGAAGGAAATACTCGTCATCGGTGCCGGTGCGGCCGGCATCATGGCTGCGCTGGCGGCTGCGGAGGCAGGCGCCGGGGTACATTTATTTGAAAAAAATGATATTGTAGGAAAGAAAATGGGCATTACCGGCAAAGGGCGCTGCAACCTGACCAACTCCTGCAGCATGGCGGACTTTATCGCCCATACGCCGGGACACGGAAAATTCCTATTCAGTGCTTATCGGCAATTCACCAATCAGGATCTCCTCGATAAACTGAACGGCTGGGGCCTTGCGACCAAAGAAGAGCGGGGCGGCCGTATTTTCCCCCAGTCCGACAGCGCCATCGAAGTGCGCAAGCTTTTCTATCACAAGCTCTGCCGCAAGGGCATCGAACTTCACCTGAAGGAAAGCGTCAAAGCCGTTAAATCATGGGGAGAACGGTTCGTCGTCCAAACGGCGTCGGGGACCTATGAAGGCGATGCCTGCATCATCACGACGGGCGGTATGTCTTATCCCGTAACCGGCTCTACCGGCGACGGCTATGATTTTGCCAAGCGGTTGGGTCACGAGGTGACAGAACTCAAGCCGTCGCTCATCCCTTTTACGACAGCCGAAGCCTGGCCCCATGACCTGTCGGGCCTGTCCCTTCGAAATGTCGAAGGCTCGTTGTGGCGCCGCGGGAAAAAAATCGATGCTCATTTCGGAGAAATGCTGTTTACTCACTTTGGCGTCTCCGGTCCGATTATCCTGATGCTCAGTACGGCAGCGGCTCATAAGAAGAGCGCCGCCTTTCCCTTAGAACTTCGCATCGATTTAAAACCGGCCTTATCAAAGGAAAAACTCGACGCCCGCCTGCGCCGGGATTTTGAAAAATATATCCGTAAAGAAGCTGTGAACGGGTTGAAAGACCTCCTTCCGCAGCGCCTCATTCCCGTCGTCCTTAACGAGGCAGGCATCGACCGGGACTGTCCCGTCAATCAGATTTCCCGCGAGCAGCGCCAGCACCTGGTCGAAACCTTTAAGGGCCTGCCCCTTACGGTGACCGGAACCAGGCCCATCAGCGAAGCTATCGTAACGGCCGGCGGCGTATCGGTCAAGGAAATCGACCCCAAGACGATGGAGTCGAAACTCGTCCCCAATCTCTACTTTGCCGGTGAAGTCATTGACATCGACGCCTTTACGGGCGGTTATAATTTACAGGCAGCCTTTTCGACAGGTTTCGTAGCCGGAACGGCAGCTGCTGAAAAGGAGGGCTGACTATGAGAAAATTAACGGTTGCCATCGACGGTCCGGCCGGGGCCGGCAAGAGCAGTGTCGCTAAACTCTTGGCCAATCAGGTTCACTATTTATATATTGATACCGGGGCTATGTACCGGGCCTTTACCTGGGCTGTTTTAGAAAATGGCATCGACATTTCAGATGAAAATGCCGTCCGCGCCTTAGTCGATACCGTCGATATTCGCCTCGAACCGATGGCCGACCTGTGCCGGGTTTTCGTCGGCGAGACGGAAGTTACCGAAGCGATTCGGACGCAGCGTGTATCTTCTCACGTTTCTTCTGTGGCAGCACTTGCAGTCGTACGGCAAAAACTGGTAAAATTACAAAAGGCTATGGCTAAGGACGGCGGCGTCATCCTCGACGGCCGCGATATCGGGACAGTTGTTCTGCCCGATGCAGATCTCAAGATATTCCTGACGGCATCGGTCGCCTCCCGGGCTCAGCGCCGGTACCTGGAAGTCAAGGCTAAAGGCGGAACCGAGTCATACGAGGACATAGCAGCCAGCATTGCTGCCCGCGACGACATGGATTCACACCGCCAGGTGTCACCCCTTAAAAAAGCCGATGATGCCGTCGTCGTCGACAACAGCGATCTCGATTTACAACAGACGGCCGATGTGATCCTCGGCCTCATGAAGGAGCGAGGCTGATGCACGAATTTATGTATAATACGATTCGCAGGATTTTCAATGTCGCCACCTACGGATTCTTAGATATGGAAGTCATCGGCGAAGAAAATATTCCGGAAAAAGGGCCTTTCATCGTAGCCTGCAACCATGCCAGCAACTTCGATCCGCCCCTTTTGGGGACGGCCATGCGCCATCATCTCATCCATTTCATGGCCAAGGAAGAACTCTTCCGCAATCCCGTCATGGGCTGGTTCCTGCGCTACGTCCATACCTTCCCGGTTCACCGCGGCCGCATCGACCGCAAGGCGGTCATGGAATCCTTCAGGGTCTTGAAGGGCGGAGCGGTCTTGGGGATTTTCCCTGAAGGGAAGCGGACTCGCGGCGGTTCCGTCGGCCCCTTTCATGAAGGGTTTGCCGGCATTGCCATCAAGGCCAAGGTTCCCGTTTTGCCGGCAGCGATTGTGAACTCTGAATTTCTGCCGAAAAAGACGGGTCCCGTACGGGTCATCTTTGGGAAACCCATCATGGCGCCGGCCGGAAAAGCCTCGGATCACGACGTAGTCACGGCCTTTTCCGAAGAAATTCGCGACACCATCGTGACTATGCAAAATCAGTATAAAGGGGACGACAAATGAAAGTAACTCTCGCCGCAGCCTGTGGCTTTTGCTATGGCGTTCGACGAGCCGTTGAACTGGCCGGACAGGCTGAAAAAGGAACGCATACCTTAGGACCTATCATCCACAATCCGCAAGTTGTCGGGCGTCTCGCCGATCAAGGTGTATCGCCGGTAGACTCCTTGGATGAGGTCGATAAAGGGGCAGTCGTATTGATTCGCTCCCATGGCGTCGGCCCGGATATCTATGAAGAAGCCGATAAACGAGAACTAAAAGTCATAGATGCCACGTGTCCACACGTCAAAAAGGCCCAGCAAGACGCCAAAAATATCATCGAAAAAGGTGAAAAGCTGATAATAGTCGGCGAAAAATCCCATCCTGAAGTAATTAGTATTTCACAATGGGGGTCAAATCGTGCTATTATAATAGACAGGGAAGAAGAGGCTCGAGAAATTCCCTTTTGCGATTCTATGGGAGTCGTCGTCCAAACGACGTTCTCTCAAGAGCAATTCAAGCGTATCGCCGCTATCCTGCAACAGAAGACTAATCATCTCGATGTGCATATGACCATATGCACGGCGACGCAGCAGCGTCAGCAGGCAGCGATAGAATTGGCAGGTCAGGTGGACGCCATGATCGTCATTGGCGGCAAGAACAGCGCCAACACCGGCCGCCTCGCGCAGGTATGCCGAGAACAGGATTGCCCGACATACCACATTGAAACAGCAGCCGAATTGGATACGGACTGGTTCAGTGGTATGAATCATATAGGCATTACAGCCGGCGCTTCTACGCCGGATTGGATAATACAGGAGGTTGTTAAGATTATGGAAAATTTGCAAGCTGAAGGCACAGAAGTAATGAGTGAAGAATTGTTGGACAAGTATGACTATGAAGAAAATCCAAAGAAAGGTGACGTGGTCAAAGGCACGGTTATTTCTGTGAATGATGATGCTGCCTATGTTTCCATCGGTACGAAAGCGGAAGCAATTCTGCCGAAGAAGGAAATGGCTGTTCCCGCTCCGGAAAAAGCAAGTGACTTTGTCAAAGTCGGCGATGAACTGACAGTTGAAATTGCCAACAACATCAAAGAAGAAGGAGCTATTGTCGTTTCCCTCGTCAAGATGAAGAAAGTCGAAGATTGGAAAGAAGTTCGCGAAGCATTCGAAAACGATCAGCTCGTCGAATGTGTCGGTAAAGAAACGAACAAGGCTGGCCTTGTCGTTTCCATCAAATCCCTGCGCGGCTTTATCCCCCTCTCTCAGGGCGATATCCGCTTCGTAAAATCTTTGGACTATCTCGTCGGTGAAACCTTCCAGGTTAAAGTTATCGACATTGACGAACACAAAAACCGTCTGGTCCTCTCCCGTAAGGCTGTTCTCGAATCAGAACGCGAAGCAAAACGCGAAGAAGCCCTCAAAAACATTGAAGAAGGGGCTGTCATCAAAGGTACTGTCGTTAAGATCATGCCCTATGGCGCATTCATCGATCTCGGCGGCGTAGAAGGCCTGCTTCACATTTCTGATATTTCGTGGAAGCGCATCAATGCTGTCGAAGACGTTCTCCAGGCCGGAGAAGAACTCGAAGTCCTCGTTCAGAAGT
Organism: uncultured Megasphaera sp.; assembly: GCF_900539295.1. Lineage (GTDB taxonomy): Bacteria > Bacillota > Negativicutes > Veillonellales > Megasphaeraceae > Megasphaera. The sequence continues at coordinate 6,437 of NZ_UQBH01000036.1, forward strand.
TCGATCAGGAACGGAATCGTATTTCCTTGTCCTTGAAAGCTCTTCAGAAGAATCCTTGGATCGCAGCTATCGAAAAATTTGAAGTCGGCGATATCGTAAAAGGCGAAGTAAAGAAACTCTTGCCTTTCGGCGTTATCTTAGCGATTGATCCGGAACTGCAGGGCTTGCTCCATATTTCCGAATTAACTGAAAAACGTGGCGTGGCTGTCAAAGATCTGGTCGACATCGGCGATGTCATGAACGTTAAGATCATCGGCATCGATACAGATAAGAAGAAGATTTCTCTCAGCGTTCTGGCTATTCAGAAAGATGAAGAAGAACAGGAAGTTCGCGACTACCTCGCTAACCAGGATAACGAAGAAGAAAACAACTAAGGTTTTGTAAAAAAGGGGATAGCCGGGCTGTACCGGTTATCCCTTTTTCGTCATATAGAAAGGATAATGCCATGTATAAACCCTTAGTCGCCGTCGTCGGTCGGCCGAATGTCGGCAAATCGACGCTGTTTAACGCGATTGTCAAAAAACGAATCTCCATCGTTGAAGATATTCCCGGCGTTACGCGCGACAGAATTTACTTTGATGCTGAATGGCTCGGTCGGGAATTTACCATGATCGATACGGGGGGCATTGAATTTGTCGACTCTAATGATCATATCTTCACCAGCATGCGTTACCAGGCCGAATTGGCCATTCGTGAAGCCGATGTCATCCTCTACGTCGTAGACGGTAAAGTCGGCATCCAGCCCCAGGACGAAGAAATCGCCCACCTCCTGCGCTCATGCGGAAAGCCGGTCATCCTGGTCGTCAACAAGATCGACAGCGTAGAGCAGGAAATAAACATCTATGAATTTTATAATCTCGGCTTAGGAGATCCTATCGGAATCTCGGCTATCAACCTGATGAATCTCGGCGACCTCCTTGATGAAGTCTTAAAGAATATCAAAGAAGTTCCCGCTCTTGAAGAAGATGACGATACGATTCACATCTCTCTCGTCGGCCGTCCGAACGTCGGAAAGTCGTCTTTGACCAATGCTCTCTTAGGCCAGGACCGGGTCATCGTCAGCAACGTGCCGGGAACGACGCGCGATTCCATCGATACGCACTGGTCCTATGAAGGAACGGATTTCGTCCTCATCGATACGGCCGGCATGCGCCGCAAGGCTAAGATCGACCTGCCTGTCGAACGGTACAGCGTCGTCCGGGCTCTCCGCGCCGTTGACCGGTCGGATATCGCCGTCTTGGTCATCGATGCAACGGAAGGCGTTACCGAACAGGATACGAAGATTGCCGGCTACGTCCACGAAGCGGGCAAGGGCTGCATCATCGTCGTCAACAAGTGGGACCTTGTCGAAAAGGACAGTAAGACCAGCCATAAGTTCGAAGAAGATATTCGCCGGGAACTGGCCTTTCTCCAGTATGCGCCGATCCTCTTTGCCTCGGCACTGACCAAGCAGCGCATCAATCGCTTGGCCGATATGGTCAAATTCGTATCGGAACAGCAGCACATGCGCGTATCGACGAGCGTCTTAAACGAACTCATCGAAGATGCCCAGCTCACCAATCCGCCGCCGGCTAAGGGCGGACGGCTGCTGAAAATCTACTACATGACCCAGGCTTCAGTCCAGCCGCCGACGTTTATCCTCTTCGTCAATGAGCCCCAGCTCATGCATTTTTCCTATCTGCGCTTTTTGGAAAACCGACTGCGCGAAACCTTTGGCTTTGAAGGCACTCCCATCCGGATCATCTTGCGTGGCAAGAAGGATGGTGAGCGCTTATGATGATGGGCGTTCTTTTCCTGATCCTGGCATATCTTGCAGGCTCTGTACCAAGCGGCCTTGTCATCGGTAAGGCTTTGTACCATACAGATCCTCGGGACTATGGCAGCCATAATACGGGAGCGACCAATGCCTACCGCGTTTTCGGTGCCGTCGGCGGCCTCTTGGTCCTCATCTGCGATGTCGCCAAAGGGATGCTCGGCGTATACCTCGGCCTTTTGGCCAGCCGGGCCGGTCTCGGAAGCCCTGCCGATCAGATCTACTTCATGATTGCCGGCGGATTGCTTTCTATCATCGGTCACTCATGCTCTATTTTTCTGAAATTCAAAGGCGGTAAGGGCGTTGCCACGGGCCTTGGCATCATCTTGTTTCTGGCTCCGTGGGAAACGCTCATCGTCTTTGCCGTCTGGGTCGTCATCGTCGCCATCACGCGCATCGTCTCTCTCGGCTCCATCGTCGCCGCCGTCTTAGTACCCATTTTGATGTACGCCTTTGGCGAGCCTTTGCCGCTTACGATTTTCGGTCTCCTGGCAGCCATCCTGGTCATCGTCCGTCATAAGGACAATATTATTCGCTTGATACAGGGCCGGGAACTGAAGGTCGAACGAATTCAGAAAAAATAGATTGATATGTACTAAAAAACGTGTATAATTGATTATGTACGAGCAGGTGATCTTATGAGAATCATATCGGGTAGTGCCAGAGGGCGAATTTTAAAGTCGCCGAAAGGGATGCTGACCCGGCCGACCTTAGACCGCACGCGGGAAAGTCTTTTTAATATGCTTGAAAGCAGAGGCAGTCTGGCCGGGGCAAGGGTTCTCGATATCTTTGCGGGTACAGGTGCCTTGGGATTGGAAGCCCTGAGCCGCGGTGCAGCTTCGGCCGTATTCATCGATCATTATACGCAGGCCCTCATTCTTCAGAATGCGGCTCTCTGCGGGTTTAGTGAACGCGTTGAAGCCTTGCGTCTCCAGTCGGCAAAGGCTTTGGCACGGCTGAAAGGGCGGCAGTTTGATTATATCTTTGCCGACCCGCCGTATAACAAAAATTTGGTGAACGATACAATTGTTTTGATAGGTCAATACGATTTGTTGGCTCCTGGTGGATTAATTCTGATGGAATACAGCCGGAATGAAGGCATAACGGAGAACACATTGTATGAGGTCATCAGAGAAAAATCCTATGGGAAAGACACGCGGATTGCATTTATCCGCCGTCGTCAGGAAGGAGTTTGAAGGAAGTGCGAATCGGTATTTGTCCGGGCAGTTTTGATCCTGTTACCAATGGACACATTGATATTTTTGAACGGGGGAGTAAACTAGTCGATAAACTCATCGTCGCTGTTTTTGAAAATCCCGTAAAGAAGCCGTTGTTTACGATGGCTGAACGAGAAGAGATGCTGAGAGAAACGACGCAGCATATTCCCAATATTGAAGTCGTCAGCTTTCACGGCCTTCTCAACGAATACGCCATCGATCACGGTGCGACCGTCATTATTCGCGGCCTCCGGGCCCTGAGCGATTTTGAGTATGAATTCCAGCGCGCCCTGCTTATGAAAAAAGTAGAGCCCCGCATTGAAACGGTATTCATCATGACGAGTACCAAGTATTCATATATCAGCTCGACGGGGATCCGTGAACTGGCCTGCTTTGGCGGCAAGCTCGATGATATGGTTCCCGATTACGTTGAAAAGAAACTAAAAGTGAAGTTTGCAGACAAGTACAATGCTTAGGAGTGGAGACTACATGAATTCGGATAAACTGTTAGAAGATTTGGAAAGCTTAGTAATGAACGCTTCAAAAGTTCCCTTTACTAACAAAAAAATGGTGGAAGAAGAAGAAATCCTTCAGATCATCGACGATTTGAAAGAATCCATGCCGGCTGAATTGGAACAGTCCAAAAAGATTTTGGCCGAAAGAGACAAGGTCATTGCCGATGCCCAGCATCATGCTGACGGCATGGTAGCTCAGGCGAAAGATTATATCGCCAAACTGACTGAAGAAAGTGAACTGGTACGGCAGGCACAGGAACGTGCCAACCAGGTTATCCAGACTGCCAATGACTCGTCGGAACAGCTGAAAAACAGCTCCATTACCTATGCCGGCGATGTTCTCAAATACGTTGAATCGACATTGGAAAAGACCTTATCCAGCATTCAGCAGAATCGCGAAAGCCTGCTGAAGAACAATGGACATCAGGATACGCCGGATCAGCAGTAATTGATGGCTTATGAGGTCCTGTCGCTCGTGCGGCAGGGCCTTTTTTTCCATGTTGATGACAGGAGGTACTATGAACGAAATTGTATCCCGCGACAACCAGTGGGTGAAGATGGCCTGTTCCCTGAAACAGAAAAAAGGACGCCAGACCCATCAGCGCGTCTTCGTCGAAGGCCTGCGGCTCATCAGTGATGCCGCCGCCATGGGGATTCCCGATGCCATTTGCTTCGTGTCGCCTAAGGGTCAGGAACTAAGCGGTTTTGATGATGTCTACGCCAGAGGCATTGAATTAGGTTGGACTTTTTATGCCGTTACCGACAGCGTCTACGATAAATTAAAGGATACTAAGACGCCTCAGGGACTGGCTGCCATGCTGCCTTTCTTTGCCTACTCCTTCGATGCTCTGCCAGCCATTGCACCGGAAAAGGCCGTTCTCTATCTGCGTGAAGTTCAGGATCCGGGAAATTTAGGGACCATCCTTCGGACGGCAGCTGCGGCTAACGTCGGTGCCGTCCTCTTAAGTGAAGGCTGTGTCGACGTTTACAATGATAAGACGGTCCGCAGTGCCATGGGGGCTATTTTTAAAGTTCCCGTCGTACAGGATGTGACTGACGAACAGCTCGACCAATTCTGCGTCGACGAAGACCGCAATGTCTATGGAACGGCAGCCGAAGGCAGCGTATCTTATGTCGAGGCTGACTACAGCCGGCCGGTCATTCTGGCTTTTGGCAATGAAGGCAACGGTTTGCCCGATGAATTTCTGGAATGCTGTGACGACGTACTGACCATTCCCATGCGGCCCGATACGGAATCACTTAATTTATCCATGGCCGTCGGTATTGTCCTCTACAAGGCCTGGGAAAAAAATGGTTTTCAAGTATAGTCTGGAGGCGTAATGATGGAAGAAAATAAAGAGACCCTTGATCTCGGCTTTGCCAAACTCGATTTACAGCGCCAGCAGCGCTGCGGCTTTCCGGAAGTCGTCTACTGTGCCGGTAAGACGACGGACCAGTCCGTGCGGATCTTAGAAATCCTGATGGAAAAATATGACAACGTCATCGGAACGAGGGCTTCCAAGGACATTTATGATATTTTATCGGCAAAGTATCCCGCTGTTCAGTACGATGAACTGGCCAAGATGGTCTATCAGCACAAGGATAAGACGGTCATTAACGGCGACCGAATTATTTCGGTCATTACCGCCGGGACCAGCGATATCCCCGTTGCCGAAGAAGCGGCCTTAACGGCGGAAATCATGGGCAATAAAGTCGAACGGATCTACGACGTCGGCGTCGCCGGCATCCATCGTCTGTTAGCCCGAGTCGACGATATCCGCAAGGCGAACGTCAACATCGTCGTCGCCGGCATGGAAGGGGCCCTGGCCAGCGTCGTCGGAGGTTTAGTAGATAAACCGGTCATTGCCGTGCCGACCAGTATCGGCTATGGTGCTAATTTCCACGGTGTCTCGGCTCTTTTGGCTATGCTCAACAGCTGCGCTGCCGGGATATCTGTCGTCAACATCGATAATGGCTTCGGTGCCGGCAGACTGGCCGATACCATGAACGGTCTGAGGTGAGCTGATGGAAACCTTATGGCAGCTGGAGGCTAATATCGACGATATGAATCCGCAAAATATGGAATACGTCTTTTCGCGCCTCCTCGATAAAGGGGCCAATGACGTTTGGGCCATGCCGATGATGATGAAAAAGGGGCGCATGGCGTCCATGCTCTGCGTCCTCTGTCGAAAAGAGCTCGTCGACGGCATGATTGAAGTCATCGTCAGGGAGACAACGTCTATCGGAGTCCGTTTCTTTCCCGTCAGTCGTTTGGCCTGCGACCGAGTTATCACGACGGTGTGCATTGACGGCCGCGAGCTTCACTGCAAGGTCTGCCGTTACGGTGGAGATATTGTCAATATTTCTGCCGAATACGACGACTGCCGGGCTGCGGCGGAAGCGACGGGAATTCCTTTAAAGGAATGGCAGCGAAAAGTAGTGGAAGCGGCACACCGCCAATTTGCTGAATAGTCCCGGCAAGGATATTGTCAAAATACGATTGTCCGTGTATAATAGTCATTAAGCCGACGGTGTAGTGCATCCTGAAAGGACAGGGAGCGTAAAAGATGAATAGAGTCATTATTAATGCCGATGATTTCGGCATCCATACAGAAGTCAACCATGCGATTATTGAGGCCTGTGAACGGGGCGTGCTGACCAGTGCGTCCCTCTTGGCGATGGGGCCGGCCTTTGAAGAAGCCGTCTCGTTGGCTCGGACTTGCCCCGGACTCGGCATCGGTATTCACTTATGCCTTGTCGGGTCCTTGCCGCCTGTTTTGTCCCCGCAGGAAGTACCTACGCTGGTGACTGACAGTGGACTGATGCCGGAAAGTTATCCTGAAGTCATTAAACGGGCCGTTCAGGGGCATCTCGATTACAGCCAGGTGTACCGGGAACTCGATGCCCAAATGGAAAAAATCATGGCTACGGGCCTTCCTATCGACCATATCGACAGTCATCAGCACCTGCATGTCCTGCCGCAGATTTGGAACATCGTTCAGTCGCTCATGATGAAATACGGCATCCATCGCCTGCGCATCCCGAGAGAAGCCTACTCGTACAAACTCTTCTCGGCCAACCCTGTGCGCATCGCCGGCCGCGACGGCCTGACTTACTTAGCCCAGAAGGCCATGGATTCCGTCAATCGCCTTCATTTTACGACGACGGACTTCTTTTGGGGCATGGTCGACGGCGGCAACATGAACGAAGGAAATCTGGCCTATCTCATCGACAGGCTGCCCTTCGGCGTCCATGAGATCATGATGCATCCGGGCCGCAGTACGACCGCTCTCAGTCGGAGTTTTTCCTGGGACTATCATTGGCAGGATGAATTTCAGGCGCTCTTGTCACCGGCTATCCGCCGCAAGTTGGAAGAAAAACAGATTCAACTCATTACCTACGGCGACCTGCCGTAAGATCCGGGAGGGATTGTCTTGCATATGTTAGTTACCGGAGGGGCCGGCTTCATCGGGTCCCGCTTGGTCCGATCCTTGATCGAGGAAGGTCATGAGGTCACGGTCTTTGATAATCTTCATACAGGGACTTTTGAACAGGTCTCTGACAAGGCTGTTTGTATCGAAGGCGATATCGGTGACGACCGGGCTGTTGCCGCCTTGTTTGCCGACGGCCGGTTTGATATGGTTTTTCATGAAGTCCCGCCTGTTTTGCACTCGCAGGACAATAAAGGGGAGGTACAGCCGAACCATAAGGGGTTGATGACCCTTCTCGACCAGTGCTGCCGCCAGGGGGTGAAACGGTTTATTTTCGCCTCATCGGCTGCCGTTTATGGAGAAGCCGCTCGTGTTCCCGTCCGTGAAGACGATGAGCTTCTGCCCATATCGGGGTATGGGCAGGCGATGGCAGAGGCTGAAGCGGCTGTCCGGATGTGTCATCAGCAGCACGGCCTGCCATCTGTCATTTTGCGGTATGCCAATGTATATGGCGAAGGCGAGGGTCAGGACGGCAGCGTCGTCAGCCGCTTTGTATCGGCCGTTGTCCGGGGCGAGGATATCACTATTTACGGCGACGGCAATCAGTCCCGCGACTTTATCCACGTCGACGACGTCGTACGGGCCAATTTGGCGGCTATGGCGGATGGAATCGTACCGGGAATCTATAATATAGGTACCCAGAGCGAGACGACGATCAACGCCCTAAAAGAAATTCTCCTGTATTATTCCCGGGCCGGCGTTTCCGTCTCTTATGAAGATGCACGCGAAGGGGACGTATACCGCTCAGCGCTGCACAGTGAAAAGGCCGAGGAGATGCTCAACTGGCGTCCTAAGATGAGGCTCATGTCCGGCCTTATGGCGATGTATCAATATTTTTGCGAAAGGGAAGATGCCAAGTGAAAGATGATAAGGAGCACAAATTTTACTTAGTCCGCGAGGATATTTTGCCTGAAGCCATTAAAAAGACCATCAAGGTAAAGGAAATCCTCAAGCGCCATCAGACGAGGACCATTAATGAAGCCGTCCAGATGATGGATTTGAGCCGCAGTGCGTACTATAAATATAAGGACTATGTCTCTCCTTTTTATGACGTTACGCAAGGCAAAATCGTTACCTTGTCGGTCATGATCTTCGACCGGCCCGGCGAATTGTCGCAGGTACTCAACACGGTCGCTGCCAATAACGGGAGCATCCTGACCATCAATCAGGGCATCCCCCTTCAAGGCATGGCCGATGTCAGCTTATCCATTGAAACCAAGGATATGACCGTACCTGTCGAAGATTTGATGAAGACCCTGGAAAAACTGTCCGGCGTCAGCAGGGTAAATATTATCGGACAAGCATAAGAAGAAAGAGGGGGTAGGCCCATGAAAAGTGTTTCCATTGCTCTATTAGGCTGCGGTACTGTCGGGAAAGGCGTCGTCGATTTATTGATGATGAACGGTCCGCTCATTGAAGAACAGCTCGATACCAAGATCAACATCAAACGCATCCTTATCCGCGATTTGAACAAATATGAAAAGATGGAGAGCCTGCCTGATTCTATTCAGCTTACGACGGATTTTAATGATATCATCAACGACGATGATATCGAAATTGTCGTCGAAGTAATGGGCAGCGCCGACTTTGCAAAAAACTGCATCGAAGAGTGCTTTAAGCGCGGCAAGAGCGTCATCAGTGCCAATAAAGACCTCATTGCCGACTACGGCATTCCCTTGCTGACCTTATCGTATGAGCATGACGTCGACTTTCAGTTTGAAGCCAGCGTCGCCGGCGGTATTCCCATTGTTCGTCCCATGTATTCGTCGCTTAACAGCAATCGCATTGAAGAAATCATCGGTATCATGAACGGGACGACGAACTATATTTTATCGAATATGACGGCCCACGGCTCGTCGTATGAAGAAGTATTGAAAGAAGCTCAGCAAAAAGGATACGCCGAAGCCGATCCGACCAATGACGTCAGCGGCTACGATGCAGCCCGCAAAATCGCCATCTTGGCAACCTTAGGCTTCCATTCGGCCGTTACCTTTGACGACGTTGCCGTCGAAGGGATTCAAAATATCTCCAAGGAAGATATTGAACACGCTACGGAAATGGGATATGTCATCAAGCTCTTGGCCATTGCCCGTCAATCCGACGACGGCATTTCCCTCAACGTTCATCCGGCCTTTATTCGCGAAGACCATCCCTTGGCTCACGTTGACGGCGCTTATAACGCCGTCTGCGTCCGCGGCAACGGCGTCGGTGACGTCATGTTCTACGGCCAGGGGGCCGGCGCTCTTCCGACAGCCAGCGCCGTCGTCAGCGACGTCATGAACGTCATTCTCCATCGCAACCTGAAGATGACCGGCAAGCGCGGCTACGTATGGCACGAAGCTAAATTGAAGCCTCAGGCTGAGATCAGTTCGCCGTACTACCTGCGGATGATCGTCAACAATGCGCCCGGCGTCTTGTCTTCGGTATCGAAGGTCTTGGCTGAACACAACATCAGTATCCGTTCTTTGATTCAAAAGGATGAAACGACAGAAATCGCTGAAATCGTCATCCTTATCGACAAATCTGCCGATGGTCTGGTTCAGGCATCGCTCCGGAAAATCGAAGGATTGTCGTGCGTTCGCAAAATTGAAAATGCCATTCGTGTAATTGAGGTGTAAGAAATGACAAAAACATTGCATGTCCAGATTCCTGCTACATCTGCCAACGTCGGCTCCGGTTTTGACGCCGTCGGTATTGCCCTGACCTTGTACAATGACATTTATTTTACGGAAGAACCGGGCAAAGATACGATTACTGTTGAAATCGAAGGACTCGGCGTCAATAAGCTGCCTACGAACTTCGATGAAAACATGGTCGGCCAGGCTATGAAGGCGGTAGCCATCAAAAAACGCCAGTCCCTGCCTAAGGGCGGCACCCTGAAACTGGTCAACGCCATTCCCCTGGCCCGCGGTCTGGGGAGCAGCTCGGCAGCCCTCGTCGGCGGCATCCTCCTCGGGGACGCCTTAACGGGCAGTACCATGAGCCGCGATGAAATGCTGTCTCTGGCGACGGTTCTCGAAGGCCATCCGGATAATGTAGCTCCGGCCATTTACGGAGGCCTTGCCGTTTCCGTCATGGTCGACGGTAAGACCCTGACCAACTCCATTCCCCTCGATGACGAACTGTCCTTTGTGACGGTCAGCCCGGAAGTCGAAATCTCGACGGAAGAAGCCAGAAAAGCACTGCCGAAGACGATTGACTATCAAAATGCCGTCTTTAACGTCAGCCGCGTCAGCTTCCTCGTATCGTCGTTATTTACCAAGCAGTACGACCGCATCTCCTACGGCCTGCAGGATAAGCTCCACGTACCTTACCGGCTGAGCCTTATCCCCAGCGGTGATTTGGTCTTGAAGAAGGCCGTTGAAGCCGGTGCCCTCGGGGCGACAATCAGCGGTTCCGGTTCGACGCTCATCGCCTTTGCTACGGGAAAGGAAACAGCTATCATGGAAGCCATGATCAACTGCTTCAACGACCACGGCATCGCCGCGACGGGGCACATTTTGAAATGCACTAATGAAGGGGCGAAGCTTATCTGATGATTCAAGATATCGGAGATCATACGTATCACGTTGAGTACCGTCCGGTACCGCTGACGGGGGATGGCATTCTCTTGTCCTATCGCGGGCGGGAGGTCCTGGTAAAGATGACCGGGGAAAAGTCCTTTGTCTATCCGACTTACAGCGATTATGCCGATGTCGGAGAAGACCGGTTCCGCTGGCTATTTGCCGAAGACAGTCAGCAGTTCTATTTGGCTGAGGAAGCCTTGCCGGAAAAAGACGGCTTTACTTATGTAAACATCTTTTTTATGAGGGGCGCGTCACCGCGGCACCTGGCCTTTGCCGGCGTCGTCGGCCTGTCCCTGTCCGTCTGGTACGGCAATCATCGCTTCTGCGGCCACTGCGGCCGTCCGATGAAGCACAGCGACAAGGAACGCATGGTTCATTGCGATACGTGCCATACGATGATTTATCCGCGTATCTGCCCGGCTGTCATCGTAGCCGTCCGCCATGGCGATAAACTCCTGGTTTCGAAATACGCCGGCCGGGAATACAAGAATGTCGCCCTCTTGGCGGGATTTGCCGAAGTCGGCGAGTCCATCGAAGATACTGTCCATCGTGAAGTTATGGAAGAAGTGGGCATCAAGGTCAAGAACCTGACCTTCTATAAGAGTCAGCCTTGGTGCTTTACGGATACCCTCCTCTTGGGATTTTTCTGTGACCTCGATGGCGACGATACCTTGAAAGTCGACCACAGAGAGCTGGCAACGGCTGAATGGATCGATCGAAAGGATATTCCTGATGACGTAGAAAAAGCCAGCCTTACGATGGAAATGATGACCCTTTTTAAACAGGGAATCTATTAATGAGAAACCTTGGATGACGATTTTGCTGTCATTCAAGGTTCTTTTTTTGCGCTTTTAGGGCTTCAAGGCATCGTGCAGGGCAGATGCAAGGGCTGATGATTATTCCCATCGTCTAAAACGGCTGAGGATGGTTGTGCAGCGAAAAAGAAAAATGGATACCATGGTCATGAAAGCTGTCATGGTGTAAAAAAGTTCAGCTAAAAAAACGGTATAGACGCGAAAAGACGGTACTGTCAAATATTTTTCGCAAATATCTGAATCTCGACGTAAGTAAAATCAGT
>NZ_UQBH01000037.1 GCF_900539295.1 uncultured Megasphaera sp.
CACGTCCATTCGCGGTGGATGATTTAGTTGGCACCCCAATATTTGACAAAGAGCCGATTTTTTATGTATCAATACCGTACTGTCAGTTATCTCCCTTTTCAGAGTTTTCATTCTGCTTCGGTTTGATATTGAGGAGTGTCTTGACGGCCTGCTGCTTTTCCGGCGGCAAGGCGTGGAGGGCCCGGATGACGAGACAGTCGTCTTCAGTGATGGGCGCACAGTAGTCGCAGTTACTGCGGGTGTCGTCGTTTCGTTGGCAGTACATGCCGGGGCGGCCGACAAGGACACAGATGGGAATTTGGAAAAAATCAGCCATTTTCAGCAATACTGAAATATCTGGTGAATAAAGACCTGTTTCCCAAGAGTAGACGGCCTGCTTTGACATACCGAAGAGGTCGCCGAAAGCCGTCTGGGTTAAGCCGTTTTTCTTGCGATAGTACTTAATTTCTTGTCCTAGAGTCATTCATATCCACTCTTTCTGTATACTATACAGTATGCTGTAATATACACTGTCATTATAAGATGTAGAACAAAATGTGTCAATGCTGGCAGATATGATAGATGACAAAAAAATTACAGAAATTATAGATATGAGAAAAAGGTTTGAATCAGACGGGTCAGGGCCTCCTGGTCGGCGGCGCCCATCAATTCGCGGCACGAATGCATGGCCGTAATGGGAATGCCGATGTCCATGGTCCGGATGGGGAGGTTGGCCGATAAGAGGGAACCCAAGGTCGAACCGCCGGGAAGGTCGGACCGGTTCATGAAGATCTGATAAGGGATGTCGGCTTTGCGGCACAGGCCTTTGACGACGGCTGCGGCTACGGCATCGCCGGCATAGGACTGGCTGTTAGCAATCTTAAGGGCGACGCCGTGTCCCATTTGGGGCTGGTTGGTGATGTCGCATTTTTCCGGCACGTTGGGGTGGATGGCGTGGGCTACGTCGACGGACAGCATGAAGCCCTTAGCGACGTCGGCCGAGAGTTCGTCGTCGGTCAGGCCGAATGCTCGGTAGATGCGGCGCAGGATGCCCGGCAGGACGACGGAATCGGCGCCCTGTTTCGTCTGGCTGCCCACTTCTTCGTTGTCAAAGAGGGCGACGACGGTTAAGCCGTCGGCATCGGCGGCATTCACTAAGGCCGTCAGCGAGGCCAGGACCGACGTCAGGTTGTCGAGGCGGGGCGACGAGACGAATTCGTCGTGCCAGCCGAGGCGGCAGCCCGGTTCCGTCGGATAGACCGTCAGTTCATAGGACAGGATCGCTTCGGGAAGGCAGCGGCAGGTTTCCGACAAGAAGTCGAGGAAGAAATGGTTTGTCACGTCTTTTCCGTCGAGGCCCAGGAGGGGCAGGAGGTCTTTTTGGGGATTGAGCTCGATGCCTTGATTGGCCTTGCGGTTCATGTGGATGGCCAGGCGAGGAATGGTCAGGACCGGTCTTTTGAGGTCGATGAGGTGCCGCTTGGGACGGAAGGGATCGCTCGTTTCCAAGGCGACGGCACCGGCCAGGGACAAGGGGCGGTCGAGCCACGATTCGCGGAGGAGACCGCCGTAGACTTCGGCGTTGACTTTGAGATAGCCCTTTTCGCGGATTTCCGGCCGCTGCTTGATGCGCAGGCAGGGAAAATCGGTGTGAGCGGCGCTGATGCGAAGGTGGCGGCGGATGTTTTGCCCCGTCCGGAAGGCGATGAGGCCCGATCCGTAGACCGGGACGTAGTAGGCAGCGTCGCTTTGAAGGTGCCACGGCGCCTCTTCCAAGGAAAGGGCCGTGAAGCCGGCTTCGTCGAGGAGAGCTCTCGACGCGCTCACCGTGTGGTACGGCGACGGGCTGTCGGCAATGAAGGTTAATAAGGTATCGATAGAGTCATGGGACATGACGGTCATCCTTTCTTACTGATAAATTTAGTGATTTCTGTTATTATATCATAGATGGAGGCGGCTATGTTTTTGGTTTCCGAAGCGCCTCATGGTATAATAAAGAAAATTATTTTTATGAAGGGGATCATATGGACTTACGCGTCATTTCTCGATTTTTAGGAAAAATAGCTTTGGCTGAGGGCGGCGTTATTTTTTTGCCCCTGGCTATGGCCCTCATCATGGGAGAATCGAGCTGGCCGGCCTTCGTCGGCAGTATCGTTCTCTGCGGCCTCATCGGCTGGGCCTGCCTGAACTACGGCCGGGTGCGGACGCAGAAACTGACCATGCGCGAAGGCATTGCCATTACCGGCATCGGCTGGATGCTGGCTACTTTTTTGGGCATGCTGCCATACTGTCTCGGCGGCTATCTGTCTTATTTTGACGGCCTCTTTGAGAGCGTCTCCGGCTTTACCGGGACCGGGGCGACGGTCATTACGGACCTCGAAATCCTGCCTCAAAGCCTGCTCTTTTGGCGCAGCATGACCCACTGGCTCGGCGGCCTGGGGATCATCGTCATCTTTATCGCCCTCTTGCCTGAAGCCGGCCAGTCGGCTGTCTTTTACATGTATAATGCCGAATCGACAGGCCCCACGAGGGAGCGCGTCCTGCCCAGGCTTCACGACATGACCAAGGTCCTCTTTCGCATCTACCTGGCTTTTACGGCCATCGCCTTTGTCATCTTCCTCATCTGCGGCATGGATTTTCTCGACGCGGCCAATCACGCCTTGTCGACGGTCTCGGCCGGCGGCTTTTCGACGTACAATTCCAGTGCGGCCCACTTTGAAAGCCCGGCTGTCGAAGGCTGGATGACCTTTTTCATGGTCCTCACCGGCGGCAACTACGCCTTGTATTACCGGGCCTGGCAGAAGGGCTGGGGCGTCCTCTGGGAGAATATGGAATTTCGGGTCTATCTCTTGATCGTCGCGACGGCAACGGTCCTCATCGGCCTCAACCTCATGAGCTCTTTCGGCGAAGGCGTTGCGACGGCCCTCCGTCACTCGTCTTTCCAGGCGGCATCCATTGCTACGACAGGCTTCGTCTCGGCTGACTTCGACCGCTGGCCGACTTTTTCCAAAGGTATTTTGCTGATGCTCATGATTTCCGGCGGCTGTGCCGGTTCGACGGCGGCAGGTCTTAAGGTGTCGCGCGTGGTCATCATGGCCCAGTATATTTGGCATGCGGCGAAAACGAAGCTTCATCCCAATCAGGTCCTGGGCATGACCATCAACGGCCACCGCATCGGCGACGATACGGTCGTCCGCGTGGCCCAGTTCTGTTTCCTCTACATCATGTTCATCGCCCTCTGGGCTCTCCTCCTTACCTTTGACGGCATCGACGTCTTCGACGCCATCGGCATCAGCGTCTCGACCATGGGCTGTATCGGCCCTGCTTTCGGCATCACCGGGGCCACCTCGACCTATGCCGAATTGTCCCTCTTTTCAAAGTCCATCCTCTGCCTGTCCATGCTCTTAGGGCGCCTTGAAATGTTCACCCTCCTGGTCATGCTCCAGAAGAACTTCTGGAAATCCAAGGGCAGCTGGTAAATGGGGGAATCTTAAGATTTTCTGAATAAAGGGTCGGCCCGTTAGAAAGTGATTAAACTTTTTCTTTCCTTCCTGATGATAAGGCAAACTGTAGATATACCTTAGGATAGGGAGGGAAGGCCCATGAAAAAAATCGTTCTGCTGGGAACCCTGGCGGTTCTGTTGGCCGTGAGCCAATTCAGTCAGGATATCTTTCCGGCTGTGGCCGAACCGGTGCCGGTCGTCGAAGAACCCTTGCCGGACAAGGCTTTTATCTACGTTACGGGAGCTGTGAACAAGCCCGGACTCTATGCCCTCGACGGGGGAAAGACCGTCGGCGAAGCCGTACAGACGGCAGGCGGCATGGCGGCCTATGCCGATACGGCCGGTGTGAACCTCGCCGATAAGGCAGCTGACGGTATGCATATCCACATCCCCTATGACTGGAACGGCGTCCCGCCGGCGCCGGGGGAAGAAGGGAAGGTCTCTTTAAACAGGGCCGACGAAGAAGCGCTTCGGACCCTGCCGGGCATCGGGCCGGCCATGGCCGAAAACATCCTGGCCTATCGCCGGGAGCACGGTGCCTTTAACAGCGTCGAAGAGCTCCAACAGGTCAAGGGAATCGGCCCGGCAAAATTCCAAAAATTAAAGGATAAGGTCGGCTTATGACGGCCCTTTCGATACGGCCAATCTGGCTCAGCCTGTCCCTGGCGGCAGCTTTCGGAGCGGGAATCGCCGCCGGCGACTGCCTTTCGCGGCCCCTTCTGTTTTGGGGGGCTCTTTTTCTGTTGGCCGCCGTCGGGGTCGTCCTCTGCGCCTTTTGGCGGCGAAAGGCCCTTATCGTTTTCCTGGCCCTGGCCTTTTTCTGCCTCGGCGGAGCCCGCCTTCAGATGGCGGCAGACTCGTACGATGCCTTGCCTCATCAGGCGGCCGGCGCCGATCTCATCCTGCAGGGGACGCTGGTTGAAAAAAGGGGCGTTTTTACAAACGACAAAGGGGCCATGGGGCGCTATGTCATGGATGTCGCGTCTTATGCCTATGTCGATGACGAGCGGTCCCATCCCGGAGCCGGCAGGGCCTATGTGACCGTCCCCGACGGCCCCGTCGTTGGGGAAACTTTGAAGGTTACCGGTCAGAGCCGGCCCTTGACGTATTACAAAAATGACGGCATGTACGACGCCCTCCACCGCGACCGGGAAAAGGGCGTTTGGCTGCGCCTCTTTGGAAAAGAAGGGGACGGCGTTCAGCCCATAGCCCCGCCGTCGGGGATGACGGCTTTTCTCCAAAGGCTGCGGGAGGCCTTGACCGGCCGCTACCAAGCCGTCCTGGGGAAGGACTATGCTCCCGTCTTGTCGAGTCTTCTCTTTGGCGGCCACTACGATGAACTGCCGCCGGGACTCCTCGAATCCTTCAGTACGACGGGCCTCATTCATATCCTCTCCGTCTCCGGGTCTCACGTGGCTCTCTTGCTGGCTGTACTCCAAGTGATCGGCCGAGCCGCCGGCCTTCGCGGGACAACCCTCTTTATCTTGTCGGCAGGCTTTCTCCTCCTTTACAGCGCCTTGGCTGATTTTACGTCGCCTGTCGTCCGGGCGTCCATCATGGGCTCCATCAGCGCCTTCAGCTTGACGGCTAAGCGGGACTATGGGGCAGGCCATGCCCTGGCCTTGGCCGTCATGGGGATGCTGCTCTACAGCCCGTATCTCTTTTTCGACTTGAGTTTTCGCCTGTCATGCAGCGCCTCGGCAGGCAT
The DNA here is from genome assembly GCF_900539295.1 of uncultured Megasphaera sp. GTDB lineage: Bacteria > Bacillota > Negativicutes > Veillonellales > Megasphaeraceae > Megasphaera. The sequence continues at coordinate 5,191 of NZ_UQBH01000037.1, forward strand.
CGTCTTATTCTATAAACGGATTTCGGAGGCCCTGTCTTTTTTGCCGGAATTTTTGAGAAACTGCCTGGCCGTCTCCTTAGCGGCCCAGGTCCTCGTCGTGCCCTTGCTCTTTTCGGCCTTCTTTTCCTTTCCCGTCTATTCGCTCTTGGCCAATGTCGTCGTAGCACCGGTCCTCGACCTGGTCATGGTCCTCGGCCTCGGCGCTTCCGTCCTGTCCCCGGTGTCAGGCTCCGGCGCCGACCTCATCCTCTATAGCCTGAAACCCTTCCTGGCCCTGGCCTTAAAGGGAAATGCCTTTATCGCCGCCCTGCCGGGAAGCCGATTGTGGGCCGGAAAACCATCCCTCTGGGCCTGGCTGGCCTGGTATCTTGCCGTGGCCTTTTTCTTTTGGCCGGCTCTTCGGAAAAAAATCGCCCTGCCTCTTTTTCTGGCCCTGGTCCTTACTTGGACTGCCCGGCCGACGGGGCCCGGTCTCCTAATTTTTGACGCCGGCCGCGATCAGGCGACGGCCATTATTTATGAAGATAGATCGGCCGATTTATGGTATAATAAATCGAGATTCTCCAATCCCGAACAGGCGGCGGTCGTCGTCATTCCGGCCCTTCGCGCCAACGGCATCTTCTGCCTTCGCCAGTGCGTCGTTGAAGGTGAAGACAGGGCCTATACGGAGAGCCTGTTTCGGGACGGGTTCACCTTCTTGTCCGGGCCGGGCAGGGGAGACATTCCTTATCGCGGCGTAAAGACCGTGCCGCCGTCTTTTTCCGACGAGCCGGTCCTTTGGGAGATCCGCGATTTGTCGGGCTGGGACGGAAATACCTTTCCCGCCTCGGCCATGGCGACCGTCGTCTATGAAGGACGCCGCGGCGACGGGGCCTTTGCCGAATGGGGAGAGGCGGCCGACAGTTTCGGCGTGGCCTCGTACCTTTTGTCTCGGGACGGACAACTGCGCCTCTTTCGCTATAAGGGTCAGTGGCGCGTCACTACATTTGTTGAGGAACATTCATGAACAACACCAAGAATATAATGATTATTTACGGATCCGAATCGTATCTCATGGAAGAAGGGCGCAGGCGTTTCTTCGATGCGGCCCGGAAGCGAGCCGGCGGCGATGCTGAAGTGCAGTCCTTTCAAAAGGATGCCGCCGCGGCGACGGTCGTCGAATCCTTCCAGGGGACGAGCCTTTTCAGCAGCGGGACGGTCACCGTCTGGTATGACTGTCCTTTTTTGCCGCTCAAACGAGGCGGACGGTCGCGGAGTAAATTGAACAAGGAAGAACAGTGGTTCCTCGACGAAGCGGGACGCCTCGACGGCGGCAACAGCCTCTTGTTTTACAGCAAGGGAAACATGGATACGGGCAGTGCCTTTTTTAAGGCCTTGAAACCCATGGCCGAAGTCGTCGCAGCCGACGCCGTGACGGAAAAGACGATCATGCCCTATGTGACGGCCTATCTGAAAGACCGGGGCAAGAGCCTCAGCCGCGAGGGCATCGCCTTTTTGCAGAGCCTCTTTCAGACCTGGGGCAGCATCTCTTTGCTCTACGTCTTTTCCGAGCTGGATAAATTGTGCATTACCCTGCCTGACGGGAAACAGCGCGTCGATACGGCCGATTTAGGGGGCCTCTTTGCCGGCACGATGGAAAAGAACCTCTTTACCTTCATGGATGCCTTCCTCAGCCGAAACGGAGAAAAGACCCTGCCTTTCGTCGAAGGCTTGTTCAGCCGACAGGATGCCTTTTTGAAGAACACCGGCTATATGCTGTCGCGCCTGCGCCTGCTCCTGGCCTATAAAGAACTGCTGCGGGCCCATGCCGGTCAGCGCCAGCGGGAACAGGTCCTCCAGGCCGTCAATAAGGGGCGAAGTGTGAAATATGTTTTATACCACTTGCAAAAAGTCGCATCTTATTGGACAATAGAAGAGTTAGAACGTTGTATTTGCAATATTTTTACCTTACAGCTCCATATCCGCTGCGGGAAGGCGTCGCCGGCCGATATGGGAGCCCTTATTTGTCTGTATTGTAGTGTGAAAAGGTAGGTTAGATCGTGACGGAAGCAGAAAAGGAACGAAAAGAGAGAATGAAGGAATACCGCCGCCGGTATCGGGAAAGACATGGGCTGCCGGCTCCGAAATCTCGTTCATGGAAAAAAATAGGCGGTGCTGTAGTTGCCCTTTGCATCTTGGGATTCGGCGGATTCTTTGCCGCCCAGACCCGGGCCGAACAGATGGTGACCCTCGACGGCCATTCCGTTCAGGATATGACCGATGAAGACATTGCCAATTATCTCGACATCCATGCTAAGGATATCGAAGGGCGCAAGATCCGCCTGGCAGCTGACGGCGTCGATACGACCTTGAGCCTCGATGAACTCGGAGCCAAACTCGACCGCCAGTACATCGACGATGAACTCCACCTCATCGGCCGGCAGGGCATGCCCTGGGAGCGCGTGGCCGATGTTGCCGGGACCTTGATGCATGGCAAGGACATCCCATTGGCCATTGCCGTCGATGAAGAAAAACTCGACAAGGCCTTAAACGACCTCCACGATAAGCATGACAAGGCGCCGGAAAATGCCTTTGCCTATGTCAAGGAAGACAATAAGACCGTCGCCGTCGAACCGGAAAAAGACCGCATCGTCATCAACACGGCCGGCCTCAAGGATTCCATTACCGACAGCCTGCATAAAGGCCAGACCGGGGACATCGACGTGCCCGTCGACAGCCGCGAACAGGCTGAGGTCAAGAGCGGCGATTTGAAGGATATCGATACGGTCCTGTCCTATTACACGACCCATTTCGACAATTCCAACCCCGACCGCAACACCAATATCAAATTGGCCCAAGAACGCCTGAATCATGCCTTCGTTGCCAGCCAGCAGGACTTTTCTTTCAATAAATACGTCGGCACGCGAACGGCAGATAAGGGCTATAAACAGGCCCCGTCTTACTTTGAAAACAGACTGGAACAATCGGTGGGCGGCGGCGTCTGCCAGGTCAGCACGACACTGTTCAACGCAGCCCTCAGGGCAGGCCTCTTCATCGCCAGCCGGGAACCGCACTTTGCCCCGGCAGCCTACGTACCGGTCGGCATGGATGCCACCGTTGCCGATGACGGCCTGGACTTTGCCTTTACCAATCCCTTCCAGCACCCCGTCGCCGTCTATACCGTCGTCGGGGCCAATACGGTGACGACCTATATCTTAGGCAACCACGCCGATACGAGCACAGTCACCTTTGAAACGACACATCTCCAGAATCTCCCTCATAAAGTCATCAAGAAGCATGATGACAGCGTCACCGACGATACCTTGAAGCAGTGGGGCTACGACGGTCACGACATCACCATCCGCCGGACCATTACCTACAGTGACGGTGACCGCCACATCGATCTCATTACGTCGCACTACGACCCCAACGATGCCATCGTCTTGACGCCGGATGCAGACAGTGAAGAAGTGGTCAGCACGGCTGATCTCCAGCCTCAGGATCCGCTCCTCAATGCGCCGCACGACATGATGGAATTCAACATCCCGGCAGCCCCTGCCGGCGATGACGAAGACGCTTACGATGAAGAGGACTATTCCGACGAAGAGTAGCCTTCCATCGGGCATGAAAGAAAGGATAATATATGAAAGTTTGGCATATTGTTCCCAAAAATGACATTTTGATTCCCATCGACGGCGGCCAGACCGTCACCGTCGCCTCCATTGCGGCTGACCTTGAACGGCACGCCTGGAAGGTCAAGACCGAGGCGTCCTATGCCCCGAGTGACATGGACCTCCTCCGCGACCGCGTCTGCCGGAAATTGGGCCTCGACGGCTCCGTTTCCATCGAACACCAGGTGACGTCCGTCTTTCACGGCGGCGACATGGCCTTGTCCGTGCCGGAAAACGATCCCCTGCGGCAGGTTGCCGACATCTCGACGGACGACCTTGAAGGCTACGGCATTCCCCACGAAGATTCGTACGAGTCCCTTTATGAAGTCGACAACGACTTATATGACGACGAAGACTACAAAAAGGCCTGCCAGTGCGCCTCTGTCTCGTCGTGCAATGTCACCAAAAGCGGCAAGGGAAGCGGCGGCACTAAGACCGGCGGCGACAGCCGGGTCTGGATGGGCCGGGCTTTCGGCGGTCAGGCCGTACCGATCAACGACGTCCTCGGCGAAGAGCAGAACGACGTCGTCCTTCAGGGCAAAATCGTCAAAGTCGAATTCCGGGAATTGAAATCCAAGCGTATTCTCCTGACCTTTCAGATGGCCGACAGCAGCAACGGCATTTCGGCTAAAAAATTCCTCGACGTCAGCAATCAGGGCGGCAGCGGCAAATTCCGCCGCAAGAATACGATGACGCCGGAAGAATATGACTGCCTCAAGAAAAAACTGCAGCCCGGCGCCTTCGTCCGCATCCACGGCAACATCCAGTACGACAACTATCAGAACGACTACGTCTTCATGGCCTATGACATGATGGAAGCTGCTGGCGGAACGGTCGAACGGGAAGATAATAATCCGACGCCCCGCGTCGAACTCCACCTGCATACGGTCATGAGCGACATGGATGCCTTGATCACGGTCAAACAGCTCATCAAGACCGTCAAAAAATGGCATCACCCGGCCATTGCCGTCACCGACCACGGCGTCGTCCAGTCCTTCCCGCTCCTGCAGGAAATCTCGACGGACAAGAGCAACGGCATCAAGGTCATCTACGGCATGGAAGGCTACCTCTTTGACGACAAGATCGACCAGTCGTACCATATCATCATCCTGGCCCAAAACCAGACCGGGATCCGCAACCTGTACAAACTGGTCAGCATCTCCCATCTGAAATACATCTACCGCGGCCGTCCCCGCATTCCCCGGGCCGTCCTGGACGAATACCGGGAAGGGCTCATCCTGGGCTCGGCCTGCGAAGCGGGCGAATTGGTCCGCTCCATGGTCCAGAAAAAACTGCCCTATGAAGAATTGAAGAAAATCGCCGATTACTACGATTACCTGGAAATCCAGCCCCTGACCAACAACGGCTTCCTGGTCCGCGAAGGCTATGTCGCCGACGAAGAAGGGCTGCGCGACATCAACCGGACGATCTTAAAAATCGGTGACGAATTGGGGAAATTGACCGTCGCCACCTGTGACGCTCACTTCATGAATCCCGAAGACAAGATCTACCGGGAAATCCTCATGACCGGCAAGGGTTTCAAAGATGCCGAATTCCAGCCCGACCTCTACCTGCGCACGACGGATGAAATGCTGGAAGAATTTTCCTACCTCGGCGAAGACCGGGCACGGGAAGTGGTCATTACCAATCCCAATAAGGTCAACGACATGATCGACGACTGCCGGCCCATTCCGAAGGAAACGCTGTACTTCCCGGAAATCTCCGGTTCGTCCGAAGCCTTGAAGAAGATGTGTTACGACAAGGCTCATGAAATCTACGGCACGCCATTGCCGAAGATCGTCGAAGACCGCCTTGAAGAAGAATTTACGTCCATCTTGGGCCACGGCTTCGGCGTCCTCTATTACATCGCCCATAAATTGGTTAAGCACTCCAACGACGACGGCTACCTCGTAGGTTCCCGTGGTTCTGTCGGCTCGTCCTTCGTGGCCACCATGTCCGGCATCACCGAAGTCAACCCGCTTCCTCCGCACTACGTCTGCCCCAAGTGCCATTGGAGCCATTTCTATACGAAAGGGGAGTACGGCGGCGGCTTCGACCTGCCCGACAAGACCTGCCCCGAATGCGGCGAGCAGCTCTTAAAGAACGGTCACAACATTCCTTTTGCCATCTTCCTCGGTTTCGACGGCGACAAGGTCCCCGATATCGACCTCAATTTCTCCGGCGAATACCATCCCAAGGCTCATAAATATACGGAAGAACTCTTCGGCAAGGACAACGTCTTCCGCGCCGGTACCATCGGTGCCGTAAAAGACAAGACGGCCTACGGCTACGTCATGAAATGGGCTGAAGCCAAGGGCATCAAAGTCAACGACGCCTACGTCAACAGCCTCGTTTCGGGCTGCGTTGGCATAAAAAATACGACGGGCCAGCATCCGGGCGGCGTCATGGTTATCCCCCGCGATATGGACGTCCATCACTTTACACCGGTCCAGTACCCGGCCAATAAGAAAGACAGCGGCATCATTACGACCCACTTCGATTACCACTCCATCGAAGGCCGACTGGTCAAGCTCGATATCCTCGGCCACGATGATCCGACGGTCATCCGCATGCTTGAAGACATGACCCATATCAAGGCGACGACCATTCCCTTCGACGATCCGGCGACGATGAGCCTGTTCAGCTCGACCAAGGCTCTCGGCGTGACGCCGGAAGAACTGGGCTCCAAAGTCGGAAGCCTGGGCATCCCTGAATTCGGCACCAACTTCGTCCGTCAGATGCTGGTCGATACCAAGCCCAAGACCTTCTCAGAACTGGTCCGAATTTCCGGTTTCTCCCACGGTACCGACGTCTGGCTGAACAACGCACAGGACCTCATCACGTCCGGCACGGTTCCCCTGAAGGAAGCCGTTTCGACCCGTGACGACATCATGAACTATCTCATCGAACACGGCATCAAGCCCAAGACCAGCTTCAAGGTCATGGAAAACGTCCGTAAGGGCAAAGGCATCGACAAGCCCAACAAACTCGGCCAGAAGACGACCGATTACGAAGGCGAATTGAAAGCCGGCCACATCCCGCAGTGGTTCATCGACTCGTGCCAAAAAATCGGCTACCTCTTCCCGAGAGCTCACGCCGTAGCCTACGTCATGATGGCCTTCCGCATCGCCTGGTATAAGATCAACCAGCCCCTGGCGTACTACTGCGCCTACTTCACCATCCGGGCCAAGGCCTTCAAACTGTCGGCCATGATCCACGGCCTCGAAGGCCAGGAACGGGCCATGAAGGAAATCGCCGCCAAGGGCAAGAGCGCGTCCAAGATCGAACAGGACCTCTATTCGGCCCTGGAACTGGCCAAGGAAATGAGCCTTCGCGGCTTCTCCTTCCTGAACGTCGACATCAACCGTTCCGATGCGACCAAATTCACCATCTGCGACGGCAAGATCCTGCCGCCCTTTACGGCCATCGACGGCCTGGGGGCCAGCGTTGCCGAACAGATCGTTGCCGAACGGGCCATCTCGCCCTTCAGTTCGAAAGCCGATCTCAAGATACGCGGCAAGGTTTCCCAGTCCCTCATCGACGCCATGAGCGAAGGCGGCTGCTTAGGCGACCTGCCGGAAGACGAACAAATCGATCTCTTCGCCATGTAAGCGGCAAAGGACAGAGCCTCTCCTGTTGGAGGGGCTTTTTCTCTCGACAGAATGTCATTATTGCCGTATAATAATTCTTGTATTTAGCCGACTAAAGGAACGGCCTCAGCAAGAAAAATCTGTCTCAGAAGGAGGGGATGTACCGTGGCAGTGAATGAAAAATTACGGGATCATCTGCACGACCAACTGTTTCGGGCGATATTGGAATTAAAAAACGTCGACGAATGTTATGAATTTTTCGAAGACATCTGCACGATTCAGGAAATGAAAGCCATTTCAGCGAGACTCGAAGTGGCCCGCATGCTCAAAGCCGGCGACATTTATGAGGACATCGTCCAAAAGACCGGTGCCAGTACGGCGACGATCAGCCGTATCAAGCGCTGCCTTGTTTACGGCAGCGGCGGATATGAAAAGATCCTCAGCCGCATGGCCGAGAAAGAACCAGATTTTTTGAAATTATCCAAGTAGGAGGACAGCCGATTTCATGAAGGCCAAGATTGACGTCACCATTTTCAAGAACGGTGATATGGATATACTGCAGGCTTCGATCTATGAAGAACTGTGGAAGGATTACTCTACATTTAAGCAACGGGCTGTCATGCAGGAAGAAAAGGAAACGAAGAAAGGCATCTTTTTATCCCGCCGGTACTATCGGGCGGCATTGTTGTCATTATTTACTTTTTTTGAAGGCGTCATCAACAACTGGGTGAAGACCATCATCCAGGAACGCTCGGAATTTTCGAGTGCTGCCGAAGAGCAGACCCTGAAAAAATGCGACGCCGTCATCGAATACTGCTTCTTCTGTTCTTATACCAAGCATACTGGCACCTTTACCTCGCTTTACGGCTACATCAACCGCTATGAACAGCACGATTTGGCCCTCATTGAACATATCGACGGACAGACCCTCGAAGCCATTGAACTGGCAATGGAAGAATATTTCTGTTACGTTGAAGCCCTGACCAGCCTCAAGCGTTTCCCCAAGCCCAACCAATCGACGACGGGCCTGGTCGGACGTATCGGCGGCATCGTCAAGGACTGCCACGGCTGATGAAAGGATTGTGGTATCAATGAGTGATAAGTATTATATCGGTTTTGACGCCGGAACACAGAGCGTCAAAGTAGCCGTTTACGACGACGAACAGCACTGCCTGGCCATGGATACGGCCAAGACCCATCTGGCATATCCTAAGCCCGGCTGGGTACAGATGGATGTCGATGAATATTATCGCCTCATCAAACAGTGCATGGCGTCGTGCAGCCGTCAGATGGAAGAAAAAGGCTGGGACGTCAGCAAAGTCCGGGCCATCATGGGCGACGGCATCATCTGTGGGATCGCCGGCATCGACGCCGACGGCAAGGCCGTAACGCCTTATGTCAACTACCTCGACAGCCGCACCCGCGACGACGTAGAAGCCCTGAAAGCGCAGAAGCTCGACATTTGGGGACGGGAAACGGGCAATGCCGAACCGAACATGATGTTCCCGGCCATGTTTGCCCGTTGGTTCATGAAGAACGTGCCGGCCTGGCAGGAAAAGGGCGTCAAGTTCGTCCACAACTGCCCCTACGTCTTGATGCATCTGGCCGGTCTTAAAGGCGACGACGCCTTCATCGACTGGGGCACCATGTCCGGCTGGGGCCTCGGTTACGACGTCGTCAAAAAAGAATGGTCTCAGGAACAACTGGACATCCTCGGAATTTCCCGGTCCTACATGCCGCGCATCGTAAAGCCCTGGGATATCATCGGCTATCTTTGCGAAGAAGACGCCATGGAAACGGGTTTCCCCGCAGGCATTCCCATCTGCGCCGGCGCCGGTGATACGATGGAATCCATGATGGGCAGCGGGATTTTGGAAGCGGGCAACGCCGTTGACGTCGCCGGGACCTGTGCCATGTTCTGCGCCGCAACGGATGGCATCCTGCCGGAACTGTCGGTCCCGGGGAGCAACCTGATCTTTAACTCCGGAACCCTGCCGGGAACGTATTTCTACTGGGGCATGGTCCGCACCGGAGGTCTGGCCCTGCGCTGGTTTAAAGACAGCATCGCCAGAGAAGAAGGGGACGACTATTACGCGACCCTCGACGAACTGGCCAAGCGCCATAAACCGGGCTGCGACGGCGCCATGTTCCTGCCCTACCTTACGGGCGGCGACAGCGCCTATCCCAACGTCCGCGGTACCTTTACGGGCCTGACCCTCGACTCCGACCAGGGCGCCATGTGGCGCTGCGTCCTCGAAGGCATCGGCTACGACTACATGGAAGTCACCGATCAGTACCGCGCAGCCGGCATCGCCTTGAAGCACCTGACCATCACCGAAGGCGGCAGCCGCGATGCCCTGTGGAATCAGATCAAGGCCGACATGCTCGATACGACCGTCGTTACCCTGAAAGTAGCCGGCGGAGCCGTACCGACCAACTGCATCGTCGCAGCCTACGCGGCTGGCGATATCAAAGACCTGAAAAAAGCCCTCCAGCGCCAGCTGGAAGTCAAGGCGACCTACGTTCCGCAGAAAGAAAACACCAAGATGTACCGCGCTTCCTACGAAAAACGAGGCGCTCTCTTAAAAGCCCTCAATGAGGGACAACAATAAAGCTCACTCCGTACCGCATCGGTTCACTCCGGTGCGGTGCTTTTTTTTGTCAGTCCCGAAAGAGCAGCCGTCTCCTTCACGCATAATTCCCGTTGGGTATGAAGAAGTATTCACTTTGTGAAAAAAGACGTAACTTTGATAACATACGTTCATAACGTAACGTATTTCCATGCCGTAATTGTATCGAAGAATGAAAATAAGTAACTTGACTTAAAACGGCTTGCATAAAATGCATGTAATAAATGTGAAAAAATGAAAAAAGTGCCGTTTTTTAGTGGATTTTTTTGGTGTGTGTGGTATACTATCAATGTAAGCAGTGAATCTTATTTATGAGGCGTGTGACTTTTTTTTAGACTACTCTAGTGAAAAAAATCACGCGACGAAGGAGGAGTTAAACATGAGTAAAGTAATGGTTATTGGCGCTGGTACGATGGGTTCCGGCATTGCACAGGTTTTCGCTACGCACGGCTGGGACGTTGTCTTGAACGATATTAAAGACGAATTTATCGCCGGCGGCCAGGCCAAGATCGACAAATCCCTGACCAAATTAGTCGCTAAAGAAAAAATGACTCAGGAAGAAAAAGATGCAACGATGGCTCGCATCTCCGGTTTCGTAACCCGTACACCTGAAAACATGAAAGATATCGACCTCGTCGTCGAAGCTGCTATCGAAGACTTGAAGATCAAATCGGCTATCTTCAAAGAACTCGACGAATTCTGCCCGGAACACACGATCCTCGCTTCCAACACCTCGTCCCTGGCTATCACCCAGATCGGCGCAGCTACGAAACGCCCGGACAAAGTTATCGGCATGCACTTCTTCAACCCGGCTCCGGTCATGAAGCTGCTCGAACTCATCAACGGCATCGCTACGTCTGAAGAAACCTACGCTAAGATCGAACAGTTGTCGAAAGACCTCGGCAAAACTCCGGTTAAAGTTAACGACTTCCCGGGCTTCGCCGGCAACCGTATCGTCATTCCGATGCTCAACGAAGCTATCCAGGCTTTGATGGAAGGCGTTGCTTCCAAAGAAGACATCGATAACGTCTGCAAACTCGGCTTCAACCATCCCATGGGACCTCTGGCTCTCTGCGACCTTATCGGTAACGACGTTGTTCTCCACGTTATGGAAGTTCTTTATGACGGCTTCGGCGATCCCAAATATCGTCCGTGCCCGCTGCTCAAGAAATACGTCCAGGCTGGTTACCTCGGCCGTAAGACTGGCAAAGGCTTCTACGATTACACGAAATAAGTTAGCATTCAGCTAATTGAATACGGGGCGTGACTATCACACCCCGTATTATTTTTAAAGAATTACAGGTCATAAAAGCGATGCGTCTCTCCAACTCACCGGGGGCGGTCCGGTGCTTTGGTTCCACCTTGGAAGGAGATCATCCTTTTCTATACTCATTCTATACTATTCTATATCAGTTGTTTTAGGAGGTTTATCTCATGGATTACCAGAACATTCTTTGTGCAGTAGAAAACGGTATTGCAACGATTACCATCAATCGTCCGAAAGCGCTGAACGCTTTGAACCTCGACACGGTTACGGAATTAAAAGACGCTATCGCAAAGATCTCCGTCGACAAAGACGTTAAAGTCGTCGTCATCACCGGTGCCGGTGAAAAATCCTTCGTTGCCGGCGCAGACATCAAAGAAATGGCTACCAAGACTCCGGCTGAAGGCCGCGAATGGGGCCAGTTCGGTCAGAACGTCTTCACGGAAATCGAAAACATGCCTCAGCCTGTTATCGCTGCTATCAACGGCTTCTGCCTCGGCGGCGGCTGCGAACTTTCCTGCGCTTGCGACATCCGCTATGCATCGGAAAACGCAAAATTCGGCCAGCCTGAAGTCGGTCTCGGCATTACCCCGGGCTTTGGCGGCACCCAGCGTCTGACCCGTGTTGTCGGCCGCGGCCAGGCTAAAGAACTCATCTACACCGGCGGCATGATCGGTGCTGAAGAAGCAAAAGCTATCGGTCTCGTAAACAAAGTCGTTCCTCAGGAAGAATTAATGCCGGCTGTCCTCAAATTGGCAGGCAAAATCGCGAAGAACGCTCCGGTCGCTGTACAGCTCTCCAAAGCTGCTATCAACCGCGGCATCAACTGCGACGTCGTAACCGGCATCGCTTACGAAGCTGAAGTCTTCGGCCTCTGCTTCTCCACGCACGACCAGAAAGAAGGCATGGCTGCTTTCGTTGAAAAACGTAAAGCTACCTTTGAAGGCAAATAATATCATCGTTTGACTCCGAATAAAAGGACGTCTCATGACTTGTCATGGGACGCCCTTTTTTTGGCGCCGAATAGGCATGATAAAACCCCCAGTTACACTGGGGGTAAGTA
>NZ_UQBH01000038.1 GCF_900539295.1 uncultured Megasphaera sp.
AGAGATCTCCGTTTGTGTCTCTTTTTATATGTCCGAATTCATTATACAATCAACCCAAAAAACTTTACGGGGCAATTGTGGTACATTGCCCGGAAATGTGGTAAACTAGTACAGTTACAATGAGATGTGGAGAGAGAGGTGTCTTTTACGTTATGGAAGATAAAACGAGTTCGGACTATAAAGGACGGAAATCGAAGAAATTTAACGCCCGCATTGTAGCTGATAATATCATGAAGGGCGTCATCATGCTGATCATGGTGGTCATTTTTGTCATGATTGCCGATCAGCTCATCGGGACTCCTTTTATCAGTGCGGAAATTGAAGGTGAATTTTTCCACGGCAGCATTTTTGGAACGACCATCATGGCCGTCATGACCTACATCATCGGCATCATTCTCGGTGCTCTCGTAGGCTATGGCATTTCGCCTTTTGCGCTGCGCCTTATTTGGGCTGCCATTCATCGTATCGAATTAGGACTCAACGATTTTGAAAGCCAGGATATCATTGTCGGGACGTTAGGTTTGCTTTTTGGACTTATTATTGCAAATTTAATTGGATTGGCCTTCGCTCGACTGCCGATTATTGGCGCTTACGGACCGATCGTATTCAATATCGTCTTTGGGTACGCCGGCATGAGCATTGCCGTCCGCAAGAAGAGTGAAATCATCGCCCTCGTGGGGAACTTGCGCCTGGGCAGGCCTAACAAGGAGCACAGCAAGCGCAGGGAACCGGAATTTTCCGGGAAACTCCTCGATACGAGCGCCATCATCGACGGCCGCATTGCCGAAATCTGCAGCACCGGTTTTCTCGAAGGCCCGCTGCTGGTTCCCGTATTCGTCTTGGAAGAACTTCAGCTCATTGCCGATTCGTCGGATCTGCTGAAGCGGAATAAGGGCCGCCGCGGCCTCGATATCTTGAAGCAGATGCAGGAAGATAACTACGTCGAGGTTCGCATCATCAATGACAATTTTGACGACGTCCAGGGCGTCGACTCCAAGCTCGTCCGCCTGGGCCGCAAGATCAATGCCAAGGTCGTCACCAATGACTACAACCTGAACAAGGTCGCCGGTCTGCAGGGCGTAGCTGTCCTCAATATCAACGATTTAGCTAATGCTTTAAAGCCGGCCCGCGTTCCCGGTGAGCAGATGAATGTCCTCATCGTCAAGGCCGGGAAGGAAGAAAACCAAGGTGTTGCCTACCTCGATGACGGAACGATGATCGTCGTCGAAGACGGCCAGAAATATATCGGCTCTACTATGCCGGTTACGGTCACGTCTGTCCTGCAGACGTCGGCCGGGCGCATGATATTCGTTAAAATCGCAAATGAGTAGGTGAAATGTGTGAAAGTATCTGTCATCGTGGTAGCGGCCGGCACAGGGAGCCGCTTCGGTTACGAGCGGAATAAGCTCTTTTATCCGCTGTGCGGCGAACCGGTGCTGACCCATACCCTGAGGAACATCTTCGCTGCCCGCTCGGTTCATGAAGTGGTCATCGTCCATTCCCGCATCGATACCAAGGAAATCCGCCGTATTGTCGATGATCTCCATCCTATCCAGCCCGTTCGCTATACCTTTGGAGGGGCTGAACGGGAAGATTCGGTGTATAATGGATTACTTGCCGCTAGTCCCGATATGGACGTCGTCATGGTTCACGACGGAGCCCGTCCCTTTGCGCCTCCCGATTGGTATGATCAGGGGGCGGTCATGATGGAGACGGCCCGGGCGGCGATTTACGGCATTCCTTTAAAGGATACGGTCAAGGTCCGCGGCGAAGACGGCCGCCTGCATACGCTGAACCGCAGTCGTTTGGTGGCGGCCCAGACACCGCAGATTTTCCATCGTGACTTACTGATGGAAGCCCATAAACAGGCGCGGCTGAAAGGCCTTAAGGCGACGGATGATGCCGCCCTCGTCGAGGCCATGGGCGTTCCCGTCGTCATCCTCGAAGGCAGTGATAAGAATCGCAAAGTGACGACGCGCGACGACATTCCCATCCTGTCCCTATATCTGAAAGGGCGGGAGGTTCAGCGCATCGGCACGGGCTATGACGTCCACCGTTTAGTAAAAGGGCGGAAGCTCATTCTCGGCGGCGTCGAGATCCCCTTTGACCGCGGCCTCGAGGGTCATTCTGATGCCGACGTCCTCATTCACGCCGTCATGGACGCCCTGTTGGGAGCGGCAGGTCTTCGTGATATCGGGACCTATTTCCCCGATACGGATCAAAACTTTAAAGACATTTCCAGCTTAGTTTTGTTGTCAAAAGTCCGCCATCTCTTACAGGAAAAGTGCTGCCGCATCGTCAATCTTGACGTGACCTTGTTGGCACAGCAGCCGAAGGTCAAACCTTTTGTGCCGCAGATGATTGAAAATATTGCCGAGGCCCTGCGAATTTCTAAGTCGGCCGTCTCCGTCAAGGCGACGACGACCGAAACCTTAGGCTTCGTCGGCCGGGAAGAGGGCATGGCTGCCCAGGCGGCTGCCATGATCCTAAGCTATCAATAATAGTAAGTACGCATTTAGGAGGAATTTTTTATGTCACAGGAAGTACGCGTTCGTTTTGCTCCGAGCCCGACGGGACCGTTCCACATCGGCGGCGCCCGTTCGGCACTGTTCAACTACCTTGTCGCCAAACACACGGGCGGCAAGTTCGTCGTCCGCATCGAAGATACGGACCGCAAACGTTCGACGTCCGAATCGGAAGAAAATATTAAAGAAGCTTTGAAATGGCTGGGCATTACCTGGGATGAAGGTATCGATGTCGGCGGATCCGACGGCCCGTACCGCCAGACCGAACGCCTGGACATTTATCAGAAATATACGGACAAGCTCTTGGCCGAAGGCAAAGCCTACTACTGTTTCTGCACGCCGGAAGAACTGGAAGCTGAAAAAAATGCTCAGCTTGCCAAAGGCGAAACGCCGGTATACTCGGGAAAATGCGCCGATCTTCCGAAAGAAACGGTCGAACAGTACTTAAAAGAAGGCCGTCCCCACGTCATCCGCATTAAGACGCCGAAAAATGAAATGATTGAACTCGACGACCTGGTCCGGGGCCACGTATCCTTCGACTCCAATAACGTCGGCGACTTCGTCATCGTCAAATCGGACGGCATTCCGGTCTACAACTACTGCGTCGTCCTCGACGATGCCTTGATGCACATCACTCACGTCATCCGTGCGGAAGAACATCTGTCCAACACGCCGCGGCAGCTCGTCATTTACAAGGCCTTGGGCTTCGATGCACCGCAGTTTGCTCACGTATCGCTGATCCTCGGCGCGGACAAGAAGAAGATGAGTAAGCGTCACGGCGCCACCTCGGTTCAGCAGTACCGCGACATGGGCTATCTTCCCGATGCCCTGGTAAACTTCCTGGCTCTCCTCGGCTGGACGCCGGACAGCGATCAGGAAATCTTCAGCCGCGACGAATTGAATGAACAGTTCTCCTTGAGCCGCGTCGCTAAGAATCCGGCCGTCTTTGACATTGAAAAGTTGAACTGGATCAACTTCCATTACATGAAAGAACTCGATGAAGATGCGCTCTACACCCTGTGCCTGCCCCATCTCCAAAAGGCCGGTTATGCCAGTGAAAACCCGGACAGTGCCGAAGCCGCTTGGCTCAAAGCCGTCTGCGCTGCCATGCGTGAACACGTTCAGTACGGGGCTCAGATCGTCGACGCCGCCAAGGTCTTCTTTACGGAAGACTTTGCTCCGGAAAACGAAGAAACGGCAGCTGTCCTTGCTGAAGAAACAGCACCGGCAGTTCTCTCCATGTTCCGCGACGAACTGAAGGCCCTCGACGAAGTCACGCCCGATACGGTACAGCCCTTATTCAAAAAGATTCAAAAGGGTCTCAAAGTAAAAGGGAAATTTGTCTACATGCCAATCCGCGTGGCCATTACCGGCGTCATGCACGGCCCCGATTTGAACGTCATCGTCGCCCTCATGGGCCGCGATAAAGTTTTGAATCGCCTGAATGCAAGCCTTGACAATAAATAATGATTGTCTCTTGACAGATAACTGATTATTAGGTACTATATACGTACATATTAATTAATAACATGTATCAAATAGTATGTTTGAATACGCATCTGCGATGAGCAAAATGAGTTGCAGTGGCATCCGCCAGAGAGAAAAAGCCGTGGCTGAGAGCTTTTTCAGGTCATAAGACTGCAATGCTGCCTTTGTGAGCAGGCCGGGTGAATGGAGTAATCCGGTCCGGGTGCGCCCGTTACTGCGCAGCAAAGATTACGGCTGTGCCGTAAAAACAGAGTGGAACCGCGGGCCACCGTCTCTGTCATAAGGGATGGTGGCTTTTTTGGTTTATTTTTTCAGGGGGGAAACAGTATGAGAGAACTGAAAGTATACAATACGCTGACTCGTAAAAAGGAGACCTTCGTTCCCGTCACACCGGGCCAGGTCAAGATGTATGTTTGTGGTATTACGCCGTATAACCATTCCCACATGGGGAATGCCCGTCCTTTCGTAACTTGGGACGTCATCCAGCGTTACTTGGAACACCTCGGCTATGAAGTCACGCATATCCAGAACTTTACCGACGTCGATGACAAGATCATCAATGCTGCCAACGGTGAAGGCGTCAGCTGGGATACGATTTCCAACCGCTACATTGCGGCTTACTTCGATGTCATGGACAAACTCCACATCCGTCGGGCTGACCGCTATCCCCGTGTTTCGGAACACATGGATGACATCATCGAAATGGTACAGGGCCTGGTCGACAAGGGCGACGCTTACGTCATCGACAATGACGTCTATTACAGCGTCGAAAAATTCGACGACTACGGTGAACTGAGCGGCCGCAGCCTGGACGACATGGAAGCCGGCGCCCGCGTCGACGTCGACGACCGCAAGCATAATCCCATGGACTTTGCCCTCTGGAAGGGCGCTAAACCGGGTGAACCGGCATGGGACAGCCCCTGGGGGAAAGGCCGCCCGGGCTGGCATATCGAATGCTCGGCTATGAGCCATAAATACCTCGGCGATACCTTTGACTTCCACGGCGGCGGCAGCGACCTCATTTTCCCGCACCATGAAAATGAAATTGCCCAGTCCGAAGCCTTTACGGGTAAGAAACCGATGGTTAAATACTGGCTGCATAACGGCTTCATTACCATTAACTCTGAAAAAATGAGCAAGTCCTTGAATAACTTCTTCTTAGTCAAAGACGTCCTGGCTCATTACAGCCCTGACGCTCTTCGTTTCTTCCTCATTTCCAACCACTATCGCAGCCCCTTGGACTTCAGCGATGAACGGTTGGACGAAATGACGCGCAGCCTGGATCGCTTGGGAACGGCCATCGACAACGTCTTGGAACTCCTTGAAATGCCGGCCGGCAGCAAGTCTCCAGAAGCGGAACAGCTTTTGGCAGCTGCCAAGAAAGACGAAGATGACTTTGAAACGGCTATGTGCGACGATTTCAACACGGCTCTGGCCAGTGCTGCCATGTTCGACTTGGCCAAGAACGTCAACATCTATAAAAATGCCGTCGTCACCAACGACGTTCCCGTCGACTCTTCGGTCGTGTCCGAAGTCAAACGAATCTTCAAGACCTTTACGGACATCCTCGGTATCCTTGAAGAACGCTGGGAAGGGCAGAAAGCCAATGCCAGCAGCAAGGACTACGACGATTTGATGCAGGTCATCCTCGACGTCCGTCAGGAATGCCGCGTTCAGAAGCAGTTTGCCCTGGCTGATGCCATCCGCAACAAGCTGGCAGCTCTCGGCATTACCATCGAAGATTCTCCCCAGGGAGCGCGCTGGAAAAAGTGAAATTCAAACAACTCCAAGCTTTAAAAAAACGGGCTTATCAGGCCTTTGCCGAAGGCAAGCGCCTCGATGTCCCTGAAAATGATGCAGCCCATCTCGATTCTATCAACCTGGCTTTTGTCGGCGATGCCTATTATGCCCTGACCCTGCGCAAACGCCTGGTTGAGACGGGAATTCCCCAGGTCCAGGTCCTCCACGGCCTGGCGGCGGAATTCGTGTCGGCCAAGGCTCAGGCCTGGGTCTACCGCCGGATTCGCGATCGTCTGACAGAAGAAGAAAAAATGGTCTGTCAACGAGCTCGCAATGCCCATACCATGGCGCCTAAAAGTGCAACCGTTGCCGAATACCACGACAGTACGGCACTGGAAGCGCTGGTCGGCTTTTTAGTCATGGCCGGACAGGAGACACGGCTGGCCGAGATTATGGAACTGATTTATGAAGAAACAAAGGCTTACTGCAGCCAAACCAGAGGAGGCATGGAATGAGCGCGGATACACTTATCATCGGCCGCAACAGCGTTACCGAGGCCTTGAAGGCCGGCCGGTCCATTACCAAGATATACGTCGCTTCGGGCAATGAAACGAAGCCCTTGCAGCGGATTCGCGACCTTGCGTCTGACCAGGACATCCTCGTCGAAGAAGCGCCGCTGAAGGTCCTGAACCGACTGGCGCCGGACAACCGTCACCAAGGGGTCATCGCCTTTGCCAAGGCCGTGGAATATGCCGATTTGACGGACGTCCTCATCGCAGCCGATGAAAAGGGGAAGGTTCCCTTTTTGGTCCTTCTCGACGGCTTGGAAGACGTCCACAACGTAGGGGCTATTATCCGGACTGCCGAATGTGCCGGCGCCGATGCCGTCCTCCTGCCGAAACGCCGGTCGGCACCGATTAATGAAACTGTCGGCAAGACGTCGGCCGGAGCCGTCGAATACCTGCCTTTAGTGCAAATCGGGAATATTACCCAGACGCTGAAACAACTCAAAAAACGGGGGTTTTGGGTTATCGGCGCCGACATGGACGGTGAAACGGATTACTTCCACAGCTCTTTGACCGATCCCGTTGTCCTCGTTATCGGAAGCGAGGGGCGGGGGATTTCCCATTTAGTCAAGGAGACCTGCGACGTCTTGGTCCAGATTCCCATGTTCGGCCACGTCAATTCTCTAAACGCCTCCGTAGCAGCGGCACTGCTCATGTATGAAGTCGTGCGCCAGCGTCAGGCGAATACTATCCAATAAGCGAGGTGTCGATAATGCAGGCAGCGTCTCATGCAACCGGAAATGACCGCTTTGCAGGCATGACTGATGAAGAAATCGTCAGTATTGCCCAATCCGAAAAGGATGGGCAGGCTACCGATTATATCGTCCATAAGTACCGCAACTTTGTGAAATCCAAGGCTCGTGCCTATTTTCTCGTCGGTGCCGATCGGGATGACATCATCCAGGAAGGGATGATCGGCCTCTATAAGGCGACGCGGGATTTTCGCGGTGATAAATTATCGTCCTTTCGGGCCTTTGCCGAATTGTGCATTACTCGCCAGATCATTACGGCCATCAAGACGGCAACGCGGCAGAAACATATACCCCTCAACTCTTATGTATCCCTCAATAAGCCGATTTATGAAGAAGATTCCGACCGGACCCTGCAGGATATCCTGTCAGGCATTCGCGTCAGCGACCCGGAAGAACTCATCATCGGACGGGAAGAATTCAACGACATCGAGCTGAAGATGAATGAAATCCTCAGTGACCTCGAATGGAACGTCCTGACGGCTTATTTAGACGGAAAATCATATAATGAAATGTCACGAGAGCTCCATCGCCATGTAAAATCCATCGATAATGCCCTCCAGCGGGTAAAGCGCAAGCTGGAACACTATCTGGAAACACGCAATGAAGAGGAAGAAACAGAAAAGATTGAGAAAGAGCCGAAATCAGCTATTGATAGAAAGGCTAAATAAGTGTACAATAATACTGTTAGCGTCATTGTGTGAGGAGGATTAACGTGATCACAGCATTAGAAATCATCGTTGTCATTTTGGCACTGCTCATCATCGGTGTTGTCGTAGCACAGAAGAGCAAGACCCAGGGGATGGGTGCGGGTTTTGGCGGCGGTGCCGATGACCTGTTCGGCAGTCGTGCCCGCGGCATGGATGCCTTGCTTTCCAAAATGACTATCGTCTTGTCGGTATTGTTTGCTGTCTGTACCTTCGTGTTGGGCAGATTGATGCATACCTTTTAATGAAACTCATGAGGGCTGTCGCATATGCGGCGGCTCTTTTTTATAAGCGGACATGTCGGGAGGAGCACTATGGATTTAAAGCTGGCTCATGATATAATAAATATATGTACTGCCATGGCCCCCGAAGGGGCGACCGTCGAAGACTGTGCCGAACAGCTCGGCATTGCCGGTGCCAGACTGGCTGACGTATTTGAAACATTTGATGAATTGGTGAGGAGTGAGAAGCTCATGAGAATCACAGGCGATCGATACATCGCTGCCAAAACGCCGCAAGAAATTACCGGTATCTATAAGGGATATACACCGACCTTCGGGTTTGTCATCAGCGAAGATCTGACGGAGGACGTCTACATTTCCGAGCAGAACCGCAATACGGCGATGAACAACGATAAGGTTACGGTCCGTATCATCCATGCCGGGAACGGCCGCCATAAACAGGAAGGGGAAATCATTTCCATCGTCGAACGGGCCAATCAGACCCTGGTCGGCACCTTCCAGCTCGAAAAGCACAGTGCCTTTGTTAAGCCCGATGATGAACGGATTCGTGAAGATATCTACATCCCTCTCGATAAAACGGGCGGTGCTCGCAGCAGTGCCCGCGTCTTGGTGACGATTACCAAATGGCCGACGGGAAACCGCAAGGCTGAAGGGGAAGTGACGGAAGTCCTGGGCTATAACGGCGACCGCGATCTCGACATCAAGGTTATCATGGCTCGTCACGGCCTGCCCTTTGCTTTTCCGGAAGAAGTAACCAAAGAAGCCGACGCCATCGATCAGACCGTCGTTCTTGAAGAAGGCCGCCGCGACTACCGTGACCGTCAGCTCATCACCATCGACAGCGAAGATGCCAAGGACCTTGACGATGCCATCGACGTCGAAAAGCTCCCTAACGGCCATTTCCGACTGGGCGTCTATATTGCCGACGTCAGCTACTACGTCCGGCCCCGTTCGGCCATCGATGAAGAAGCCTATCAGCGAGGAACCAGTGTCTACCTCGTCGACCGGGTCATTCCCATGCTTCCCGAAGTCCTGTCGAACGGCATCTGCAGCCTCAATGCCGGTGAGGACCGCTATTCCATGACCTGCGTCATGGAAATCGATGAAAAGGGCAAGGTCGTCAAATCGGAAATCGGACCGGCCGTCATTCGCGTCAAACGCCGCTGTAATTACGTGGAAGTCCGCAAAGCCCTCGTCGACGGCATCATCCCCGATGATTTGCAGCCCTTCATGCCCATGCTTCGGGACTTGCAGGAACTGTCGACGATCTTAAAGAATATGCGCCTTCGCCGCGGAGCCATCGACTTCGATTTCCCGGAATACAAGGTCATCCTCGATCCGGAAGGCGTGCCCCTTCGCTTAGAAAAACGGGAACGGACCATGGCGGAACAGATCGTTGAAGAAAGCATGCTCATTGCCAACGAAACCGTGTCCTGCTATCTCCGGGACAGCGAAAATCCTTCGGTTTACCGAATTCACGAAATTCCCGAACCGGAACGGCTGGACATGATGCGCACCGTCCTTTCCAGCTTCAACCTGCCCGTCCCCGATTCGGAACACGTTAAACCGGCCGATTTCCAGAAACTCTTGGAAAGCACGAAGGGGACTGATGAAGCCGCCGTTGTTCAGACCATCGCCCTGCGCTCCATGCAGCAGGCCCGATACGCTACGGCCAATGCCGGTCACTTCGGCCTGGCTTCGGATTGCTATACCCACTTCACGTCGCCGATTCGCCGCTACCCGGACCTCATGGTCCATCGCCTTATTCGCCAGTATCAGCGTCGCGGCAAACTGCGTGAAGAAGAAGCGCAGCAGTCCTTGTCGTTCCACACCATGGCTGCCAATCAGGCCAGCTCGCGGGAACGCATTGCCGTCGAAGCCGAACGGGAAACGGATGACCTCAAGAAATGCCAGTACATGCTGCCCTTTATCGGCCAGCCTTTTGAAGCCCACGTTACGGGCATCACGTCCTTCGGCCTCTTTGTAGGCCTTGAAAACGGCATTGAAGGGTTGATCCATATCTCCCTGCTGACCGATGATACCTATGAATTCGACGAAGCCTCGTATACCCTGCGGGGACAGTTCGGCGGCAAGGTCTACCGCCTCGGCGACGCCATGGAAGTCACCCTGGCTCAGGTCAATGTGGAAAAAGGTGAAATCGACTTCGTTCCCGGCCGTTATGAATCGCTGGAAGACGTCCAAAAACTGATGGCTGCCAGCAGTGAACGGCGCCATAAGCGTAAAGGCGGCAGCGACAACAAAGAAGGAAAGACCAAGCGCAATTGGTTTGACGGCGCAGGCGGCTCGAAGAAAGATAAAAAGAAAGATAAGAAGATCCGCAAGGATAAGAAAAACAGCCGTAAAAACGTCCGCAAAGGAAAGAATACCAAAGTGCGCCGCAATAAAAAGAGCAAGAAGTAGGAGGAATCACGAGTGTCAACATCACCGACTAAAGGTGTGAAATATATTACGGATAACCGCAAGGCCCGTCACGATTATTTTATTCATGAAACGTATGAAGCCGGTATCGCCCTGACCGGTACGGAAGTAAAATCCCTGCGTCAGGGCAAGGTCAATTTGAAAGACAGCTTCTGCCGCATTGAAAACAGCGAAGCCCTGCTCCTGGGCATGCATATCAGCCCGTATGAGCAGGGAAACCGCTTCAATCACGATCCCTTGAGGACGCGCAAGCTCTTGCTCCACAAGTATGAAATCATCAAGCTGTTGGGCAAGATTCAGGAAAAGGGCTACACCCTCATTCCGCTCAACCTGTACTTTAAGAAAGGGAAGGTCAAAGTGACCGTTGCCTTAGCGACAGGGAAGAAATTGTACGATAAACGCCAGGCCTTGGCTGAAAAAGAGGCGAAACGCGATATTGAACGCCGTATGAAAACCAGAAATTACTAAGGATAAGGAGTACTATGCTATGAATTCAGAAGATCCCAAAATTCTCTCGGATCGCGAACGAGATAATTTCAGCGGACCGACCATCGACCAAGACGGCACGGTCCATGACCAGCAGTCCCTCTATGAGGAACGGATGCGGGAACAGCAGGACGCGCAGCAGCAGCAAATCCATATCGTGACCAGCGGTTTGTCGTGGCGCGTAAAATTAGCTCTCGGCGTTATCGTGTTCTGCGTCGTCGCCGTCATCATCGGTGCACTGGGACTCATCATCGTCGCCATGCCCTATCTGCTCGGCATCTTTGTCATTTACTGCCTGTACAGCATTCTCAGCTCCGTCTTGCACCGCTAGATTATATTACAGAAAGGGCGTAGGGTATGAAAGAAAACATCGTCATCATCGACGGCAGCAGCCTGCTCTATCGGGCTTTTTTTGCCATTCCCCATCTGAGTGATCCTCAGGGGCGGCCGACGAATGCCGTCTATGGTTTTTTGAATATGTTATTGAAGCTTTACAGCGAACTCGACCCGGCGTACGTCGCCGTCGCCTTCGACAAGGGAAAGTACACCTTCCGCAACGACTTGTACGACGGCTATAAGGCCACTCGTAAGGAAGCACCGGACGATCTGCGGCCTCAATTTGCCTTGATTCGCGAAGTCCTCGACTGCCTGGGCATCTCCGTCCTCGAACAGGAAGGCTATGAAGGGGACGACATCATCGGAACCCTGGCGAAAAACATGGCGGCTGAAGGCTATGCCGTCGACGTCGTTACCGGTGACCGCGACGCCCTCCAGCTGGTCACCGACGACGTTACGGTTTACCTGACCAAGAAGGGGATTACCCAGATGTTGGCCGTCACACCGGCTGTCATGGAAGCGGAATACGGCTATACGCCGGATCAGGTCATCGAAATGAAGGCCCTCATGGGCGATACGGCCGACAACATCCCCGGTGTTCCCGGTGTCGGCGAAAAGACGGCCCTGAAGCTGATTTCCCAATTCGGCAGTGTCGCCGGCGTCTACGAACACTTAGACGATGTAAAAGGAAAAAAGCTTCAAGAAAAACTGGCGGATAACAAGGATAAGGCCCTGTTGTCCAAAGATTTGGCGACCATTCGCTGCGACCTCGAACTCTCGTATACGATCGATCAGTTTCAGCCTCAGCCTCGCCAGGCCGATGTCGCCGAGCTCTTTAAGAGCCTGGGCTTCCGCAATCTCTTGGAACGCTTTGCCGCCTTTGACCGTTTTTCTCATCTCGATAATGGAAGTGAGTCCGAAGAAGCCGCCGTCACGACCGTCGAGGCTCCGTCGGCAGACAGCCTGAAAGGGAAGACCGTTGCCGTCGCTGCCGAATTCGATGATCATCAGCCCGTTCCCGGCATTACGGGACTTGCCATGGCAACGGAAGAAGGGGCCTTTACCGTTCCTGAAAAAGACTATAAAGCCTACCTCGCAGCTTTGCCTGACGCCAAAGCTGTCATTACGGCTGACGGCAAGAACCTCACCAAAGCAGTTTCGGCTGTGTCTTCGGGACGCCTGCCCTTAAAGGACATCATCTTGGCAGCCTATCTGTTGGATCCGACGCGGACGTCTTACGGCCTGACCTATATTTCAGAAACCTTCGACGTCAGCCTTCAGGAACCGGCCGACGACGATGTACAGCGGCTCATCAGCGATGCTGCCTTTGCCCTTGCCGTTTGGCCGAAAGTTGAAACCCAGCTGAACGAAGCGTCTTTGAATGACCTTTATGTTTCCATCGAAGAGCCGTTGGTCCGCACCCTGGCAATCATGGAAATGAACGGCTTTACCGTCGATACGGAACGGCTCATGGCTATGAAGAGCGAGTTATCGACCCAGGCCGATGCCTTGGAAGAAGAAATTTACGACGACGCCGGGGAAACCTTTAACATCAGTTCGCCGAAACAGCTGGGCGTCATCCTCTTTGAAAAATTGAAGCTGCCGGTCATAAAAAAGACCAAGACCGGTTATTCTACGGACAGCTCGGTCCTCGATGCCCTGATGGATCAGCACCCGATGATCGATAAGATCCTCCGCTTCCGGGCTTTGAAGAAGCTCATCTCGACCTATCTCGACGGATTGGAACCGCTCATTTCGCCGGAAACGGGCCGCATCCACACCCATTTTAACCAAATGGTGACGTCGACGGGGCGCCTCAGCAGCTCCGATCCCAACTTGCAGAATATCCCTATCCGGACCGAACAGGGCCGCAAGATACGGTCCATCTTCATTCCCGGCAAGGGCTATGACTACATCGTATCGGGCGACTATTCGCAGATTGAACTGCGCCTCTTGGCACATCTGTCCCAGGACCCGACCATGATCGACGGTTTCCAAAAAGGGCAGGATATCCACCGCCGGACGGCGTCAGAAGTCTTCGGCATTCCTTGGGATGAAGTTACGCCGGAAGCTCGGTCTCATGCCAAGGCCGTCAACTTCGGCATCATTTACGGCATCAGTGACTTCGGTCTGGCCCGCAACATCTCTATTTCCCGCCAAAAAGCCAAGGACTATATCGATTCCTATTTTGCCCGCTACAGCACGATTCACGATTATATGAACGGCCTCATTGAATCGGCTAAACAGAGCGGCATGGCCGTCACCATGTTCGGCCGCCGCCGGGCTTTGCCGGAAATCAACAGCAAGAACTTCACGCGCCGTTCCTTTGCCGAACGGACGGCCATGAATACGCCTATTCAGGGCAGTGCCGCCGACATCATCAAATTGGCCATGAACGCCGTTCAGGAGGAAATCGAAAAACGGAAGCTGAAGAGCAGACTCTTAGTCCAGGTCCATGACGAACTGGTTTTAGAAGTTCCGGCTGGGGAAAAGGATGAAATCGAAACCTTATTAAAAGACACGATGGAACACATCGTCGACCTTTCCGTTCCCCTCGTCGTCGATATTCACAGCGGGGCCAACTGGGAAGAAGCGAAGTAGGTGAGACCATGCCTGAATTGCCTGAAGTAGAAACGATACGGGCCTTTATCGAAAAAAGGGTGCAGCATAAGGTCATCACCGCCATCGACGTATCCCTGCCGCGGCTCATCCGCAATACGACGGCAGAAAATTTCGTTTCGGCCTTGACCGGAACGACCATGGAAGGCGTGATTCGCCGCGGCAAATACCTCTTTCTCCGCTGCAGCGGTCCGTCGTCAATCTTGGTACATCTGCGGATGACGGGCAGCCTCCTCTATGAAGATCAGCCCGGCGAATATGCCGGACGGGCCGTCCATATCGTTTTTTCTCTTAGCGAAGGGCGACTCCTGTATCGAGATATCCGCACCCTGGGCTGCCTGTGGCTGGTGCCGACAGAGGGACCGACGGGGATAAAGGGCTATGATAACCTCGGCCCCGACGCCATCAGTCCGGCCTTTACGGCAGAGGGACTGTACAAGCTTTTAAAAGGGACGACGAGGCCTGTTAAAACGGTCCTCCTCGATCAGACAAAGGTTGCCGGCATCGGCAATATTTACGTCGATGAGGCCTTGTTCCGCGCCGGCATCCGTCCCGTTCGCCGGGCCCATAAGGTCACGAAGAAGGAAGCGGTAAAGCTCCACGATGCCATTGTGGCTGTCCTGCAGGAAGGCCTCGCACACGGAGGCACGACGATACGGAACTTCATCAGCGGCAACGGCAAGGAAGGGCAGAATCAGGAAAACCTCCGCGTCTACGGCCGTGAAGGGACGCCGTGCACCGTCTGCGGCACGACGATTGAATACGTGAAACTAAACGGCCGCGGCACCCATTACTGTCCGAAATGCCAGAAGTGAGCCCTGGATTTTAGATAAGTCAATATTCTCAACTGCAAAAGGAGCCATCGTCAAGACGGCTCCTTTTTATGTATCTTTGTAAGGGTATTTGCCTGCTTTAGAAATTTCCCTTCGAGGAGATGGTTGTCGGTATTCCATGTTTTTGGGGGAGTTTATATTTAAATATGTAATTATTGACATATTTTTAAGAGCGCGATACAATAGTGATATCGAATCAGATTATATAGCCTTATCGTTAGGAGGTTTTGTTATGCGTCATTTTAAACGAATGTTGGGACTTTCTTTATTGACCGTAGGTCTCTTCGCCGTGGGGACCGGGTTTAGTGCGGCCCAGTCGCAGGACGTGACCATTGACGGCGACCACGGGAAATTGTCTGCTGTCATCCAGCGCCCCGATGGGAAGACATCATATCCCTTGGTCATCATCATGCACGGCTTTACGGCTAATAAGGAGCGGCCTCTTTTGACGAAGCTCGCCGATGACTTGGAAAAAGACGGCATTGCCTCTATTCGTTTCGATTTTAACGGTCATGGGAAGAGTGAAGGCCGGTTCCAAGATATGACCGTCCTCAATGAAATAGAAGACGCCAAAGCCGTCTATGACTATGCCAGTAAATTGCCCGGCGTGACGGGAATCGCCCTGGCCGGTCACTCTCAAGGCGGCGTCGTTGCCAGTATGACGGCCGGCGAACTGGGGACACAGAAGGTCAAGGCCCTGGCCCTCATGGCACCGGCTGCAGTTCTGCGGGAAGATGCTATTCGCGGCCAGCTTTTCGGCCTTCACTACGATCCCCTCAACCCGCCGGAAACCATTCAGGTAGGGGATTATCAGGTCGGTGCCAATTATGTTAAAACGGCCCAGACCCTTCCCATTTATGAAACGGCTTCGCAGTACCAGAGACCGGCCTACATGCTTCACGGCACGGGTGACGTCATTGCGCCTTATACCTACAGCCAGCGCTATCAGCGCATCTACTTTAACGGTCAACTCCATCTCGTCGACGGCGAAGATCACACCTTCAGTCACGATACGGACGGGGCAGCCCGGGCCGTGGCCGATTTTTTCAAAGAACAACTGAAATAGAATCTTTATCTCGGGATTTTTAGCTATAGGAAAAACCAGCACCATGGCGATGTCTGTCGTCATGGTGCTGGTTTTTTGTGTATCTTGTTTTTTAGATTATGCAGAGACTCGGTGTTGAGCGGCCGGTAGCTTTATCGAGCCGCATCCTGGGCAGCAGGGCCGTTCAGGAGGACCGTGTAGTCTTCGTCAGTGATGCGCCGGGCCGGAGGTGTTCCGACGACGCGCAGGGCTTCTTCCAAGTATTTCTTTTCGACGACGATGACCGCCGGCTTATCGCTGTTCCAGAGGGCGTATAATTCATTGCTGCCATAGTACATGCCCGTCCGGTCCGTGTGATGGATGCCAAAGTTCAGTTCACCCATGAAGTTGCCCGTGGCAATGGGCCGGTCTAAGTAATAGACCAGTCCCGGAATGAAGTAGCCGTACATGATGATGAGCGTACTGTCGGGCACGTTCATCTTTTTGATATGGGGTTTACCCTGTTGAGCAGGCCACGCCTGCGAAACGATAATCCACCCGCTA
>NZ_UQBH01000039.1 GCF_900539295.1 uncultured Megasphaera sp.
TCTTGACATAGTCAGCATGGCCCGGGCAGTCAACGTGTGCATAGTGACGGTTGTCTGTTTCATATTCAACGTGTGCCGTGTTGATTGTAATACCACGTTCACGTTCTTCCGGAGCCTTGTCGATATCGGCATAGTCTTCGAATTTAGCGTAGCCTTTATCAGCCAAAACTTTGGTGATAGCTGCCGTCAATGTCGTTTTGCCGTGGTCGACGTGACCGATCGTGCCAATGTTGACATGCGGTTTGGTTCTTTCAAAATGTTCTTTAGCCATTTGTTGTTCCTCCAGTGTGATTTAAATTATATTAGGCGATTAGCCTTTTTCACTGATGACTTTTTCAGCTACGTTCTTAGGAACTTCTTCGTAGTGGTCAAAGGTCATCGTATAAACGCCACGGCCCTGCGTACGGGAACGCAAATCCGTTGCATAGCCAAACATTTCTGCCAGCGGTACGAAGGCGTTGATATGTTCTGCACCGGAGCGCATTTCCATACCTTCGACACGACCACGGCGGGAGTTGAGGTCGCCGATAACGTCGCCCATGTATTCTTCAGGAACGACAACTTCGACTTTCGTATACGGTTCGAGGAGAACCGGATCGGCTTTGCGGGCGCCATCTTTGAAGCCCATGGAGCCGGCAATCTTGAAGGCCATTTCCGAGGAGTCGACTTCATGGTAGGAGCCGTCATATACGGCAACTTTGATATCGACCATCGGGAAACCTGCCAAAACGCCTGTTTCCATTGCTTCTTTAACGCCGGCTTCAACAGAACCGATATATTCCTTAGGAATAGCGCCGCCAACGACTTTGTTTTCAAATTCGTAGCCTTTGCCCTGTTCCTGCGGAATGAGTTCGAGCCAGCAGTCGCCGTACTGACCACGGCCACCGGACTGACGTTTGAAGAAGCCGCGGGATTTGATTTCTTTGCGAATCGTTTCGCGGTAAGCAACCTGGGGTTTACCGACGTTGCAGTCTACTTTGAATTCGCGGGACATACGGTCGACGATGATATCCAAGTGGAGTTCGCCCATACCGGAGATGATGGTCTGACCCGTTTCAGCATCGGTCTTGACTTTGAAGGTTGGATCTTCTTCAGCCAGACGAGCCAGGGCAATGCCCATTTTTTCCTGGTCGGCTTTCGTCTTCGGTTCAACAGCGACAGAAATAACCGGATCAGGGAATTCCATCTTTTCGAGGATGATCGGATTCTTTTCATCGCAGAGGGTATCGCCTGTCGTCGTATCTTTTAAGCCTACGATACCGCCGATATCACCGGTATAAGCTTCTTGAACTTCTTCACGGTGGTTAGCGTGCATACGAAGGATACGGCCGACACGTTCTTTTTTACCCTTTGTCGAGTTATAAACGTAGGTGCCAGATTGGAGGATACCGGAGTAAACCCGGAAGAAAGCCATCTTGCCTACGAAGGGGTCAGCCATGATCTTGAATGCCAAGGCAGACAAAGGAGCCTTGTCATCAACAGCACGGGTTTCTTCTTCGTCCGTGTCGGGGTTGGTGCCTTTAACAGCCGGAATATCCAGCGGCGACGGCATGTAGTCGACAACGGCGTCGAGGAGCATCTGAATCCCTTTGTTTTTGTAAGCAGAACCGCAGAGGACGGGGAATATTTTATTCGAGCAAACGCCTTTGCGGATAGCAGCTTTCAGTTCATCGATGGCGATTTCTTCGCCTTCGAGGTATTTCATCATGAGTTCTTCATCGGTATCGCAAACAGCTTCAACCATGATATCATGATATTTTTTAGCTTCTTCTAATTCGTCTTCCGGAATATCAACGATTTCGATTTCTTTACCGAGAGCATCATCATAGACTTCTGCTTTCATGGTAATGAGGTCGATAATACCGCTGAACGTCGATTCAGCACCGATGGGGAGCTGAATAGCAACGGAATTAGCCTGAAGACGGTCTTTCATCATTTCGACAACGTTCAGGAAGTCAGCACCGGTCGTATCCATCTTGTTGACGAATGCGATACGGGGAACATGATAATGTTCAGCCTGACGCCATACCGTTTCCGACTGCGGTTCTACGCCGCCTTTAGCGGAGAAGACTGCAACAGCGCCGTCGAGTACGCGCAGGGAGCGTTCAACTTCAACCGTGAAGTCAACGTGCCCCGGGGTATCGATGATGTTGATGCGGTGGTCTTTCCAATGGGCTGTCGTAGCAGCAGACGTGATCGTAATGCCACGTTCCTGTTCCTGAGCCATCCAGTCCATGGTAGCAGCGCCATCATGAACTTCACCGATTTTGTGAACTCGGCCGGTGTAGAACAGAATACGTTCGGTTGTCGTGGTTTTACCAGCATCGATGTGAGCCATGATGCCAATATTTCTCGTTTTTTCCAAAGAAAATTCTCTTGGCACGGTTTTTTCCACTCCTCAAAAAATAATAAATATCGTAAACTACCAACGATAATGAGCGAAAGCTTTGTTAGCTTCTGCCATTTTATGAGTATCTTCCTTTTTCTTGATAGCAGCGCCTGTATTGTTGAAAGCGTCCATCAATTCGCCAGCGAGCTTTTCTTTCATCGTACGTTCGCCGCGTTTACGGGCATAGCCAACAGTCCAGCGGATGCCGAGGGACAAACGACGGTCCGCACGTACTTCAACAGGAACCTGGTAGTTAGCACCGCCGACACGACGAGCGCGGACTTCCAGGACAGGCATAACGTTGTTGAGAGCCTGTTCAAATACTTCCAAAGGATCTTTATTCATTTTCGAACGGATGATGTCGAAAGCATCGTAAACGATGGTTTCAGCGACACCTTTTTTGCCGTCCAACATAACTTTGTTGATGAAGCGCGTCACCAATTTGGAATGGTACACCGGATCCGGCAGCACATCACGCTTCGCAACGGGGCCTTTTCTTGGCATGTCTAATTCCTCCTCTATATTGTGTATGTCATCTGATTCATCTTAATGGCAAATCTTATTTGCCTTTTTTAGCGCCGTATTTCGAACGGGACTGCTGACGATCTGCAACGCCAGCTGTATCCAAAGCACCGCGGACGATATGATAACGTACACCAGGAAGGTCTTTGACACGACCGCCTCTGATTAATACAACACTGTGTTCCTGTAAATTGTGACCAATGCCAGGAATATAAGCTGTTACTTCGATAGAGTTCGTCAAGCGAACACGGGCAACTTTACGCAGAGCCGAGTTAGGTTTCTTCGGGGTAGCAGTGTATACACGGGTGCAGACACCACGTTTCTGCGGGCTGTTTTTCAAAGCCGGCGCATTCGATTTGGTTAAAGCAACCTGACGTCCTTTACGAACTAATTGGCTGATTGTTGGCATGTGGGCACCTCCTCTCCAAACAATTAGATTTATAATGTAATCATCAACGAGCAGAGCTCATAAGATGATATTACCAAAAGTTATTTCAACAAGCCTACGGCCGCTGCTTTTACTTTAATATGGCAGGCCACTCCCAGCTCTGCCATGGTATACGTGCGGTCGACAGGAATGTCAGCCCCTTCAGATGCTTCAATAAGCGGGGCTACAACTTGTTCATCGCAGTCTTTGGCGATGTACAACTGTGTGACTTCGTTTCGTTTCATTGCCTTCAAAGTTTGCTTGGCTCCGACCGTTTTACGGGCACCAGCAGCTGCATCTAAGCTCACGAAACCTCACTCCTTACGTCTTGCAAATTAGGCGCAATGGTCTCATTGCGACACTTAGATATTTTATCATCACGGTAATTATCTGTCAATGTATTTTTTGGTAAAAACTGCGTAACCAGTACACCTTTTATTACACGCATCCTGGTGTTCCATGTGCCCTTTGGGATTTTTTTGATAAATCAAAATCATCCCGCTTTTTCAAAAAAGAAAAAGAGCCCTCTTGCGAGGGCTCCTTCCATCTTAGTGTCCGGCTTCCGGTGCTTCTACAGCACTTTCAGGGGCATCTACGGGATTGCCGTCTTCATCTTCATAGCTGATAGTGGGGACGGTCTTTACAACTTTTACTTTGCGGTAGCGGCTCATGCCAGTCCCAGCCGGGATGAGTTTACCGATAATGACGTTTTCTTTAAGGCCTAAGAGCGGATCGATCTTGCCTTTGATAGCGGCATCGGTCAGGACACGTGTCGTTTCCTGGAAGGATGCAGCCGACAGGAAGGAATCCGTTGCCAGTGCGGCCTTGGTGATACCGAGAAGCATCGGTTTGCCGATGGCGGTCTTGCCGCCGTTGTTGGCAATGCGCTTGTTCATATCTTCAAAGATATTGACGTCGATATAATCGCCCGGCAATACATCTGCATCTCCGGATTCTTCAATCTTCATCTTGCGCAGCATCTGGCGAACGATGACTTCGATGTGCTTATCGTTGATACCAACACCCTGGGATTTGTATACCTTCTGTACTTCGTATACCAGGTAGCGCTGTGTTGCTTCGACGCCCTGGATACGCAGGATATCATGGGGGTTGATGGAGCCGGCCGTAATACGGCTGCCCTTTTCGATGACATCGCCTTCGTGTACGACGAGATGCGAACCGAAGGGAATGGTGTAACTCCGTTCTTCGCCGTCTTTGGAGAGGACGTGAACGATGTTGATGTCGTGATGGTCTTCTTTTTCCGTAATCGATACGGTACCGCTGATTTCCGTGACGATAGCGTTGCCCTTCGGCTTACGAGCTTCGAACAATTCTTCGACACGAGGAAGACCCTGGGTAATATCGCCGGCCGATGCAACGCCGCCTGTATGGAAGGTACGCATCGTCAGCTGTGTGCCCGGTTCGCCGATGGACTGGGCTGCAATGGTGCCGACCGATTCGCCGACATTGACCTTGCCGCCAGTACCGAGGTCGCGGCCATAGCACTTAGCGCAGACACCGTAACGGCTGTGGCAGGTAAGGACGCTGCGGATCCGGACGGTATCGTAATATTTAGCAATTTCTTTCGCCTGGTCAGCCATGATTTCCTCATTGAGGGCAACGATGACAGCACCCGTTTCCGGATTGACCAGGGTTTCAGCAGCCGTACGGCCTTCGATCCGTTCTTCGAGCGGTTCGATGACGCCGTTGCCTTCGACGATGGCCGTGACTTCTACGCCGCGGATATCGTTGTTGCGGGCCTTGACTTCCTTGACATCACTGCTCAGGATGCGATCGATAGCATCTTCCGTAAGGGGCGTGCCCTTCGCGCAGATTTCAATGCCATTGGAGTCGATGACGGCTTCTTCAATCGTCTTGCCGAGCATGTTTTCCGCCATGGATTTGCGGATAGCTGCCCGGAAGCCTTCTTCCGGTGCGCCGAGGGAAACCGTTTCGATGACGTTGGTATGATTTAGGTCATCGTTGATATCCATCTGGCTGCCGCGGAGGTAAAGTTTGGCAACCTGGTGTTCAATGATCGTATCCATGTCGTCATTGGTCAGGAGATGTTCAGCTTCAAATACAGCTTCACCCGTTTCCGGATCAACGGCGTCACGGGCCAGGACGCGGCCGATGAGCTTGTCGCGAAGGAGGTTAACAGCCTGGCGGCAGGAGCTTGCCAAGCGTGCCCGTTCGCGGACGAGGTCGATGCCGAATACGTCGCAGTCGTCTTCACGGACGATGACATCCTGGGAGACGTCGACGAGACGGCGGGTCAGGTAACCCGAGTCAGCTGTACGAAGAGCCGTATCAGCCAAACCTTTACGAGCACCGTGAGAAGAGGTGAAGTAGTCCAATACGGACAGGCCTTCACGGAAGTTTGCCTTGATCGGCAAGTCGATGATACGACCGGACGGGTCAGCCATCAGACCACGCATGCCGGCAACCTGACGAATCTGCTGTTTATTACCACGAGCACCGGAGTCAGCCATCATGAAGATCGAGTTGAACGGATCCATGTTATCCATCATGACTTCCGTAACATCGTCGGTCGCTTTTTCCCAAATAGCACAAGTCTTGCGGTACCGTTCGTCTTCCGTAATGAGGCCGCGCTGGTACATGGTAGATACGTTCTGTACCTGCTTGTCGGCAGCGCCGAGGATGCCCCATTTTTCATCCGGAATCTGAATGTCCGAAATAGCGATGGACATACCGGCCTGACGAGCATAGTGATAGCCGATAGCTTTGATGTTATCGAGGAGTTCAGCCGTCTTGGTGTTGCCAAAGAGGTGGAAGCAGGCATCGACGAGTTTGCCGATTTCCTTCTTGTTCATGAGGACGCCGAGGCAGTCGACGTCGACATATTCCTTACCTTCCTTGAAGGCAGCGACAGCATCTTTATCAATTTTATGTTTCGGAAGCTGACGAACGGCCATGAGGTCGATGCCGAAAGCTTCTTTCAACTGGGAGAAACCATAATCTAAGATATGACCGTCTTCACCTTTAACTTTGATGAAGTGTGTCCAGTCGATAACGCCGTTTTCATAGGCAAAGACGACATCCTTAGGGTCGTCGAATACCATGACCTTATCCGTGTGGAAGAGGCGCAGCGGTTCATAGATCTGGTAGTTGTACAAGAGTTTACCTGCCGTCGTTTCGATGAGGCCGTGGCCCGGAATACGGACTTTAATCAAGGCTTCAATATCGATGACTTTGGCATCATAAGCCAGCATGACTTCATCGTAATCGGAGAAGATCTTGCCTTCACCTTTCGCAGACGGTTTAACCAAGGTCAGGTAGTAAGCACCGAGAACCATGTCCTGTGTCGGAACGGCAACTGGCTTACCGTCTTTCGGAGCCAGGATGTTGTGCGACGACAGCATGAGGGTACGGGCTTCGGACTGAGCTTCTACAGACAGCGGCAGATGGCAGGCCATCTGGTCACCGTCAAAGTCGGCGTTGAAAGCCGTGCAGACCAAAGGATGGAGTTTAATAGCCCGGCCTTCCCAAAGGACCGGTTCAAAAGCCTGAATGCCCAAGCGATGCAGTGTCGGAGCACGGTTCAAGAGAACCGGATGTTCCTTGATAACGTCTTCGAGGACGTCCCATACTTCATTGCTGACGCGTTCGACTTTTTTCTTAGCGTTTTTAATGTTGGTGGCAATTTCTTTTTCAACAAGCTTTTTCATGACGAAAGGCTTGAAGAGTTCCAAAGCCATTTCCTTCGGAAGACCGCACTGATGCATCTTCATTTCAGGACCAACAACGATAACCGAACGGCCGGAGTAGTCGACACGTTTACCGAGCAAGTTCTGACGGAAACGGCCCTGCTTCCCTTTCAGCATATCAGAGAGGGATTTGAGGGGACGATTGCCGGGGCCCGTAACAGGGCGGCCGCGGCGGCCATTATCGATGAGAGCGTCGACAGCTTCCTGAAGCATGCGCTTTTCATTGCGGACGATGATGTCCGGCGCACCCAATTCAAGAAGGCGGCTCAAGCGGTTGTTTCGGTTAATGACTCGGCGATACAGGTCGTTCAGGTCGGACGTTGCAAAACGGCCGCCGTCGAGCTGGACCATGGGGCGCAGTTCCGGCGGAATGACCGGAATGACATCCATGACCATCCATTCCGGTTTATTACCGGAATGACGGAAAGCTTCAACGACTTCCAGGCGGCGGATCGCGCGGACGCGGCGCTGGCCCGAAGAGTCACGGAGTTCTTCGCGCAGCTCTTTATCGAGCTGGTCGAGGTCGAGTCCCTGAAGGAGCTCTTTAATCGCAGCGGCACCCATGCCGACGCGGAATTTATCGCCGTACAAGTCGAGATACTGGCGATATTCCGTTTCCGTCATCAGCTGCTGCTTCTGAAGAGATGTATCACCCGGATCAAGGACAATGTACGAAGCAAAGTATAAGACTTTTTCCAGCGAACGGGGCGAAATATCGAGAATCAGCCCCATCCGGCTGGGAATGCCTTTAAAATACCAAATATGAGAAACAGGTGTAGCCAATTTAATATGGCCCATCCGTTCGCGACGGACTTTGGCGCGCGTGACTTCGACGCCGCAGCGATCGCAGACGACACCTTTATACCGGATACGTTTATATTTACCGCAATGGCATTCCCAGTCCTTCGTCGGCCCAAAAATGCGTTCGCAGAACAACCCATCCCGTTCCGGTTTTAATGTACGGTAGTTGATCGTTTCTGGTTTCTTGACTTCCCCATGAGACCATTCGAGAATCTTTTCGGGCGAAGCAAGGCCAATCCGCATGGAATCGAATTCATTCACATCAAGCACTAATACCGCTCCCTTCTATCGACTCGTTATTCATCATCGTCAGTAGTATCATCATCGTCAGCCTGTTCTGCTTCGGCAACGGCATCGAGGCTCATAGCACTCATGACGTCATCTTCGTCGCCATTGGCAACGGGTTCCTGACCGTCATCTTCGCCTTCTTCATCACTGCCTTCGACCGGTACTGCCGGAGTTCCCGAACCGTTGTCACCTTCCATGACACGACGGAGTTCGTCGTTCTTTTCCGGTTCCGTTTCATCGTCTTCGTCCAATTCCTTGATGACGACTTCATCGCCGTCTTCATTGAGGATCTGAACGTCGAGGCCGATAGCCTGAAGTTCTTTCAAGAGAACCTTGAACGATTCCGGTACGCCCGGTTCAGGAATGTTTTCACCTTTGACGATCTTTTCGTAAGCCTTGACACGGCCGACGACATCGTCAGATTTAACCGTAAGCATTTCCTGGAGGGTATAGGCTGCGCCATAGGCTTCCAGAGCCCAAACTTCCATTTCCCCGAAACGCTGGCCGCCGAACTGGGCTTTACCGCCGAGAGGCTGCTGCGTAACCAAGGAGTACGGGCCTGTCGAACGAGCATGGATCTTATCGTCGACGAGGTGATGCAGTTTCAGGAAGTATGTATAGCCGACAGTGACGCGGCGGTCCATCGGTTCGCCGGTACGACCGTCGTAGAGGACGGACTTTCCGTCACTGGGGAGACCTGCGATTTCGAGTGCGTTAAATACATCTTCAGCCTGAGCACCGTCAAAGACCGGTGTGGCAATGTGAATCCCGGCTACATCAGGCTTCGGCATGCCGTATTTATCAAAATCATAGCCGGCAGCACGCAGTCTTTCTTCCAAGCCCGGATCCATGTCCTTGATCTGTCTGCCCAATTCGTGAACAGCCCAGCCAAGGTGAGTTTCCAAAATCTGACCGATATTCATACGAGAAGGTACGCCCAAAGGATTCAGGACGATCTGAACCGGCGTGCCATCGGGCAGGAACGGCATGTCTTCCTGGCGCATGACGCGGGAGACGACACCTTTGTTACCATGACGGCCGGACATCTTGTCACCTTCATGGATCTTACGTTTCTGAGCGATATAGACGCGGACCAGGCGGGTTACGCCAGGCGGCAGTTCGTCATTGTTTTCACGGGAGAATACCCGAACGTTGACGACCTTACCCGATTCACCGTGAGGAACACGCAGGGACGTATCGCGGACTTCACGTTCCTTGTCGCCGAAGATAGCGCGCAGGAGACGTTCTTCCGGAGTCAGTTCCGTTTCGCCTTTCGGCGTAACTTTCCCGACCAGTACGTCGCCGGGGAAAACGTCGGCACCGATCATGATAATCCCGTTTTCATCGAGGTTCTTCGTGCTTTCTTCGCTGACATTGGGGATTTCACGGGTAATTTCTTCAGAGCCGAGTTTCGTATCGCGGGCATCGCATTCATATTCTTCAATATGGATGGATGTATAGAGATCGTTCTTCGGCAGCTCTTCACTGAGGAGAACGGCGTCTTCGTAGTTGTAGCCTTCCCAAGGCATGTAAGCTACGAGGATATTGTAACCGAGGGCTAATTCGCCGCCGTCAGTTGCCATGCCGTCGGCAAGGACCTGACCTTCGGTAACGACTTCGTTCTTATAAACCAAGGGACGCTGGTTGATGCAGGTACTCTGGTTGGAACGAACGAATTTAATCAGTTTATATGTATCAATAGAACCGGAGTCGGTGCGGACTTCGATGGTATCGCCCGTAACGCGGGATACGACGCCGCTGTGTTTTGCCAATACGCAGACACCGGAGTCGCAGGCGGCCTTGTATTCCATACCGGTACCGACGAGCGGAGCCTGTGTACGGAGAAGAGGCACGGCCTGACGCTGCATGTTCGCACCCATGAGGGCACGGTTAGCATCGTCGTTTTCGAGGAAGGGGATCATCGAGGTACCGACAGATACGACTTCCTTCGGCGATACGTCCATGAAGTCGACGCGGTCAGCCCGGAATTCACGAGTATCTTCACCGTGACGGCAGGCAACGCGTTCGTTGACAAAATGACCATCTTCGGTAAGCGGTTCGTTAGCCTGGGCAATGACGTACTGTTCTTCTTCATCAGCCGTAATATAGTAAACTTTTTCCGTTACGAC
Organism: uncultured Megasphaera sp.; assembly: GCF_900539295.1. Classification (GTDB taxonomy): domain Bacteria; phylum Bacillota; class Negativicutes; order Veillonellales; family Megasphaeraceae; genus Megasphaera. Next base: position 10,285 of record NZ_UQBH01000039.1, read on the forward strand.
GCCCGTTTCTTTATCGACGCGGCGGTACGGAGCTTCAATGAAACCGAATTCATTGACCTGACCGAAACAAGCCAGGGAGGAAATAAGACCGATATTCGGACCTTCCGGCGTTTCTACCGGGCACATACGGCCATAGTGCGAATGGTGGACGTCGCGGACTTCAAAGCCTGCGCGTTCACGGGACAAGCCGCCGGGACCGAGGGCGCTCAGACGGCGTTTATGCGTAATTTCAGCCAAAGGATTCGTCTGGTCCATGAACTGGGACAGCTGGCTGGAACCGAAGAATTCTTTAATAGCTGCTACGACAGGACGAATATTGATCAGAATCTGCGGCGTAATGCTTTCGGCATCCTGAATCGTCATGCGTTCGCGGACGACACGTTCCATACGGGTAAGGCCGATACGGAACTGGTTCTGAAGGAGTTCGCCGACGCAGCGCAGACGACGGTTGCCCAAATGGTCGATATCATCGACAGTACCAAAGCCGTCCATCAAATTGAGAAGATAGCCGATATGGGCGATGATGTCTTCCCGGGTAATGGTCCGGTGGTCATAAGGCAAATCGCTGTTGTTGCAGATGACCTTGTAGACAGAGCCATCCTGTTTTTCAACGAAAGCTTCGACTAAGCCGCCGCCGTCACCGAGAGGTGCATCGGCTGCGATTTCGCGGTGGAACACACCGCTTTCACGGATTTTTTCAACTTCTGCCGAGCCGATTTCCGTATGGGCATCGACGATGATTTCCCCCGTTTCCGGATTGACGATCGGTTCGTGAAGGGTCAGGCCGAAGAGACGGCGTTCCCAGCCGAGTTTCTTACCGGCTTTATAGCGGCCGACACGAGCCATATCATAGCGGCGCGGGTCGAAGAACAAGCCTTCAAAGAGATTGCGGGCGCTTTCAACGGTCGGCGGTTCACCGGGGCGGAGTTTTTTATAGATTTCAATTAAGGCTTCGTCCTGATTTTCCGTCGTATCTTTTTCAAAAGTAGCCTTCAGGCGCTTGTCATCGAAAAAGAGATCGAGGATATCCGAATTGGACGCCCAGCCCAAGGCACGGATGAGAACCGTAACAGGAATCTTACGGTTGCGGTCAATACGGGCATAGATAATATCGTTGGCATCTGTTTCGAGTTCAATCCAGGCGCCGCGGTTCGGAATGACCGTCGAGTTATAAAGGCGGATACCCATCGGGTCAATTTCACGGCCGTAGTACACACCGGGAGAACGAACGAGCTGGCTGACGATAACACGTTCTGCCCCATTGATAATGAAAGTGCCTGTGTCAGTAATCAGAGGGAAATCACCCATGAATACTTCCTGGTCCTTAATTTCACCTGTTTCGTGGTTGACAAGACGGATTTGGACTCGGAGCGGTGCGGCATAAGTCGTATCGCATTCCTTACATTCACGAATATCGTACTTCGGTTCCCCTAATTTAAAACCCTCAAAGGATAAAGACAGGTTGCCCGATGCATCTTCGATAGGAGAAATGTCTTTGAAGATATCTTTAAGTCCCTTTTCAAGGAACCATTCGTAGGATTTATTCTGTAAATCCAACAAATGAGGCATTTTCAAGACCTCGTTAATCTTAGCATATGTGTATCGAGTCCTTTTCCCTACTTGTACAGGTTTGAACATGCTGATTCTTCACCCCTTATAAAAAGTAAACCATTATGATCGCGTCGAACGCGTCGTACAGCGCTTCATAAAGCGACAAAAAAGCAAGGCTCTTAGAGACATTGAACCTTGCTTAATTTTTTGCTCACCGGAAGCGTTTCCTCCATGCATCTCATAACATCAATTGAACATTCTGCAATAAGTTATTATAGCATATAGAAAATTTTCCGTCAATATTAAATTTTAAATATTTTTGACAGCCCCTCACTGCTGAACGCGAGCCAAGGTGTACTTCTTCTTGCCCTTGCGGACGATGACGAATTTCCCGTTCGAATTCTTATGAGGCTTTACGATTTCGTCGAGGCCGGTAACTTTGACACCGTTGATAGTGACGGCACCGTTGGTAATGTCTTCACGGGCCTGGCGCTTCGACTTGTAGATGTTGGCATCGATGAGCCAGTTAACGACGTCTTTTTCCTCGTTGGAGACGTCGACGGTCGGCATCTTGCCAAAGGCCTGTTCCAGTTCATGTTCCGACAGATCGGCGATGCTGCCGTGGTAGAGGGCTTCCGTAATATTCTGAGCTTCCTTCAGGGCTTCCGGGCTGTGAACGAAGGTCGTGACTTCTTCAGCCAAACGGCGCTGAGCCAAGCGTTTTTCCGGTTCTTTTTCAACGGCTTCCGCCAAGGCGTCGATTTCTTCCTTGCTGAGGAAGGTGAAGTATTTCAAGTATTTGATGACGTCGGCGTCGTCCTGGTTGAGCCAGAACTGATAGAATTCGAAGGGCGACGTCTTTTCCGGATCGAGCCAAACGGCACCGCCGGCAGTCTTGCCGAATTTCGTGCCGTCCGATTTCAGCATGAGGGGAATGGTGAGGCCGAAGGCCTTAGCTTCGCTGCCGTGCATCTTGCGGATCGTGTCGATGCCGGCCGTAATGTTCCCCCACTGATCGGCACCGCCGATTTGGAGCTGAACGTCGTTATTCGAGAAGAGATGCTCAAAGTCGATGGACTGGAGTATCTGGTAGGAGAATTCCGTAAAGGAAATACCCGCTTCCAGACGGCTAGCAACGACTTCCTTGCTGAGCATGATATTGACGCTGAACAGTTTGCCGTAGTCGCGAAGGAATTCGAGAAGGCCGATCTTGCTGAGCCAGTCGTAGTTATTCACAAAGGTGATATTCTCTGAATCACCGAAGAGGTGGCTGAACTGGGCTTTTAACTTTTCTGCGTTGGCCTTGATGGTATCAATGGTCTGCAGCTGCCGTTCCGTCTTACGACCGCTGGGGTCACCGATGGTACCCGTACCGCCGCCGATGAGGACGAAAGGATGATGACCGGCATTGGCAAAGCGCTTGAGCATCATAAAGGGGATCAAATGACCGATATGCATGCTGTCGCCCGTCGGATCGACGCCGCAGTAAAGAGATACGCTTTTTTCTTCCGTCAGTTTGCGCAACCCTTCTTCATCTGTCATCTGATTGACGGCGCCGCGCCAAGACAATTCATCAATGATATTCATCGAATTCGCTCCTTTATTATAGAAAATGATAAGATACATTTCATTATAGCTATGCCTGTCCGTTCCGTCAATGAAGATTCCTTTAAATATTTTCCTATTGAGCAGGTTTTTCTAAAATAACGCCCTGACGGTAGGCCTGTAAGAGGGCCTTTAAGTCATCGATCATTTGAAGCAGCTTTTTCCCGTTATCCGTGTCACCGATCATGACTCGCTTCGGTTCCAGTTCGACCTGCGTCGATTCCGAGTCGATGTCGACGTTGTTCATCAACGCCTGGTAAACGTCTTCAAAGGGGTAATGGGATTTGATGCGGATGCCGTGGGAATTAAAGATCAGCGTATAGCCGGCGATTCCCGTCGAGCCCTGATAGGCCTTGCAGAAGCCGCCGTCGATGCAGATTTCTTTACCTTCAGCCCGGACAGGGCTTTCGCCCTTCTTTACCTTGACCGGCGTATGGCCGTTGATGATGTGACCTTGGGGCGAATCGATGCCGAATTCATGAAGGATTTTGATGCATTCATCCTTATCGCGGTTTAGGTGATAATAGGCATTTTGCGGTTCTTTCCACGTCGATTCATCAACGATATAGCTGCGTTCAAGGGTCTTTACGATACGTCCTGAAACGGGCGAGTCGGCGCCGCACCACAGATACCACATAAAGTCCAGGCTGTCCATATCGCGCTGGTCATAGGCCTTGCGGATCAGGTGCTCGATCTTATCCATAAAGGCCCGGCCCTTATACGGCTTCCCTTCAAGATAAACTTCTTTAAAACTGCCGTCCGGATTGAGGGGCAGGCCGCCGTGGAACAAGAGATTGTTGTTCATGCAGCGGTACAGCGAACCGTGGCTGTAGAGGAAACGGATATGGCGCTGAAGGCGTTCGCTTTCCATAAACTCCAGTTGGATGTCATTCATCAATTGATGTTCTTCCGGCGACAAGGTATAGGGATCCAGTGGATTGACCGTCGGAAAATCCTTAGTCTTCAACTCATAGGTATTGCCGTCCAAGGTAACCGTACCTTTTTCCCAATCGAATTTATGGAACATGAGCCGATCATCCATGTTGTAGTCGGGATGGCGGTAAATGGTCTGGCCTTCCAGTTTGGCTACGATGACATTGATAGCCTTGACCATCGGTTCGATGCCATCATTTTCCTTATATGTCTTCATGGCGAAGAGGGCAAAGGGCCGCAGGCTGATACCATAGCCGTTTTCAAGAATTTCCATATTATGGTAACGAATATTGTTGCGCAGGACGTTGGCAATGCAGGCCAAATTGCCGGCAGCGGCGCCCATCCAAAGGACGTCGTGATTGCCCCACTGGATATCCAGTGAATGGTGTTCCATCAAGGTGTCGACAATCTTATCGGCATGAGCCCCGCGGTCATAGATGTCGCCGATGATATGCAGGTGGTCTACTGCCAGCCGCTTGATGAGGGCAGCTAAGGCATAGATGAATTGGCGGGTGCTGCCAGTCTCCAAAATCGTATCGAGAATTTTTCGATGGTAGACCAACTGATTCTGGTCTTCATCAGGCTGAGCATGGATCAATTCGTCGATGATGAATCGGAAGGCTTCCGGCGTAGCCTTACGCACCTTAGAACGGGTATATTTAGAAGACAAAAGCTTAGCCAGGTCGATCATCCGTTCCAGCGTCGTCCGGGCCCACTCACTCGTAACCTTTCCTTCACGATAGAGCATGTTCAGCTTTTCTTTCGGATAATAAATGAGGGTCAAAAGACTGTCCTGTTCCGCTTTATTCATCTTATCCGAAAAAATCATCTCTACCTTTTCACGAATGACGCCGGAGCAGTTGTTCAGAATATGATAGAAAGCACCGTATTCACCATGAAGGTCACTCATAAAGTGTTCCGTTCCTTTCGGCAAATTGACGATAGCCTGCAAATTAATGATTTCTGTAAAGGTTGCTGCCTGGGTCGGATAGTCTTTGGCCAAGAGTTCCAAATACCGCAGATATTCAGCAGAATAGGTATCGTACATCCCCATTTAAGTACCCCTCTTTTCATTATAGTGTATGTTGTATAACGTATATACCTCTTATTGTATACCATCGACACCAAAGTGACTAGATTTTTCTGCCTTTTTCATCGATTTCAAAATGAGTATGAGCTCATCTCATTTATGTATCAAAATCATCTTACAGTTAATTTTAATGCATAGATGCGCTTTAACCTGTTGAAACTCCCCTTGACTCCCTTAAAAGCCCTTGAATTTTCACACTTTTTTTCGCATAGCGACAAATCAATGCCGCAATGGAAAAATATTTTCCGCATTGTGGTGTTTTCAAGACCGAAAAAACATGCTATTATGTAATCGTAGAAATCAGTTTTAGGTATAACTATTTTAAATGAGGTGACTACATTATGAACAAGTATTTGCAATCTGTTATTGAAAACGTCCGTGCTAAACATGCCAACGAGCCAGAATTCGTCCAGACCATTGAAGAAGTTTTGAGCTCCCTCGACGTCGTCGTCGAAAAACATCCGGAATACGAAAAGTACGACCTGATCAGCCGCTTGGTTGAACCGGAACGCCAGTTCACATTCCGCGTCGTCTGGGAAGACGATAACGGCAACTATCACACCAACACCGGCTACCGCGTCCAGTTCAACGGCGCAATCGGGCCCTACAAAGGTGGTCTCCGCTTCCAGAAAAACGTTTACTCCGGCATCATCAAATTCTTGGGCTTTGAACAGATCTTCAAAAACGCTTTGACCGGCCTTCCTATCGGCGGCGGTAAAGGCGGTTCCGACTTCGACCCGACGGGCAAGTCCGACGCTGAAATCATGCGTTTCTGCCAGAGCTATATGCAGG
>NZ_UQBH01000040.1 GCF_900539295.1 uncultured Megasphaera sp.
TCTAAATTTCAGATTGAATTATCTCGAGTGTCCTAATTGGTATTGCAATTAACCCATATTATTCTTTACTGAATAAAATGAAAGAAACCATTGTATTATTATAAAAATAGTGGTATTATTAACCATATTTTATAAATAATAATTCATAAATAGGGGGATTTATGATGATGGATAAGAGGGGTATAAAACAGTTAATAAACGAAGTTACACCGGATATTTTGGCCATGCGGCATCATATTCATGAAAATCCAGAACTATCCGGAGAAGAATTGCATACGGCGGCCTTTATGGCGGAAAAACTTCGCTCATTCGGCGTAGAAGTTACGGAGCATGTCGCCGGTACGACGGCCGTTTTGGGCTATCTAAAAGGGGGAAAGCCCGGACCGGTCATCGCTTTGCGGGCCGATATGGACGCCCTGCCGATGACGGAAGAAACGGGACTGCCCTTTGCTTCGAAGTTTCCCGGCAAGATGCATGCCTGCGGGCATGACGGGCACATGAGCATTCTCCTCGGAGCCGCCGAGGTGCTGAGTCGGATCAAGGACGACCTTTCGGGGACGGTCGTCTTTATTTGCCAGCCGTCTGAAGAAAAATCGCCCGTCGGGGGTGCTAAGGGCTTGATTGCGTCGGGGGCTCTCAACGGTATCGATGCCGTCTACGGCCTCCACGTCTGGCCGACCTTGCCCAGCGGTACGGTCGGCGTCCTGCCGGGGCCGATGATGGCTGCATCGGATCATATCCGCATCGTCATGAAGGGAAAGACCAGTCACGCCGCCATGCCTCATAAGGGCGTCGATGCCATCGTTGCGGCAGCCCAGTTTCTGACGGCAGCTCAGACGATCATCAGCCGCCGTGTCAATCCGCTCTACCCGGCGGTCTTGACTTTTGGCAAGATCACCGGCGGTACGCGGTACAACGTCGTCGCCGATACGGTAGAAATTGAAGGGACGTGTCGGACTTATCATGAAGAAGCGCAAGATGCTGTCGAAACGTATCTTCAGGATACGTTGAAGGGCATGGACGCCATGTACGGGACGGAAAGCACCCTTTATTACGAACGGGGCTATGCAGCTGTCCGCAATACGCCGGCTCAGGCTGACTTTATTGCCGGCGTCGTCCGTCAGTGCCTGGGCGACGAAGGCTTGGCGGATGTTCAGGAACCGGCCATGACGGCTGAAGACTTTTCGGGGTATTTGCAGCACTTTGACGGCGGCTTCTTTTGGCTCGGTGCGACGCCCCAGGGGCAGACCGTCTATCCCCTGCACAATACGCACTTTGCCGTCGACGAAAAATGCCTTCCTATCGGCGTCGAAATCATGGTATCATTAGTACTTGCAAAAACGGCATAAAATATAACGTAAAGGTCTCCTATGACTATTGGTCACAGGAGATCTCTTTTTTTGCATAATTCTTTTCTTTTTTAGAAAGAATTATTTTTTTACCTTTCAGGGGAAAGGGGATGGCTATAGCGTCACTAAGAAATAATAATAATGGTTATCAGTGATAAAGTTTCAATCTTTTAAGAATACTCATAGATACAGGCTACATCTTAATTTTTTAGCATACCTACAACTCTTGACTTTTTTTGTCCAAAAAAATATGATAGAGGCAAGAATTACAAATACTAATTACGAATACGGAGTGCTTTTTATGTTTATGAATCGGCAAACGGATTATGCGTTGCGGATGTTGCGTGCCTTGACGGACGAAAAACAGCATAGTGTGCGTTCGCTGGCCGAAGATGAACAGGTTCCGCAAGCATTTACTTACAAGATCCTAAAAAAACTATCGCAAGCTGGGCTTGTTAAGCTTTCCAGAGGACCGGGAGGTGGTTGCCACTTAGTCGAAGATTTAAAGAACGTCAGCCTCTATGACCTGATTACGATTATGGAGGGGGATGCCCATGTAACGGCATGCATGCAGGGTTCGTATGATTGTGAATGGCGCAGGACTCACGGGATTTGCAAAATCCACTTGAACTTGTGCGTCGTCCAAGAAGAAATCAATCAAAAGCTGCGTGCAAAAAGCCTGTGGGAAATCATAGGAAAGAATAGTTAATCAAGTTGTATCCATAAAGGAGGAGTATGATATGCTGTTTCAAACAACTGCCGAACATGAAGCCTTACGAAAAGAGATCCGCAAATTTGCGGAAGCGGAAGTAAAACCGATTGCCTTTTCGCTGGACCAGAACAATGAATTTCCGGATGAAATCGTAAAGGCTATGGGCAAACATGGCTGGATGGGTCTCCCGTATCCGAAGGAATACGGCGGCGCAGGCCTCGATGTCACGAGCTATGCCATTGCTGTTGAAGAATTCTCCCGCGTTGACGGCGGTGTCGGCGTTATCCTGTCGGCTCACACCTCGCTGGGCACGTATCCGATTGCAGCCTTCGGGAATGAAGAACAGAAGAAAAAATACTTGGTTCCTTTAGCAAAAGGGGAAAAACTGGGCGCCTTCGGTCTGACTGAAGAAAACGCAGGTTCCGATGCCGGCGGTACGGAAACGACGGCTGTCGATAAAGGTGACTACTACCTGCTCAACGGCGGTAAGATCTTCATCACCAATGCTCCGAAAGCAGATATTTACGTCGTCTTTGCAGTTACGACTCCGGATATCGGCACCAAAGGCATTTCGGCCTTCATCGTAGAAAAAGGCTGGGAAGGCTTCAGCTTCGGCGACCATTACGATAAATTAGGTATTCGCTCGTCTTCGACGGCAGAATTGATTTTCAATGACGTCAAAGTTCCGAAGGAAAACCTGCTCGGCAAAGAAGGCCAGGGCTTCAAGATCGCTATGGCAACCCTCGACGGCGGCCGTATCGGTATCGGTGCTCAGGCACTGGGTATCGCCCAGGGCGCTTATGAAAGCGCACTCGACTATGCCAAAGAACGTATTCAGTTCGGTCAGCCGATCGGTATTCACCAGGGCATTTCCTTTAAACTGGCTGATATGGCAACGAAGCTTCGTGCATCCCGTTACCTGATTTACTCGGCAGCTGAATTAAAAGAAAAACACGAACCGTACAGCATGGAAGCTGCTATGGCTAAGATGTACGCTTCTGACTCGGCTATCGAAATCACCAACGAAGCTCTTCAGATCTTCGGCGGCTCCGGCTTCTTGAAAGGCATGGACGTCGAACGGGCTTACCGTGATGCGAAGATCACGACGATCTACGAAGGCACTAATGAAATTCAGCGCGTCGTCATTGCTGCTCACCTGTTGGGCAAAATCGGCAAAGCTGACGGCGGTGCCGGCCGCAGCTCGGCTCCGAAGAAAGCCGCTCCGGTTACGGGGATCCGTAAGAACCAGTTGTTTCGCGACGGAAGCGCAAAAGACAAAGTCAAAGCCCTCGCAGACGCCCTCAGACATGACGGATATGACTTCTCCGTCGGTATTGCAGCAGATACGCCTATTGTTGAGGCAGAACGTGTTGTCTCAGCTGGCAAGGGCATTGGGAAAAAAGAAAACATGAAGCTTATCGAAGATTTGGCAAAAGCTGCCGGGGCTGCTATCGGTTCGTCCCGTCCGGTTGCTGAAACCCTTCGCTATGTACCGCTCAATCGCTATGTCGGCATGTCCGGCCAGAAATTCACGGGCAACTTATACATTGCCTGCGGTATTTCCGGTGCGAAACAGCATTTGAAAGGCATCAAAGATGCATCTACAATTGTAGCTATCAATAAAAACGGCAACGCTCCGATCTTTAAAAACTGCGACTACGGTATCGTCGGCGACGTTCAGGAAATCCTGCCGCTCTTAGCACAGGAACTCGGCCTGGAAGATAAAAAGCCGGCTCCGCCGATGGTTAAGATGAAACGCCCGGTCGTTCCTAAACCGGAACCGATTGGCCCGAAATATGTCTGCAACGGCTGCGGCTATGTCTATATTCCTGAATTAGGTGATGAAGACGCTGATATTGCACCGGGAACCTTGTTCAAGGACCTGCCTGATGATTGGGTTTGCCCGGAATGCGCTGAAGAAAAGAGTCATTTTATTCAAGAATAGTGCGGCGAAAGGAGTCGATAAATTATGTATTGCGTACGCAAAGTAACGAAAGATGTTTCTTGGGTCGGTGCTAATGACCATAGATTACATTTGTTTGAAAATATTCACCCCATTCCCTTGGGCGTTTCTTATAATGCTTACCTCTTGCTCGACGAAAAGACGGTATTGTTTGACACGGTTGACTGGGCTGTTTGCCGTCAGTTCTTAGAAAACGTAGAACACGTCCTCGGCGGCCGCGACCTCGATTACATGGTCATCAACCACATGGAACCGGACCACTGCGCCAGCATGGAAGAAATTGTTCTCCGCTATCCGAATGTTAAAATCATCAGCACGGAAAAATCCTTCATGCTCATGCGTCAGTTCGGCTTTAAAATCGACAACCAGGAATTGATCGAAGTCAAAGAAGGCGACACGACGACCTTCGGTAAACATACCGTAACCTATGTAGAAGCTCCGATGGTCCACTGGCCGGAAGCTATGGTTACCCTCGACCTCACCGACGGCATCCTCTTCTCGGCTGACGCCTTCGGTTCCTTCATCGCCCTCGACGGCAAATTGTTTGCCGATGAAGTCAACTTCGATCGCGATTGGCTCGATGAAGCTCGCCGTTATTACACCAACATCGTCGGCAAATACGGCCCGCACGTACAGCACCTCTTGGGCAAAGCTGCGACGGTCTTGGATAAAATCAAAGTAATTTGCCCGCTCCACGGCCCGGTCTGGAGAAAAGACTTCGGTTATCTGCTCGACAAATACCAGCGCTGGAGCACGTATACACCGGAAGAAAAAGGCGTCCTCATTGCCTACTCTTCGATGTACGGCAATACGGAAGCAGCTGCACAGAACCTGGCTTCGAGACTTTGTGAAAAGGGCGTTACCAATATCCGTATCTGCGACGTCTCTTCGACTCACGTTTCGGAATTGATTTCCCAGTCCTTCAAGCTCTCTCACCTGGTACTGGCTTCGGTAACGTATAACCTGGGCATCTATCCGGTCATGCTGGACTTCCTCGAACACATGAAGGCTCTCCACGTACAGAATCGTACCATTGCCCTGATCGAAAACGGCTCTTGGGCTGTAAAATCCGGCGATTTGATGCAGGAATTCATCGACGAAAATCTTTCGAACATGACGATCCTCAACGAACGCCTGTCCCTGGCTTCGGCCATGCATGACGACAAAGCTGTAGAACTGGAACACTTAGCCGACGCTTTGGTCGAAAGCATTAACAACACGGAAGTAAAATAATCATACTCTTTCTCTTCCCTAAGATTGGACTCGGATTCTATTCCGGGTCCAATTTTTTTATGTTTTTAGAATTTGCATAATAATTTTTAAAAAAATGCAAGAGAAAAAAGGAATCTGCCTGCCTTACAGCGAATATATAATAGTAACTGATTCCATAGGAGGCGATTGTTTTATGAAAGAATACACAAGTGATAAAATTCGCAACGTTGCTGTACTTTCGCACGATGGCGCCGGTAAAACGGCGGTTGTTGAATCGTTACTGCTGGCCTGCGGCGCCGTCGATGCCGTTGGCGTCGGTAAAGACAACAAGCATATTATGGATTATGAACCGGAAGAAATTAAGCGTAACGTAACGATTCAGCTCAGTATTGCTCCTTGCGAATGGGAAGGCTATAAACTGAATTTCCTCGATACGCCGGGGTATTCTGAATTTTGTGGTGAAGTTCGCGCTGCCCTGCGTGCCAGTGACGGCATTCTGTTGGTCGTATCGGCAGAATCGGGCGTTGAAATGGATACGGAACGGGCTTGGGACTACGGTCTCGAATTGAAACTGCCGCGCATGGTCTATGTCAACAAGATGGACGTGGAACACGCCGACTTCTTTGGCTGCTTGGAAAAATTGCGTTCCGTATTCGGAAAATCCATCATGCCCCTTCAGATTCCTATCGGTGAAGGCAAAGATTTCCGCGGAATTATCGACGTCTGCAAAATGGTCGCCTGGGAATGGAATAACGGACAATGCACGGAAATTAAAGTTCCGCCGGAATACATGGCGAAAGCTCGTGAAGTGCGCGAAATGTGCATGGAAGCCGCTGCTGAAGGTGACGACGAACTGTTGGAAAAATACCTCAACGGCGATGAACTCACCATCGAAGAACTCCGCAAGGGCCTTTATCAAGGGATGCTGACAGGCCGCGTCTGCCCGCTGATGTGCGGCAGTGCTATCCACCATATCGGTACGGCAGAACTCCTGCGCCGTATTATTACGTACATGCCCGATGCTTCGCAGAAGGTCATGATGGGGACCGATAAGAAGACGGAAGAACCGGTCATGGTATATCCCAATAAACCCTTTACGGCTTTCGTATTTAAGACCGTCGTTGACCCCTTTGCCGGAAAGCTAAGTTATGTCCGCATTTTCTCGGGCGAACTCAAAGAAGGCGACCGGCTCTATAACGTAACCCAGGGCGAAGACGAAAAGATGGGTAAAGTCCTGACCTTGGTCGGGAAGGAACCGATTCCCGTTCCCGTAGCCATTGCCGGCGATATCGTCGTCTTGCCGAAACTGGCTCATGCCCGGACCGGCGATACTTTTGCATCTCCTGATTTCCAAGTGACTTATGATCCCATTCGTTTCCCCAATCCGCTCCATACGGTAGCCCTCGTTCCGGAAAAGAAGGGCGAAGAAGAAAAATTGATGAACGCCCTCTTGCGTATCAGTGAAGAAGATCCGACGTGCACCATCGATAAGAGCGTAGAAGGAAAACAGCTCATCGTCCGCTGCATGGGCGACGTCCACCTCGATCACATCCTCATCAAGATTGAACGGAAATACGGTGTGAAAGCGAAACAGGAAGAACTGTACATTCCTTATCGGGAAACGATTAAGGAAAAGGCGACGGCCGAAGGCAAACATAAGAAACAGAGCGGCGGTCACGGACAGTTCGGTCACGTCTTCCTCGATATCGAACCGTTGACGACGGGTGAACCCTTTGAATTCGTCGATAAGATTTTTGGCGGCGCCGTACCGAGACAGTACATTCCGGCCGTTGAAAAAGGCGTTCGTGAAACCTTGGAAAAAGGCCTCATTGCCGGCTTCCCCATGATTAACGTCAAGGTCACCTTGACTGACGGATCGTACCACCCTGTCGACTCTTCGGAAATGGCCTTCAAGGTCGCTGCCGGCCAGGCTTTAAAGAAAGCAGTACCGGAAGCTAAACCGATTCTCCTCGAACCGATTTACAACGTCGACGTCGTCATCCCTGAAGATTACATGGGCGATGTCATGGGCGACTTCAGCAGCCGACGCGGCCGTATCCTCGGCATGGAACACCATCGCAACCGCAAGGGTATCATCGTCGTAAAGGCACAGGTTCCCTTGGCTGAAATGCGGGATTACGTAACGGTTCTGCGCTCCATGACCCAGGGTAAGGGTACCTTTAATATGGAATTCTATGCCTATGAAGAAGTACCGAAAAAAATCATGGATGAAATCATTGAAAAGAGACAGGCTGAATAGAACGGATGCTTGTCTGGCTATATGGTAAAAGGGGCACTGCCGGAAGAAATTCTTTTGGGCAGTGCCTTTTTTCTACTCAATCGCTATAGGCACGGTGACTTATGAATGTTCCTGCACTTGAACATATCATTATGTGGGAGATGGCATGTTCGTAAGTTGATTCTAATGAGGCCGGGTGTGATATAATAAAAACAAACATTAATATCAGGGAGAAACGCTTATGATGTACCCTTACATGACTTTGGCGGACGATACTGAAATTACGCATTCGCCAATCCAGGGAGACGGAACCGTAAAAGTGTATATTGAAACACCGTGTAATAGAGGCTTTAATCATGCAACTTGCATCCTGCCCACTATAAATGGCAGGATATTCAAGGATATTCAGAGTCTGATATCAAGGAATGGGACGCTTTCGTTCACGATAATTCGCATTTAATTATGCAGTTAGCGGCTGAAGGAGGCTTTCATAATGTCACCGTTATTTAGAATCGGTCCTTATGTGATTTATTTTTGGTCGAATGGAAACTACCCTATTGAACCTATACATGTTCATATTGCAGAGGGAACTCCTTCCAAAAATGCGACAAAAATTTGGATTACGAGTAAAGGTGGGGCTCTATTGTGTAATAATAATTCTAGGATTCCGAAATCGGCTTTGAATTTTTTATTAAGAAGTATTGAAGCAAATCACAAGTTAATCGTAAAAAGGTGGATAGAACATTTTGAAGAAATCACTTTTTACTGCTAATAATAGGTTCGCATATTGAGGACCTATTTTTTTGTTTGTGCAAATTCTGTCTCCGCGGCAGTATCTGGAATAACTATGCGTAATTAGCATGTGATACTTTACTATAACGCTTGTAACGGCTGGCGGTGCGGCGTATAATATGACTATAAGTAAACGTAAAACGTCATACTATGCAATTGGTATAGATACTATGGAAAGGGTGATTTATATGTCTCAATGGACAGACATGTACAAACAAAAATTGATGACCGCTGAAGAGGCTGTCAAAGTCGTACAATCGGGCGACTGGGTGGATTATGGCATGGGAACGACCCAGCCGGTTCTCCTTGACCAGGCCTTGGCAGCCCGGCGGGACGAACTGCAGGATGTAAAAGTCCGCATGTGTCTTTCCGTCGCTCCGCGTCAAATCATTGAACAGGATCCGGACCGCAAAGCCTTTACGGCCATGAACTGGCATATGGGCGGCTATGACCGGAAAAAATGCGCTCTCGGCCAGATGAACTTCATCCCCATGTGCTACCGCAATAAGCCGTCTATGTACCGCGACCTCCTCGATGTCGACGTGGCTCTCATCACGGTCGGCCCCATGGATAAACACGGTTTCTTCAACTTCGGCCTGGCCGTATCGGCAACGGAAGCAATTACCCAAAAAGCTAAGAAAGTCATCGTAGAAGTCAACGAAGCTATGCCTCGCGTTCTCGGCGGCCGCGGCGAATGCATCCATATCAGCGATATCGACGGCATCGTCGAATACGGCAATCATCCTTTGGCAACGATTCCCTTTGCAACGGGTGACGACATCGACGCTACTATTGCAAAAATGATTGTTGAACAGGTTCCTAACGGAGCGACCCTGCAGCTGGGTATCGGCAGCCTGCCGAATACGATCGGCGCTCTCCTGTCCGAATCGGATCTGAAGGATTTGGGGGTTCACACGGAAATGCTCGTCGACGCCTTCTATCTGATGTATAAGAACGGTCAGCTGACCAACCGCCGCAAGGCTTTTTGCCCCAATAAGGTGAGCTGGTCTTTTGCCCTCGGCACGCAGGACCTCTATGACTGGATGGATGACAATCCGTACTTGGCAGCTTACCCGGTCGACGTCATCAACGACCCCTTCGTCATCGCCCAGATGGATAACTTTATTTCTATCAACAACTGTATCGAAGTCGACCTCTTCGGCCAGATTTCTTCCGAATCATCGGGGACGCAGCAGATCAGCGGCAGCGGCGGCCAGCTTGACTTCACCGACGGTGCTTATCGGTCACCGGGCGGAAAGAGCATCATCGCCCTGCGCTCGACCTTCCACAATAAGAAGACCGGCCGCGATGAATCTCGTATCCTGCCGACCTTGGCTCCGGGTACGACCGTTACCGACCCGCGGTCCCAGATCAACTTTGTCGTTACCGAATACGGCATGGTCAACCTCATGGGCGCCTCGACGTGGGAACGGGCAGAACGCCTGATCAGCATCGCTCATCCTGACTTCCGGGAAGATCTCATCAAAGAAGCGGAAAAAATGAAAATCTGGCGCTACAGCAATAAAAAATAAACTCTTTAAAATTACAGGCCGTCCCTTTGGGCGGCCTTTTGTAATGGCGAATATTAGGGTTAGACTATTAAAAATGATGAAACTTTGCTATAATATAATGGTATGCGCCCATTTTGACGGGCAGTATAGCAAAACAGATTCGGACTGCAGGACCCTTTTCGGCCGGCAGTTATTTTCAGTTTGTATATGAGGTGAAATTTGTGGACGAACAACAAGTAGATAAGATTGTGCCGGTTTGTCTGGAAAGTGAAATGCAGACGTCGTACATCGACTATGCTATGAGTGTTATCATCACTCGTGCCCTGCCGGATGTGCGTGACGGGCTGAAGCCGGTTCACCGGCGGATTCTCTACGCCATGCATGAAGCGGGCATGACGCCGAACAAACCGTATAAGAAATCGGCCCGTATTGTCGGTGAAGTTTTAGGTAAGTATCACCCCCACGGGGACAGCTCCGTCTATGATGCGACCGTCCGCTTGGCCCAGGATTTTTCGACTCGCTATCCCCTTGTCGACGGTCACGGCAACTTCGGTTCTGTTGACGGTGACTCGGCGGCAGCTATGCGTTATACCGAAGTGCGTATGGCTAAGATTACGGGAGAAATGCTGGAAGATATCGACAAGGAAACGGTCGATTTCATGCCCAACTATGACGGCTCTATGCAGGAACCGACGGTCCTGCCGTCGAAGATTCCGAACCTCTTAGTAAACGGCTCGGCGGGGATTGCTGTCGGCATGGCGACCAACATTCCGCCCCATAATTTAAGCGAAGTCGTCGACGGCTGTGTTCAGCTTATCGACAATCCTGATTCCAGCCTGGAAGAAATCATGACCAAGGTAAAAGGGCCTGATTTCCCGACCGGAGCTAAAATCATGGGCCGTGAAGGCATCTTAAAAGCCTATTCGACGGGGCGCGGCAGCGTCAAGATGCGTTCCTGCGCTTCTATCGAACCGATGAATAAGGGTAAGAACCGTATCGTCGTCACGGAAATTCCCTACCAGGTCAATAAGGCTCGGGTCATTGAATCCATTGCCGACTTGTCACGCAATAAGGAAATCGACGGCATCACGGCTCTTCGCGATGAATCGGACCGCAAAGGGATGCGCATCGTCATCGAGCTCCGCGCCGATGTTAACCCGGATATCGTCCTGAATAAGCTGTACAAGCACACTCAGCTCCAGGAAACCTTCGGGGTCATCATGCTGGCTCTCGTCGACGGCCATCCGCGGGTTTTGACGCTGAAACAGATTCTGACCTACTATTTGGATCATCAGAAAAATGTCATCACGCGTCGCTGCCGGTTTGAACTCGATAAGGCCCTGGCCCGCGCTCACATCTTAGAAGGTCTGCTCATCGCCCTCGACCACATTGACGAAGTCATCAAGACCATTCGTGAATCGGCAACGGATGAAGTGGCGAAGACATCCCTCATGGCCAAGTTCGGCCTTAGCGAAAAACAGGCAGTCGCTATCCTCGACATGCGTCTGCGCCGCCTGACCGGACTCGAACGTGAAAAAATCGAAGAAGAATATAAGGAATTGGAAGAACGCATTGCCTACCTGCGCAGCGTTTTGGCCGATGAACATAAAGTTATGGAAATCGTCAAGACGGAACTCCTCGATGCGAAGAAGAAGTTTGGTGACAAACGGCGTACGGAAATCGTAGCCGATTCGTCTGAATTTGCCATCGAAGACATGATTCCCAACGAACGCATGGTCCTGACCCTTACCCGTCGGGGATACATGAAGCGCATCAACGCTAATGTATACCATACGCAGAATAAGGGCGGCCGCGGTATCAAGGGCATGGGAACCAAAGATGAAGATGCTGTAAACCACCTGCTCTATACTTCGGCGTGGAATACGGTCTTGTTCTTCACCAACTTTGGCCGCGTCTATCGTCTGAAGTCTTATGAAATTCCGGAAGCCAACAGCCGTAATTCTAAGGGCATTGCTGCCATCAACATCCTGCCCTTGTCGAACGGGGAAAAGGTCAACGCCCTCATCGACCTCGACCAGGTTGATCCGTCGATGAACCTCTTTATGGTAACGGAAAAGGGCTTGGTCAAAAAGACGGTCCTTCATGAATTTAAGAATGTCCGCCGTAACGGCCTCATCGCTATCTCCCTCATGGAAGGGGACCATTTGGCTAAGGTGCGCCTGACCAACGGCGACCAGACCATTATTTTGGCAACGAAATTGGGGATGGCCATCTGCTTTAATGAAAATGATGTCCGTCCTATGGGCCGTAATACGCGCGGTGTCCGCGGTATTACCCTGGCTGAAGGGGATATGGTCATCGGAGCCGACGTCCTGGCTGAAGACTGCCAGGTCCTGACGGTCAGTGAAGAAGGCTTTGGCAAGCGCAATAACGTCGATGCCTATAAAGTCCAGCTTCGCGGCGGCAAGGGGATCAAGAACTTCAAGATTACCCCGAAAACCGGCGACATCGTCGGTGTCGAAGTCGTCCATGAAGGACAGGAACTGATGCTCATTACGTCCAACGGCATCGTCATTCGTACGGATATTGAAAGCATTGGCATCAAGAAAGGACGCAACACGTCCGGTGTCAAGATTCAGAAACTGGAAGGCGACGATAAAGTCGCTGCTCTCGATACGATTGCTATCGAGGGAACGGATGAAGACGATGAAGAACAAGAACAGTAAAAGCTGTTTAAAGACTAGTTGAAAAGAGTCATAGGAAGGCCGCCTTTCAAGGCGGCCTTTTTTATATAGAATATTTCTATATATATTCTTGACAATTCCTTTACACGGGAGTATACTGAATAAGCTGTCAGGGGGAAGCCC
>NZ_UQBH01000041.1 GCF_900539295.1 uncultured Megasphaera sp.
CAATAAAGGCTTATAGCCGCCCGTCGAGCCACCCGTTTTACGGGTGGAGGCGACTTCTTCGGTGGGACAGTTTGATGATGTTTTGGGCAAGATGATGACTGAATGTAGGGCAGGAGGAGACTGTAATCGGGATGGCGTCGCCAGTAAGCGATATTTCCTTATAGAATGACTGGTCTCCGGTATTAAAAAAGCGCACTGTCTTTCGTGAGACAGTGCGCTTTTTAGTGGTGCATCAATCTTCCGGTGCCACTAACAGCTGAACGTGATTCTTTTTACAGTACTGGACGTATTTATCCGGAGCCTGTCGGTCGAGGATGATGCTGTCCAGGTCGGATAAGGAGCAGTAGGTCATGAGGGAAGTTACGTCTAATTTTGAGGAATCGATGAGCAGGTGTTTTTCTCCCGTCTTTTGGATCAATTTTTGCTTTATTTCATTTTCGGCGATAGAGGCATTGGTAGCGCCGTTTTCAATGGAGATTCCCGTAGACGCCAGGAAAATCTTTGACGTATTATAGTTGTCCAGACAGTGAAGAACGCTGGGGCCGACAAAGGACATCGATGGATAATATAAGGTGCCGCCTGTTGCAATCAGGTTGAAGGTCTTCGAATTCGAATAGGCGATGGCTGCATTGATGATGTTGACGCTGGCCGTAATGATGGTCAGATTTTTTTTATCTGCCAGGTAGGGAATCATATGGAAGGTTGTCGTCCCGGAGTCGATGAAAATGATGTCGTTGTCATTGACCAGGGAGGCGGCCATCTTGGCGGCCCGCTGCTTGTTGGATGCGTTCTTGGTTTCACGTTGGGTGAAAGGTTCGATAGAGTCGGTCTCTTTCAGGGTAATGCCTCCATAGACCTTATTGATGAGTCCTTGTTTATCTAACTCAGCAATATCACGCCGTATCGTATTTTTGGAAACGTTGAAGACGTCGCAGAGGTGATTGATGGAAAGATGATGTTCCTCTTCCAGCATTTTTTTTATACTGTTGATTCGGATGATTTTCATAAAAATCGCTGGCCTTTCTCTTAGAATTGGTGGGAAGGGATATATCCTGCCGTACTGCAAGTTTAGCATATGACAATGTAGTGTTAGCATGTAACGATGTAGTGTTAGCATGTAACAATGCAATTGTTCTGGTATCTATGATTATATCTGAAATCTAATCAAAAGACAACCATAAATGAGGCTATTTTGGTTAATTTATGATAAAAATGATGATAAGATGAACCGAAATGGAAGTGAATATCAATTAAAAGAGGGCGAAAAATGGATTTTATTATGATTTCAGAGAAATTCATGAATAACTATTGACTAGAATGTGATTAAGTGTTACATTGTGTATGTAAACAAATCCAAAACATAACCAAAACAAATAACCAATATTATCGGAGGAGATGTTATTATGTCAGACGTATTCATGATGCCCCGTACCATTATTTCCGGTCCTAATGTCATTGCTGAACTCGGTAAGCATATTCAGGGAAAAGGAACCAAAGCCCTTGTCGTTACCGACCAGATGATGGTCAAATTTGGCAATGCCGCTAAAGTAGAAGATGCTTTGAAAGCCGCAAATGTTCCCTATGCACTGTATGACGGCTGCAATACGGAACCGACGGATCTCATCGTCGACGAAGGCTTAAAGATTTATAAAGAAGAAGGCTGTGACTTCTTGGTCGCCTTAGGCGGCGGCAGCCCGATGGATACGGCAAAAGCCATTGCCATGCTCACGGCATGCCCGGGTAAGCTTCGTGATTATATGCACACCGTTATCGACATGCCGGTTCCCTTCATCGTCGCAATCCCGACGACAGCCGGTACCGGTTCGGAAGCTACCAAAAACACAATCATCGCCGACACGGAAACGAATGTAAAAATGCTTCTCGGCGGCCCGTCCTTGATTCCTGATTTAGCCGTTGTAGATCCGACCTTCACCATGACAGCACCGCCTAAAGTTACGGCTGCAACCGGGATCGATGCCCTGACTCATGTCATTGAAGCCTATACGTCTCGGAAAGCTATTCCCATGACGGATATGTTTGCCCTGTCAGCTATTAAGAAAATTCATAAAAATCTCCCGATTTGCTACAAAGATGGTAAAAATGTGGACGCTCGCATGCAGATGTCTGTGGCAGCTCTTGAAGCCGGCATTGCATTTACCAACGCTTCTGTTACAATTGTACATGGTATGAGCCGTCCGATTGGTGCTTTGTTCCACATCGCTCACGGTGTATCCAATGCAATTTTGCTCCCGTCCTGCATGGCCTTCGCTATTAAGGAAAATACAGACCGTTTTGCAACGATTGGTCGTATCATGGGCGTCGCTGATGACAACACGCCTGATGAAGAAGCTGCTCAGGCTTTCGTTACCGAAGTCGCTCGCTTCTGCAAGGAAGTCGGCATCCCGACCTTGGCTGAATTAGGCGTTGCTAAAGAAGACTTCTTCGCACAGCTTGATAAGATGGCAAGCGATGCCTTGGAAAGCGGCAGCCCGCAGAATACGATGCGCGTTCCCACCAAAGAAGACCTTATTGAAATTTACAAAACGCTGTACTAAGTTATAGGAAAGGACCCGAGGAAAATGGCATTAGTTACATTAAGAGAAGCATTGGGCTCCGTTAAAGATAATTCCTATGCAATTGGTGCGTTTAATGTATCAAACATGGAAATGGTCATGGGAGCCATTAAAGCTGCTGAAGAAATACAGACGCCGCTTATCATTCAAATTGCAGAAGGCCGGTTGAAATATTCCCCCTTGGAATTACTGGGCCCCATCATGGTGGCTGCCGGTAAGAAAACCGACATTCCCGTCGTCGTTCATTTTGACCATGGTTCAACAGTAGAAAAGATTCATCAGGCTTTGGATATCGGCTTTACGTCCGTCATGTTCGACGGTTCCAGCTATCCCTTGGAAGAAAATATCCAGAAGACTAAAGAAATTCGTCAGATGGCCGAAGCTTACGGCGCGTCCGTCGAAGCGGAAGTCGGTCACGTTGGCGGTGCGGAAGGCGACTACGAAAGCGTAGAAGTCTTAGTCACCAGCGTAGAAGAAGCCACGCGTTTTGCTGAAGAAACGCGTGTCGATGCCTTAGCCGTAGCCATCGGCACGGCTCACGGCAATTACGCTAAGAAACCGCAGCTGCACATCGACCGCTTGAAAGAAATCGCTGCCGTCGTCAAATGTCCCTTAGTACTTCATGGCGGTACGGGCCTTACGGACAGTGATTTCCGGAACTGCCTGCACAACGGAATAAAGAAGATCAATATTGCGACGGCATCGTACGACAGCGTAGCCAGCCATATCAAACAGACTGTCAGCGATAAGCCGCAGGCGAACTACTTTGACCTCAGCGATTCCGCTGTTCAAGGTGCCTATGAAAATATTAAGAAGCATATGTTAATTTTCAATCAGACGAATCGTCTATAAAGGAGAACATCATGGCAATCATTGAATTTGATCAATCAAAAAAAAGAGATATCGTTCTTATTGGCCGTGCAGCCATTGACTTTAATCCGAATGAATTAAATAGAACCCTTGACGAAGTAGAAACCTTCTCGATGTATCTTGGCGGCTCGCCGGCAAACCTGGCAGTAGGGATCAATAAATTAGGCGACAACGTCGGTTTTATCGGCTGTGTCTCCGATGACCAGTTTGGCGATTTCGCTATCAACTATTTCAAAAAACGCGGTATCGATACCAGCCAGATGACGCGGGCAAAAAACGGTGAAAACCTGGGTCTTACCTTTACGGAAATTTCCAGCCCGACGGAAAGCCGGCTCCTCATGTACCGCAACCAGGCCGCTGACCTCATGATCACGCCTCAGGACGTATCGGAAGAATACATTGCTGACAGCAAGATCCTCTTGATTTCCGGCACGGCACTGGCAGCCAGCCCTTCGCGGGAAGCTTGCTTGATCGCTCTTCGCTATGCGAAGAAACACGGCGTAAAGGTTATCTTCGATATCGACTATCGTGAATACACTTGGAAATCGAAAGAAGATACGTCTATTTACTATTCCATCGTAGCCAGCCAGAGCGACATCGTCATCGGCTCGCGTGAAGAATTTGACTTAACGGAAAATATTCCTGCTGACAGCGGTATTCCTGACCACGAAATTGCAGAAAAATACATTGCCTGCGGCAACAAAATCGTCATCATCAAACACGGCAAAAAAGGCTCCATTGCTTATACGGCTGACCAGCACGCCTATAAAGTGGAATCGTATCACATCAAATTGCTGAAATCCTTCGGCGGTGGTGATGCCTACGGTAGTGCATTTATTCACGGACTCCTGTCGGGCTGGGAAGTACCGAAGGCCCTGCAGTACGGCACAGCTCATGCGGCTATGGTCGTAGCCAGCCACAGCTGCTCCAACGCTATGCAGACAGTTCCTCAAATCGACGCATTTATGGAAGAACATAAAGATGAAAAGGTCATTACGGAATTAGATTGGAGAGACAAATTATGAGACTCGGTAAATTAGGCGAATTAAAACACGGCTATAATGAAATGACGACCCGTTACAGCGATATGATGATGGATATCGGCTACCAGGAAATGGATGCCAATGAAATCGTTGAATTTGGAGATGCTCTTCAGGAAACGGCCTTCGTCATCGTAACCGGTAAAGTTGAAATTACTTGGGACGGCAAGACGGAAGTCATGCACCGCGACTCCATTTTTGATGAAAACCCGTTCTGCCTGCACGTTCCCCATGGGAAAAAGGTCGTTATCAAGGCGCTCACCGTATCGGAAATCCTGATTCAGAAAACTGTCAACGAAAAAGACTTTGAACCTGTTTTCTATCGCCCGGCTGACGTTCAGTGCGACATCTTCGGCCAAGGTGTCTGGAATTCGACGGCAGAACGCACGGTCCGCACTATTTTCGACTATGACAATGCACCTTATTCCAACATGGTAAACGGCGAAGTCATTACCAGCCCCGGCCGCTGGTCCGGATATATTCCGCATACCCATCCGCAGCCGGAAGTATATACTTATAAATTCGATAAACCCCAGGGCTTTGGTGCCTGCTTCATCGGTGAAGACGTATTCATGATTAAGCAGAATTCCTGGTCGGAACTCTCAAGCGGCTATATGCATCCGCAGGTAGCAGCTCCGGGCTATGCTATGTGGTACAGCTGGATGATCCGCCATTTACCGAATGATCCTTGGAAAAAGACTCGTACCGATGTTCCGGAACACGTATGGCTCCTGGACAAAGACGTAAAAATTTGGGAACCTCATAAATAGAAATACTGGTTTTAAAGGAGATTAACATGGCAAATACGATTAGACTTACGGTAGCCCAGGCTCTCGTTAAGTTCCTCAATAATCAATATATTGAATTCGACGGCAAAGAAATGCCGATGTTCGAAGGTGTATTTGGTATCTTTGGTCATGGCAATGTCGTCGGTATCGGCCAGGCTTTAGAAGAAGACCCGGGCCACCTCGTAGTCCATATGGGCCGTAATGAACAGGGTATGGCTCATGCAGCAATGGGCTTTGCAAAACAGAAACGCCGTAAACAGATGTATGCCTGCACCTCTTCTGTAGGCCCCGGCGCTGCCAACATGATTGTTGCAGCTGCTACGGCTACGGCAAACTGCATTCCCGTCTTGTTCTTACCGGGCGACACCTATGCTGACCGTCAGCCCGATCCGGTACTCCAGCAGATGGAACAGCCGAGCAATTTGAGCATTACGACCAACGACGCCTTCAAGGCCGTCTGCAAATACTGGGACCGCATTACGCGTCCGGAAATCCTCATGCAGGCAGCTATCCATGCTATGCGCGTACTGGCCGATCCGGCTGAAACCGGCGCTGTATGCCTGGCTCTTCCCCAGGACGTAGAAGGGGAAGCTTACGATTATCCGGAATACTTCTTCAAAAAACGCGTTCACCATATCGACCGTCCCCGTCCGACAGAACGTGCCATCCGCGAAGCTGTTGAACTCATCAAAACGAAGAAAAAACCGATCCTTATTTTTGGCGGCGGCGTCAAATATTCCGAAGCGGAAGAAGAATTCAAAGCTTTTGCTGAAAAATTCGGCATTCCCTTTGGCGAAACCCAGGCCGGCAAAGGCACGATTGACTGGAAACATCCCCTCAATCTCGGCGGTATCGGCGAAACGGGCTGCCACGGTGCGAATACGATTGGTGCCGATGCAGACTGCGTCATCGGCGTAGGTACACGCTATACGGACTTCACGACGTCGTCCAAATGGCTCTTCCAGAATCCCGATGTCGAATACGTCAATCTCAACGTATCTAAATTCCATGCCTATAAAATGGACGGCATCCAAGTCGTTGGTGATGCCAAAGCCTGCTTGGAAGATTTGCAGGCCGCTTTGGAACAGACGGGCTGGAAAGCCGGCTATACGACAGAAGTAGCCAAAGCTAAAGCTGAAAACGACGCTGAAATCGACCGCATTTATCATTTGGAATATACCGGTAAGGACTTCGTACCGGAAGTAGATGACGATCTGGATTTTGAAAAGGTCAGTGAAGAATTTATCAAGTTGACCGGTTCGTCTCTGCCCCAGACTCGTGCCCTTGGCGTCGTCAATGAAACCATTGGTGACCAGGCTGTCGTCGTAGGTGCTTCGGGTTCCCTTCCCGGTGACCTGCAGCGTGCCTTCCGTCCGACCTGTGTTAACGGTTATCACGTAGAATATGGCTTCTCCTGCATGGGCTATGAAGTCAATGCTGCCTTAGGCGTAAAATACGCTGAACCGGAAAAAGAAGTATATGCTCTCGTCGGCGACGGCGCTTACATGATGCTTCACTCTGAATTGCCTCAGTCTATTGCAGAACATAAAAAAATCAACGTCATCGTCTTTGACAACATGACCAATGGCTGCATCAACAACCTTGAAATCGGTCACGGCCAGGGCAGCTTTGGTACGGAATTCCGCTTCCGCAATCCCGAAACGAACCAGCTTGACGGCGGCTTTGTACCTGTTGATTTCGCGATGAATGCTGCTTCCTATGGCTGCAAATCCTACACTGTTCGCAGTGCAGAAGAATTAAAGGCTGCTATTGAAGACGCTAAGAAACAGACTGTTTCGACACTGATCGATGTAAAAGTACTGCCCAAGACCATGGTTCACGGCTATGGTGACTGGTGGCGTGTCGGTGTAGCTCAGGTTTCCAAGAGCGAAAAGATCCAGGACGTATACAATAACGTAATGGTTCCGCATTTCGAAAAAGCAAGAAAATACTAATCATACATAAGGCATAAAGGGATTACCCTTTACATACATATTCAGGAGGTATTTTTATCATGGCAAATATTAAATTGGGGATTGCTCCCATTGCATGGACGAACGACGACATGCCCGATCTCGGCAAAGAAAATACATTTGAACAGTGCGTCAGTGAAATGGCTTTAGCAGGCTTTACGGGCTGCGAAGTCGGCGGCAAATATCCGAAAGATACGGCCGTTTTGAAAAAAGCCTTGGATCTTCGCGGCATGTCCATTGCCAGCGCTTGGTTCAGCTCCTTCCTTTTGACCCAGTCGTACGAACAGGTCGAAAAAGACTTCATCGCTCACTGCGAATTCTTGAAGGCTATGGGCGCTAAATTCTGCAACGTTGCAGAACAGGGCAATTCTGTACAGGGCAAATTGGATGTTCCCGTCTTTGCCGGCAAACCGGTCAATACGGAAGAACAGTGGAAACTCTTGGCTGAAGGCCTCAACAAACTCGGCGCTGTCGCTAAGAAAATCGGCCTGACCATGACCTATCATCACCACATGGGTACCGGCGTTCAGACGACGGAAGAAATCGACCGCCTCATGGACATGACCGACCCGAACCTCGTATTCCTTCTCTATGATACGGGCCATCTCGTCTGCTCCGGAGAAGATTACCTGGCAATCCTCAAAAAATATCTGCCGCGTATCCGCCACATCCATTTGAAAGACGTCCGCATGGATATCCGCAACAAGGTAAAATCCGATGACATGAGCTTCCTCGACGGCGTTCGTGCCGGCATGTTCACCGTTCCCGGCGACGGCGATATCGATTTTGAACCGATTTTTGATGTCATCAATGCCAGCGATTACGACGGCTGGTTCATCGTAGAAGCCGAACAGGATCCGGCTAAGGCTAATCCTTTGGAATATGCCATCAAAGCTCGTAAATACATCAAAGAAAAAGCTCACATTTAATGGGCAGCAGCATATTGAATACCACTTCTGACTAAACAGTAAAAGCCGTTCTTTTGAGAGCGGCTTTTGCTTTATCGGTTATAGTATGTGAATCATCAAAACGATATGGATACAAAACAAAAAACCTATGCAATACTGATTGCTACGACCTTTATATGGGGGATACAGCCTTTATGCATCAAATGGCTGGTCACGGCCTGGTCACCGGTTACGATTACGACCATGCGCTATCTCTTGATCGGTACGTTTTTACTGGGCCTGTCCATGGTACGGGGAGAAGGCTTGATTCCTAAAAAATCCTGTATCCTGCCGCTGCTGCTCATGGGGGCTACGGGGATCGGTATCAATAACGTCCTGCAGTTTACGGGGCTACAGATATCGACGGTTACCAACTGCACCTTGATTGCCGCAGCGTCTCCGGCCATTACGGCTTTTTTTGCCGCCTTCGGGATCCATGAACGCTTACCGTTTAAAGCTTGGTGCGGCATCTTCTTATCTTTTATGGGAGCTGTCCTGGTCGTCAGTCACGGTTCTTTGGACGTCATTCTGGAGGCCTCCTTTAATCGCGGCGACATCTTCTTTTTACTGGCTCAAGTCGCTTGGACAATCTACTCGATTATCGGCGTACGGGTGATGAAGCAGATGTCTCCTGTGTTAACGACGGGCTGGGCCGGGCTGAGCGGTGCGTTTATCACCATGGCCTATGGCTTCCTGACACAGGACTTTTATCCCGCCGCCCTTTCTTTTCCCCTCTCCATGGCTTTTGGCTATACCGTCATCTTTGGCGGCATCATGGCCATGCTGTTTTGGAACATCGGCGTAAAGAATGCCGGCCCCAGTCTGACGGCTATTTTCCAAAATGTGACGCCTGTCGTCGGCATGATCGGCGGATATTTCCTGTTTTCAGAACGAATCGGGATACAGGAACTCATCGGAGCAGCCTGTATTTTTATCGGCGTCTACGGGACGACGCACAGCAAATAACGACAGAACATATCTCAAAACTCTTACAAAAGTCGGCAGATTTTTGTAAGAGTTTTTTTGACGGGAGTTTTAGTATATAATGGACATGAAATCGTTCATAGGGAGGTCTGTATATGGCAGTCGTCTTGCCTGTCGTTTCTTCAACCTTTGCACCGCATACGAAACCGATGCTGGTAACCATTTATGAGGCTCCCGGCTATATTACGCAGTTGCCGCGGACCATGCATCGTCATGAGGATATATTGGAAATCATTTTGGTCCATCAGGGCCAGGGGATATACAGCGTCGATGGGAAAAAATATACCATAGAAAAAGGGGACATCCTCATCATTGACAGCGGCACCGTTCATGATGAATCGGCCTTGTCTCAATCCGATTTGTCCATCGGATCCTGCGGCGTGACCGAGCTCCACATTCCGGGACTTGCGAAAAATCATTTGTTGAAGCCCCATCAGTCACCCTTGCTTAAAACCGGCGATATGTTCCTGCCCCTGTCACAGATGATGAAATCGATGTACGCCTATACGACCGGTTCTTCCTGTGTTTCGGCCGAGGCAGCCAATTATTTGCTGCAGGCCTTTATCGTCACGGTGTATCAATTGCTGCAGCAGCGGCAGGAAGGGGAGGAAAATAAAGAGGACAACGAATTAGCCCGTCAAATAAAGGCTTACGTCGACGAACACTATATGGAATCGATTACCCTGGCCAAGTTGGCAGCGCAATTCCACGTCAGCCCGTCCTATGTGACCCGGGTCTATAAAAAAGTATACGGTTATGCCGTCATGCAGTACATCCTGCGGCGGCGCATCGGGGAAGCGCAGACCTTGATTATTGATACGGACTTGTCCCTGACCGAAATTGCGTCCCGCGTCGGTTACAGCAGCAGCAGCTATTTCCACGACATGTTTTTGAAAATGACGGGAATTTCACCGCGGCGATATCGGGAAATTTATCGGTCTTTATAAGCAGTACAAGATAGTGGAAGTTTTCTGCAACACGCTCCAAAATATGTTCAGAACCGAACAAAAAACCAGAAGTTTTTTGTTCGGTTTTTTTATATAATCACATCATCAAGAGAAACAGATAAGATAACGCATGAGGAGGTACTTATGACCATACATATTACAGGCGCTCCCTGCTGCTGGGGCGTAGACGACGTAAAAAATCCGTACTTGCCGGCGTGGCAGACCGTTTTGAAAGAAGCCGGTCAGGCCGGATACAAAGCTGTCGAATTAGGACCTTACGGCTATTTACCGCTCGATATAGACGTCTTGAGCCGGGAGCTTGAAAAAAACGGTATTTCCATCGTGGCCGGCACGATTTTTGACGATCTGTTGTCCGAAGAAAACTATCCGGCCGTATTGAAGCAGGTCGATGACATCTGCGGCCTGATTACGAAACTGCCCGAGCTTCCGATGGAAGACGGCCAGCACGTTAAGACCCCTTATTTGACGGTCATGGACTGGGGGCATGATGAACGCGATTATGCTGCCGGCCATCCCGATACGGCACCTCGCTTGAATGATGAAGACTGGCAGCGCATGATGAATCACATCCGGGGCATCTGTGAAAAGGCAGCTTCTTGGAATGTGCGCCCGGTCATTCATCCCCATGCCGGCGGCTACATTGAATTTGCCGATGAAATCGAAAAGGTCGTCGGCGACATTCCCTACGAATTAGGCGGCCTTTGCCTCGATACGGGCCATCTGCAGTATTCCAAGATGGATCCCGTTACCTGGCTGCGCAAATATGCCGACCGCATCGACTATATTCATTTTAAAGACATCAATGAAGACGTATACCGCCAGGTGATGGGGGAACACATTCGCTTTTTCGAAGCCTGTGCTAAAGGGGCTATGTGCCCGATCGGCACGGGAATGCTCGATTATCCGGCGATTTACGAAGTTCTGACGAAAGAACTTCATTATGCCGGCTATATTACGGTTGAACAAGAACGGGACCCGCGCAATGCGGCAACCAGCCTTCGCGACGTAAAAGCCAGCTGTGATTACTTACATGGATTAGGATTTGACTGACAGCATAGATAGGGGGAAACACGAATGATTAATGGAGAAAAAGTATTAGACCATCCCATTCGCTGGGCCATGGTAGGCGGCGGCAGAGGCAGCCAGATTGGATATATTCACCGCAGTGCGGCCCTTCGCGATGCATCGTTTCAGCTCGTTGCCGGAGCCTTCGATATTGACCCGCAGCGGGGAAAAGATTTCGGCGTATCCTTAGGCGTAGACGAAAACCGCTGCTATACGGACTATAAGACGATGCTGCAGGAAGAAGCTAAACGGCCGGACGGTATCGAAGCCGTAACCATTGCCGTTCCCAACGGCCTTCATTACGAAGTCTGCAAAGCCGTATTGGAAGCAGGTCTGCATGCCGTCTGTGAAAAGCCCTTGTGCTTTACGACGGCCCAAGCCGAAGAACTCGTGAAATTAGCCGATGAAAAAGGCTTAGTCGTCGGCGTCACCTATGGCTATGCCGGCCATCAGCTCATTGAACAGGCGCGGCAAATGGTGCTGCACGGTGATTTAGGCGACATCCGCCTGGTAAAGATGCAGTTCCCCTTTGGCGCCTATAATACGGCTGTGGAAGAAACGAACAGTGCTGCTAAATGGCGCATGGATCCGACAAAAGCCGGCCCGTCCTTTGTCTTAGGCGACGTCGGGACTCATCCCTTATTTTTGGCTGAAGCCATGATTCCTGATTTTAAAATCAAGAATCTCATGTGCACGACCAAGTCCTTCATCCCGACGCGTAAGTTGGAAGACAATGCTTTCGTCATCATGAATCTCGAAGGCGGCGGCCAGGCGACTTGCTGGGCTTCTGCGATTAACTGCGGTGCCCTTCACGGCCAGAAAGTACGTATTGTCGGTTCTAAAGCTTCCTTGGAATGGTATGATGAACGGCCGAATCAGCTTTCTTATGAAATTGAAGGCCAGCCGGTCCAGATTTTGGAACGGGGCGGTGCCTATTTGTACGAAGAAGCGCGGGAAGAAGACCGGATTTCCGGCGGCCATACGGAAGGTTTGTTTGATGCCTGGGCCAACTTATACCGCCGCTTTGCCATGGCTATGGAAGCGGCTAATCAAGGTCGTGCTTATGCCCATTGGTATCCCGATGTCCATGCCGGTGCTGAAGGCGTGAAATGGGTTGAAAAATGTGTTGAATCGGCTAAACAAGGTGCCGTTTGGATTGATTACTAAGAGGAGGAATATACCATGAAAATTGCCTTTGACGTAGACGTGTTGGCTAAACAGATGAGCATCAACGATATGGTCCATAAAGTTGCTGATTGGGGCTATAAGTATATCGAACAGTCGCCTCATCCGCGGATCAACCCCTTTTATAAGCACCCCCTCTTTTCGGAAGAATGCGAAGCGGAATACCGCAAGG
>NZ_UQBH01000042.1 GCF_900539295.1 uncultured Megasphaera sp.
CAACGGACGTAACGGGCGTCATCCAGCTTCCGGAAGGCACTGAAATGTGCATGCCCGGCGATAACGTCAAAATGGACGTCGAACTGATCACTCCAATCGCTATCGAAGCCGGTCTCCGTTTCGCTATTCGTGAAGGCGGCCGTACCGTTGGTGCCGGCGTCGTCTCCGAAATCGAAGGCTAATCACCATAGACACAGCAGGTACGCAGGTATCTGTTAATTGAAGCTATAATAGCTGTGAGTTTTCTCCGGCTGTTATAGCTTCTTTTTTTGTTCCTCAAAGGGGAGCATCCGGTCGTTTTTCATGATATAATAATGGCACATAGTTTTATAATTTGCTTTTTTTCTATATGTGCGTACACAGGAGGTACTGTCTATGAATCTTGCTGCCAATACGGTCCAGGCTGCCAGCACCGTCCGGGCTGACGTTAATGACCAGGTTACGGAAGGGGTTACAGCCTTGGGGAAATTCAATGATTTCGTAGTGAACTATGCTCCGGACATCATTGCTGCCATCATCATTTTTATCATCGGCCGCTACATCGCCGGTATGATTAAAAAATTGGCTGTCCGCATGATGTCCCATGCTAATTATGACCATACGGTCATTACCTTTGTCAGTCAAATTATTTACTACGCCTTCATGGCCATCGTCCTCTTGTCGGCCCTCAACAAGCTGGGAATCCCGACGAATTCCTTCTTAGCAGCCTTCGGTGCCTTTGGTTTAGCCGTCGGTTTGGCTCTTCAGGGCAACCTGTCAAACTTTGCGTCCGGCCTGTTGATTTTAGTCTTTAAGCCTTTTAAAGCCGGTGACTGGATCGCTGTCGGCGGTGTAGAAGGCAGCGTCAAGGGCATTCAAATGCTGAATACGGCTATTACGACCAAGGACAATAAGACGGTATTCATCCCCAACTCGACGATTACGACGTCCCAAGTGTCCAACAGCTCCTATCAAACGGAACGGTATATCTCCTTCCTCTTCGATATCGGCTACAATAATGATCACCATAAAGCCATCGCCCTGTTGAAACAAATTTTTAAAGACGAACCGCGGATCCTCAATGCCGATGATTTGGAAATCGGAATCAAGGAATTCGGAGACAACTCTGTTCGCATTGCCGCTTATCCTAAAGTGGCCAAGGCCAATTACCTGCCCGTATTTTATGATGTCATGTCGAAGGTCAAAGATACCTTTGATGCTAACGGCATCGATATTCCCTATCCTCAGCGAGTTGTTTATATTCAAAAAGACGATGAGTGAGGGTTGATGTACCGTGAAGCTATCCCTTTTGGGATAGCTTTTTTTTATGAAAAAATAGTACGGCCAATATAAAGAGAGACTTCTCGGTCTGCTGTCTCTGATATGGTTAAAATAAATTGATTTATTCTTCCTGCTTGGTATATAATTATGTCATGTTGTTAAGGAATTGATATTTTTAAAATCAATTCTGTTTTTGAATTAAAAGCTTAGAAAAGAAAGGAAGAATCTCTATGATGGTATTTTTATTGGCATTATTACCGATTCTATGGCTTATCTTATCG
This sequence comes from uncultured Megasphaera sp., assembly GCF_900539295.1. Classification (GTDB taxonomy): domain Bacteria; phylum Bacillota; class Negativicutes; order Veillonellales; family Megasphaeraceae; genus Megasphaera. The sequence goes on from NZ_UQBH01000042.1 coordinate 1,542, forward strand.
CTGGGCTTCTTTAAGATGCCGGGCTTTAAGGCCTGTCCCATTGCCTTGGTACTAGCCTTGGCTGTGGCCCTGACAGTGTATCAAATGGATGGGCAAGATGCAGCTTCGGCGGCCCTGGAAGGCGTGGCCCTGGCATGCTGGCCTATCTTATTGGTTATTATCGCGGCCATTTTTACGTATAATCTCTCCGTGCATACAAAGAGTATGGATATTATCAAACATATGCTTACAACCGTCAGCAAGGACCGCCGCATCCTGGCACTTCTTATTGCCTGGGGATTCGGTGCCTTCATGGAAGGCATGGCCGGTTTCGGCACGGCCATTGCGATTCCGGCGTCGATGTTGGCGGCCCTTGGCTTCAATCCTATTAAGTCCATTCTCGTCTGTTTAGTCGCCAATTCCGTTCCTACGACGTATGGTTCCATCGGGATTCCGGCCAGTACTCTGGCCAATCTGACCGGTCTCGATCCCATTCGGCTTTCTTCCTATATTAGCCTGCAGCTGCTTCCGCTCAATCTGATTTGCCCTTTCCTCATCGTCCTTATTATTGGCGGATCCATTAAAGCCCTGAAAGGTGTCTTCCTGATTACGCTGCTGTCCGGACTGGCTTTAGCTGTACCGGAGCTCATCATTTCCTCCTTTGTCGGGCCTGAGCTGGCCGTCATGGGGGCATCGGTCGTCATCATGGCCGTCATTATCTTGTATTCCCGGTTTCAATCGAGTGAGGTGCCGGAATATACCATGGATATCCATCCGGCTCATGTCCCGCTTAAAGGGGGGCTGCTTGCCTGTCTGCCTTTTATTCTGATCTTTATCTTTCTGCTGCTGACGTCGAAGCTCGTGCCCTTTATCCATGGTCCGCTCATAGCCATTAAATCGTCGGTCTCGATTTATACCGGTGAAGGCGGTGTTCCTTATACCTTTGTATGGGTGAATACGCCGGGCATCCTTATCCTATTGGCGGCCTTTATCAGCGGCAAGGTGCAGTCCTCCGGCTTTGGTGAAATGTTGACCGTCCTCGGTCATACCATTGCAGGTCTTCGCAGTACGATCATTACCATCATTACCGTCATTGCAACGGCAAAGGTTATGGGATACAGCGGCATGACTTCAGAAATCGCGCAGACGGCTGTCAATGCGACCGGGTCCTTGTACCCGGCCATTGCGCCCCTGGTCGGGTCGATTGGTACCTTCATCACCGGTTCCGGTACGTCGAGCAACGTTTTGTTTGGCAATCTTCAGACCGATGCAGCTGTCGCTATCAATGCTGATGAAAGTTGGCTGGCTGCGGCAAATGCAGCCGGAACTTGTGCCGGCAAGATGATTTCGCCGCAGAGCATCGCCATTGCTGTCGGGGCGATTTCACTAAAGGGGAAGGACAATGAGATTTTACAGGCCATTGTGAAGGTATATATTCCGTATATCATTATTTTAGGGATAGTCGTTTATTTTGGACAGGCTCTTATTTCCTGAATCACTAGGGGAGAGGCGGGCACGATGTATGTCGTGCCCGCTTTTTTTTGATGTCTGGCAGGATCTAATTGACTATAATGTTCTTAATACGAAATATTCTAAAAACAAAATATGTACGGAAATTCACGAACCATACCTAATTATCATAAATAAAACGAGACGGTACTTTTTAATCATGCAAAATAAGGGAGACTTTTTATATTTATGATATTGATTATTGTAAAAAGAGCGATTCATATAATTTGCAGGAGAGAAGATTTAGGAGAAAACTGCTGTTGTAAAGGCGTTGTAAATTTTTAATGAGGAACGTTTACAGAATAGATTCGAGTTTTCGTATCAAAAATATTAATTCTTAAACGGAATTAATTTATAGATTATTCATTCCTAAAAATGAAGTTTCTCGACAATATTCGTTGACGTTATTAATTTTAAGTGATATCATTCTATTAAGTAATTGAGATTTAGAAAATTTTCACAAAGAATGAACGACATGACGTCGATACATTCATATCGCAGGAGGCAGTTAGGGGAATGAGAAAAGTTGAAGTCATTACGGCTGAACAAGCAGCTCAGCTAGTAAAGGATAACGATACGATTACATCCATTGGGTTTGTCAGCAGCGCCCACCCGGAAGCATTGACCAAAGCCTTGGAAAAACGGTTCTTGGAAACGAACCGGCCGCAGAATCTTACGTACATCTACGCCGGCTCACAGGGGATTCGCGACGGCCGTGCCGCCGAACACCTGGCTCATACGGGACTTTTGAAACGGGCTATCATCGGTCACTGGCAGACGGTACCGGCTATCGGGAAATTGGCAGTCGACAATAAAATCGAAGCCTATAACTTTTCTCAGGGCACCCTCGTTCATTGGTTCCGCGCCTTAGCCGGCCATAAGCTCGGCGTCTTCACCGATATCGGCTTGGAAACCTTCTTGGATCCCCGTCAGCTCGGCGGTAAGTTGAACGACGTAACCAAAGAAGACTTAGTCAAGTTGATTGAAGTCGAAGGCCATGAACAGCTCTTCTATCCTACCTTCCCCGTGCAGGTCGCATTCCTCCGCGGTACCTATGCCGATGAATCGGGCAACATTACCATGGACGAAGAAATCGGGCCTTTCGAAAGCATTTCCGTGGCCCAGGCCGTTCACAACTGCGGCGGCAAAGTAGTCGTCCAGGTCAAAGACGTCGTCGCTCACGGCAGTCTCGACCCGCGGATGGTCAAGATCCCCGGCATCTATGTCGACTGCGTCGTCGTAGCCGCTCCGGAAGATCACCAGCAGACTTACGACTGTCAGTATGATCCGTCTTTAAGCGGGGAACACCGGGCACCGGAAGGCGCTGCCGATGAAGTCCTTCCTATGAGCGCCAAGAAGATCATAGGCCGCCGCGGTGCCTTGGAACTGACGGAAAATGCCGTCGTCAACCTCGGTGTCGGCGCTCCGGAATACGTTGCCTCCGTGGCCGGTGAAGAAGGAATCGCCGATACGATTACCCTTACCGTCGAAGGCGGTGCCATCGGCGGTGTACCGCAGGGCGGCGTTCGCTTCGGTTCGTCTCGCAATGCCGATGCCATCATCGACCACACCTACCAGTTCGACTTTTACGACGGCGGCGGTTTGGATATGGCTTACCTGGGCCTGGCTCAGTGCGACAGCACGGGCAACATCAACGTCAGCAAGTTCGGCACTAACGTTGCCGGCTGCGGCGGCTTCCCGAATATCTCCCAGCAGACCCAAAACGTTTTCTTCTGCGGTACCTTTACGGCCGGCGGCTTGAAAGTTGCCGTCGAAGACGGAAAGGTCAAGATTCTTCAGGAAGGCAAGGCCAAGAAATTCATCAAAGACGTCGACCAGATCACCTTCAACGGCTCCTATGCCGCCCGAAAAGGGAAACGCGTTCTCTACATTACCGAACGCTGCGTCTTTGAATTGACCAAAGACGGACTGGCCCTCATCGAAGTCGCACCGGGCATCGATATCGAAAAGGATATCTTAGCCCACATGGACTTCAAACCAATTATTGCAAATCCCAAAACCATGGACGCCCGCATCTTCCAGGACGGCCCCATGGGACTGAAAAAATAAATCCTCTAAAGGAGACCTTACTATGAAACCAATGAGACTCCACCACGTAGGCATCGTCTTGCCGACGTTGGAAAAGGCCCACGAATTCATGCAGAATAACGGCCTTGAAATCGACTATGCCGGTTATGTCGACGCCTATCAGGCCGACCTCATCTTTACGAAATTCGGTGACTATGCAAGCCCGATTGAAATGATCATCCCGCACTCCGGGGTCCTTACCAAATTCAACGGCGGCCGCGGCGGTATCGCCCACATTGCCTTTGAAGTCGACGACGTCGAAGGTGTCCGTACAGAAATGGAAGCTAAGTGCCCGGGCTGCATGCTGGAGCAGAAAGCCGTTCAAGGAACGGACGACATCATCGTCAACTTCCGCCGCCCTTCGACCAATCAGGGTATCCTCGTCGAATACGTCCAGACGACGGCACCCATTACGGGCCGCGGCGAAGATCCTTTCGTAAAGGCCATGGGTCCTGAAAAAGGAAAGCTTCGCGAACCGTGGCATCCCATGCGGCTTCACCATATCGGCATCGTCCTGCCGACCTTGGAAAAGGCCCATGATTTCATAGAAACGAACGGCCTTGAAGTCGATTATGCAGGCTTCGTCGACGCCTACCATGCCGACCTCATCTTTACCAAGAAAGATAAAAACAGTACGCCCATTGAATTCATCATCCCTCGGGAAGGGGTATTGAAGGACTTCAATCACGGAAAAGGCGGCATTGCCCACATCGCCTTTGAAGTGGACGACGTGGAAAAGGTTCGTCAGATCATGGAAGGCCAGCAAGAAGGCTGCATGCTGGAAAAGAAGGCCGTCCAGGGAACGGACGATATCGTCGTCAACTTCCGCCGTCCCAGCACGGATGCCGGCATCCTCGTCGAATACGTCCAAACCGTTGCTCCTATCAATCGCAGCAACCCCAACCCGTTTCACAATTAAGTTTTAATGAAAAAAGGTGACTATCATGTATACTCTCGGAATCGATGTTGGTTCGTCTTCTTCAAAAGCCGTCATCTTGGAAGACGGCAAGAACATCGTCGCCCAAGCCGTCGTTGAAATCGGTACCGGTTCATCCGGTCCGGAACGGGTTTTGGACGAAGTCTTTCAAAAGACGAACTTAAAGATAGAAGATATGGCCAATATCATCGCCACCGGCTACGGCCGCTTTAACGTAGACTGCGCTAAAGGCGAAGTCAGTGAAATCACCTGCCATGCCAAAGGCGCCCTCTTTGAATGCCCGGGCACGACGACGATCCTCGATATCGGCGGCCAGGACGTCAAGTCCATTAAATTAAATGGACAGGGGCTGGTCATGCAGTTTGCCATGAACGACAAGTGCGCTGCCGGTACAGGCCGCTTCTTGGACGTCATGTCCAAGGTACTGGAAATCCCCATGTCTGAAATGGGAGACTGGTACTTCAAATCGAAGCACCCGGCAGCCGTCAGCAGTACCTGTACGGTCTTTGCGGAATCGGAAGTCATTTCCCTGCTTTCGAAGAACATTCCTAAAGAAGACATCGTAGCCGGTGTCCATCAGTCCATTGCCGCCAAGGCCTGTGCCCTCGTGCGCCGCGTCGGAGTCGGCAGTGACCTGACCATGACCGGCGGCGGTTCCCGCGATCCCGGCGTCGTAGATGCCGTATCGAAAGAATTAGGTATCCCTGTCAGAGTAGCTCTGCATCCACAGGCCGTTGGCGCCTTGGGAGCCGCTTTGATTGCTTATGATAAAATCAAGAAATAAGTCAAAGGAGAGAACAGAATCATGAGTGAAGAAAAAACAGTAGATATTGAAAGCATGAGCGCCAAGGACGCCCTTGGTTACTTCTTGCCCAAAGTCGATGAAGACGCACGCAAAGCTAAAAAAGAAGGCCGCCTCGTTTGCTGGTCCGCCTCGGTAGCACCTCCGGAATTTTGCACGGCCATGGATATTGCCATCGTCTATCCGGAAACCCATGCTGCCGGCATCGGCGCTCGTCACGGTGCTCCGGCTATGCTCGAAGTCGCTGAAAATAAAGGCTACAACCAGGATATCTGTTCCTACTGCCGCGTCAACATGGGCTACATGGAACTCATCAAACAGGAAGCTCTTACGGGCAAAACGCCGGAAGTCTTGAAGAATTCGCCGGCTTCTCCCATTCCCCTTCCGGATGTCGTCCTCACCTGCAACAATATTTGCAATACCCTCCTCAAATGGTATGAAAACCTGGCCAAAGAACTGAACGTTCCTCTCATTAACATCGACGTCCCGTTCAACCATGAATTCCCGGTTACGAAACACGCTAAACAGTACATCGTCGGCGAATTCAAACATGCCATTTCCCAGCTCGAAGAACTCTGCGGCCGTCCCTTTGACTATGAAAAATTCTTTGAAGTCCAGAAACAGACTCAGCGCTCCATCGCTGCCTGGAACAAGATTGCGACCTACTTCAAGTACAAACCGTCGCCGCTCAACGGCTTTGACCTCTTCAACTACATGGGCCTTGCCGTTGCCGCTCGTTCCTTGAACTACTCTGAAATCACGTTCAACAAATTCCTCAAGGAATTGGATGAAAAGGTTGCCAACAAGAAATGGGCTTTCGGCGACAATGAAAAATCCCGTGTTACCTGGGAAGGCATTGCCGTTTGGATCGCTCTTGGCCATACCTTTAAAGAACTCAAGGGCCAGGGCGCTCTCATGACCGGTTCGGCATATCCCGGCATGTGGGACGTTTCTTACGAACCGGGCAACCTCGAATCCATGGCAGAAGCTTATTCCCGTACCTATATCAACTGCTGCCTCGAACAGCGCGGTGCCGTTCTTGAAAAAGTCGTCCGTGACGGCAAGTGCGACGGCCTGATCATGCATCAGAACCGTTCCTGCAAGAACATGAGCCTCCTCAACAACGAAGGCGGCCAGCGCGTTCAGAAGAACCTCGGCGTACCGTATGTCATCTTCGACGGTGACCAGACCGATGCCCGCAACTTCTCAGAAGCTCAGTTCGATACCCGTGTCGAAGCTTTGACCGAAATGATGGCAGATAAAAAAGCCAGTGAAGGAGGAAATCACTAATGAGTCAGATTGATGAACTTATCAGCAAATTTCAAGAAGTATCCAACCATCCTCAAAAGACGGTTTTAAATTATAAACAGCAGGGTAAACGCCTGGTCGGCATGATGCCCTACTATGCTCCGGAAGAAATCGTATACGCTGCCGGCTGTCTCCCTGTCGGCATGTTCGGTGCCCAGAAACCGCAGATCGCTGCAGCCCGCACCTATCTGCCTCCCTTTGCTTGTTCCTTGATGCAGGCCGATATGGAACTCCAGCTCAACGGTACTTATGACTGCCTCGATGCCGTCATCTTCTCCGTACCTTGCGACACCCTGCGCTGCATGAGCCAGAAATGGCACGGCAAGGCTCCGGTCATCGTATTTACTCATCCCCAGAACCGCAAGATCCGTCCGGCTGTAGACTTCCTCAAAGCTGAATACGAACACGTCCGCGCTGAATTGGAACGCATCCTCGGCGTCAAGATTTCTGACCTCGCCATCCAGGAAGCTATCAACGTATACAACGAAAACCGCCGCGCTATGCGAGAATTCTGCGATGTTGCCGCTCAGTATCCGCAGATCTTCACGCCGGTAAAACGTCACGACGTCATCAAAGCTCGTTGGTTCATGGACAAGGCAGAACACACGGCTCTCATTCGTCAGCTCATCGATGCTGTTAAAAAAGAACCGGTACAGCCGTGGAACGGCAAGAAGGTCGTCCTCTCGGGCATCATGGCCGAACCGGATGAATTCCTCGATATCTTCAGCGAATTCAACATCGCCGTCGTCGCCGACGACCTGGCTCAGGAATCCCGTCAGTTCCGTACGGATGTACCGTCCGGCATCGATCCCTTGGAACAGCTCGCTCAGCAGTGGCAGGATTTCGACGGCTGCCCCTTGGCACTGAACCCGGACAAACCGCGCGGACAGATGCTCATCGACATGACCAAGAAATACAAAGCCGACGCCGTCGTCGTCTGCATGATGCGTTTCTGCGATCCGGAAGAATTCGACTATCCGATTTACAAACCGGAATTCGAAGAAGCCGGTGTTCGCTACACCGTTCTCGACCTCGATATCGAATCGCCGTCGCTGGAACAGCTCCGTACGCGTATCCAGGCCTTCTCGGAAATTCTCTAAGCCTTGGTTTCACTTGGGCGGGACCCCGTGAGGAGCCGGCCACAATATAACCTGTCTTCCCTGGCAGGATGCATAGCTTAAAGCCCGTTTCTAGCGGGCTTTGGGCTATCAATGTTGCTTTAAAGACGGTTTTGCCGTTTTTAAATATAAAGATATACATATAATCTTTTAGGAGGAAATTCAATCATGGATTTTAAACTTTCTGAATTACAGCAAGATATTGCCAATCTCGCAAAAGATTTTGCTGAAAAAAAATTAGCTCCTACTGTAAAAGACCGCGATGAAAAAGAAGTTTTTGACCGCGCTATCCTCGATGAAATGGGCACCCTCGGCCTTCTCGGTATTCCTTGGGAAGAAGAAAACGGCGGCGTTGGCGCAGACTTCCTCAGCCTCGTCGTAGCCTGCGAAGAAGTCGCTAAAGTAGATCCCTCCATTGCCCTCAGCTTCGAAGTACATACGATGCTCTGCTCCTGGCCGATTTGGAAATTCGGTACAGCCGAACAGAAAGCTAAATTCCTCAAACCTTTGGCAGAAGGCACGAAACTCGGCGCTTTCGGTCTGACTGAACCGAATGCCGGCACCGACGCTTTGAACGGCTCCACGGCGGCTGTTAAGAACGAAGACGGCAGCTACACCCTGACTGGCTCCAAAGTATTCAACACCAACGGCGGCGAAGCTGACATCACCGTTGTCTTCGCTTCGACGGACAAATCGAAGGGCGCTAAAGGCATGAGCGCATTCATCGTTGAAAAAGGCATGGAAGGCTTTACCTACGGCAAAAAAGAAGTTAAGATGGGTATCCGCGCTTCCGTACAGCGTGAACTCGTATTCCAGAACGTTAGAATCCCGGCTGAAAACCTCCTCGGTAAAGAAGGCGAAGGCTTCAAGATCGCTATGATGACCCTCGACGGCGGCCGTATCGGTGTCGGTGCTCAGGCTCTCGGTATCGCTGAAGGCGCTTACAACGCAGCTCTCCAGTATGCAAAAGAACGTACCCAGTTCGGCAAACCGATCGGTAAGTTCCAGGCTATCAGCTTCATGCTGGCTGACATGAAACTTAAGATTGAAACGGCTCGCCTTGCCGTTTACCAGGCTGCTTGGAAGATGGCTCAGCCTGACGTTAAGTCTTACTCCGTCGACGCTGCTATCGCTAAGAAGTACGCTTCTGACGTAGCTATGCAGGTCACCACCGATGCTGTTCAGGTCTTCGGCGGCTACGGCTTCACTCGTGAATATCCGGCAGAACGCTACATGCGTGACGCTAAGATCACTCAGATTTATGAAGGCACCAACCAGGTACAGCAGATGATCATCTCCGGTGCCATCCTCAGATAATACAGAGATTCCTAACCAGACTCTCCTCCTTTCGAAACACGTATAGAAATAGTATATAGTATGAGATAACAACCGCTTACAAAGGCCCTGCATTCGGAATAGTGCAGGGCCTTTTTTTGATATGGGGTTTACCCTGTTGAGCAGGCCACGCCTGCGAAACGATAATCC
>NZ_UQBH01000043.1 GCF_900539295.1 uncultured Megasphaera sp.
GAATAGCTTCATGAGCCCGCGGCGTCGTAAAGGCCAATTCGATAGCCGTGACTCCACCTTTGATGCAGGCTTCCGACATGGCAACGGCTTCTTCCGGATTATTGCCGCGAATGACGGCAACAACACCAACTTCTTTAATTTTATTAACGACTTCGATCTTATCCATTGTGTAAACTCCTCTCACACTCTCAAAAAGATATCTCTATACAACGCATTACGAATGGCTGGCCTGGAAGGCTTCCAGTTTTTCTCTCGTCGGCAGGCCTTCATTATCCCCGGCTACCTGAATGGCCATAGCCCCGATAGCGGCGCCTCTGCGGGCAGCATCTTCCAGGCTCAAGCCATCGAGGAGGCCACTGGTAAAGCCGACGGCAAAACCGTCACCGGCGCCAACGGTGTCGACGATGTGTTTAACATGATAACTGGGTACGTATAACTCTTCTTTTTCCGTACGGATATAGGTCCCGTTGCTGCCGCCGAGCTTAATGACGACGGTCTGAACGCCGCGCTGCAGGTAGTACTGGGCAATATCCTGCTCACTTTCCCGACCGGTCAGGATACGGCCTTCGCCGAGGCCCGGCATGACGATATCGGCGTACTGGGCGGCATCGTTGATGACCCGAGCCATGGCTTCCTCTGATTTCCAGAGCATGGGCCGCAAATTAGGGTCAAAGGAGATGCGTACGCCTTTGCTGTGAGCCCGCATCATGAGGGTGTAAATCGTTTCCCGGCACGATTCCGACAAGGCCAAGGGAATCCCGGTCACATGAAGGTGGTCGACACCGGCCCAGTCGATACCGGCTAAGTCAGCCGGCTGAAAATGAGAGAATGCCGTATGCTTGCGGATATTGGCCACGAAAGGATCTCCTTCGGCAACTTTTTCTTTCATCTGGAAGCCGGTCATATGGTCGTCATCGGTCCATACGTACTGTTCGTGAATATTATTTTCTTTCAGAAAATTTACGATGCAGCGGCCAAAGGGATCGATACCGACTTTGGAGATATACGATACATTATTTCCCAAACGAGCCATGCCGACGGCATAGTTCAGTTCAGCCCCGCAGACGTGGCGGGAAAAATGTTCGACCGATTCCAAGGATCCCGTTTCTTCGGCGATGAGAAGCCCCATCGCTTCACCAATAGTAAGCACATTCTTCATTTTGATTCCTCCATGAGATAAGACGGGACTGTCGCAGCAGACAGTCCCTGATTACTTAGTTTTACAATTGTTTCTTTATTTTACCAATCATATCTTCATAGGCTGCATCTGTCAAGTAAACGCGGTCAGGGTTCATAACAAAGGTACTGTTCCATTCAAATTCATCTTTATACTTCGGAACCAGGTGGATATGCAGATGATGTCCCGTATCGGCATAAGCCCCGTAGTTTACTTTGTCCGGATGAAAAGCTTCATGAATGGCCTTAGAAGCCCGGGCAACGTCAGCAAAGAAGGCATTGCGGTCGGCGTCGCTTAACTCCGTCATTTCGCTGACATGATCTTTATAAGCGACGATACAGCGGCCGGGATGACTCTGTTCTTTGAATAAAACAAGCATGCTGACTGACAGGTCACAGACATAGATTCCGAACTTATCCAGCGGTTCGCCTTTAACGCAGTAACCGCAGTTATTGTCTTTCATAATAAAGCCTCCTTATTCGATGGTGCCGTGTTCCCACTTACCGTTATTCAGGTCTTCAGCAATCTGTTTGAATTTATCGTCCGTCAAGCCGTAGAAGAAGTACAAGATGATGGCGGCAATCCCAAGAGCAACGCCGGGATACAGGGTCATAGCGGCTTTGATGCCCATGAGGGTCATTTCACTCTGAACAGCATTGGCTACGTAACCGGTCATTACCAAGATGCCGGAACTTACGACAGCAGCCAGTGCCTGAGCAATTTTACGGGAGAAGTTGAAAGCAGCATAGGTGATGCCTTCTTTACGAATACCGTTATGCCATTCGCTGTAGTCGATGACGTCGGAAACGAAGGCCCAGGTAACACCATTCGGGATAGCCAGGGCAACGTAGCCGATGGTAACCAAAACGATAAAGGTGTAAATATTGGTCGGAATGACGAAGTTGAGCAAGTCAGCTGCGCAGCCGATAAGCAAGCCGCCGATAGCCGTTTTCTTCTTGCCAAACTTTTTAACCAGTTTCGGAATGAGCAGGATACCGACGACGGAGCAGCCCATCATGATGCCGTTTACAATCGGCTGGAATCCCATGTAGCCCAGATTATACTGACAGAAGAAGATCATCATCTGGTTGTTGGTATTCATGGCCGAAATGGTAAACAAGGTCATTAAAATGATGCATAAGAGCGGTTTGTTGGTAAACACGAGTTTAACATAGTCAGAAGCTTTTGCCTTCTGTTCATTAGCCGTATTGCGCTTAACCGGTACGTGTTCACGGCAGTTAAAATAGCAAATTGCAAAGCCGATGACGCCGACGATAGACATGATGGCCGCGGCAACAAAGAAGCCGTGGTGAGGAGAGGCGAACATCATGACGACAGGGACGAAGGCCATGCCGGTAATGAGCTGAGCCCCGATGGAGCCGGCCTGACGGGTCGTTGCCATCTGGCTTCGTTCTTCAACGTCTCGGGTCATAACACTGGCCAGGGAGGAATAAGGAATATTAGTAAAGGAGTAAACAAGGCCCCAAGCCATGTAAGCGCCGTAAGCAAAGATAATCTTACCTGTCGGCGATACTTCAGGCATGGTAAAGGTAATGACCGTCAAGATAGCCAGGATGACGGCAGAAAACATCATGACCGGACGGAACTTACCGCGAGGACCGATGTTCTTGCGGCCGTCGATAACCGAACCGGCAATAGGATCCATAAAAGCGTCGAAGATTTTGGTAAAGGCGAAGATACCGGCAACAGCCGCCGCTGGGATGGTACAAACGTCAATCCAGTATTTCGTCAAGTAGGCCTGTCCGAGGTCAAACATAAACCCGTTGCCAAAATCACCAAATCCATAACAAATCTTTTCACGCCACGACAGCTTTACATGGCCGTCTTTGGCTGCCTGCCCTTCAACCGGAGCGTTCGGCTTCGGCAGGGTTGCTTCTTGTGTGCTCATTGCACTCCCTCCTTATAAGGTAACACCGTTTTTAAATATAGCCAGTTCGTGTTTATCCAAGGCTTCCGATTTTGCCAAAACACGTCCGGACGCTACATCGAGTATATATTGGAACAGGCGGTCAGCGGCTGCTTCCCGCGATTCCCCTTCAGCAATCGTGCCGGCATTAAAATCGATCCAGTTCTTCTTGAATTCGGCCAGCTTACTGTTGCTGGAAATCTTAATCGTCGGTACCGGGCAGGCAAAAGGCGTTCCCCGGCCAGTTGTAAACAAGACCATGTGGGCACCGGCTGCAGCTAAGGCATTGGCCGCAACTAAGTCATTGCCCGGTGCCTGCAAGAGGTTCAGCCCTTTCTTTTGGACTCGGTCGCCATAAGACAAGACATCTTCTACCAGGGCCTGACCGCCTTTCTGTACGCAGCCAAGGGACTTATCTTCCAGGGTCGTAATGCCGCCGGCTTTATTGCCCGGAGACGGGTTTTCATTGATCTTTTCACCGTAGTTCATGAAGTATTCTTTAAAGTTGTTTACCAGATCTACGGTCTTATCGAAGACTTCTTCATTGCGGGCCCGATTCATGAGCAGCGTTTCGGCACCGAACATTTCCGGCACTTCCGTCAGGATCGACGTGCCGCCGGCTGCGATGAGGCGGTTAGAGATTTCACCGACCAAAGGATTGGCCGTAATGCCCGAAAATCCGTCCGAGCCGCCGCACTTCAGGCCGATCGTCAGCAGTGAGGCATCGCAGGGTTCCCGGTGGGATTTAGCCGCATAGTCGCACAGTTCTTTGACAATCGCCGTGCCGGCTTCGATTTCATCTTCTACGTCCTGGCAGATGAGGAACTTGATGCGGTCGTGATCATAGTCACCGATGACTTCCTTCATCAAGCTGATTTGGTTGTTTTCACAGCCAAGGCCAAGGACCAGGACGGCACCGGCATTGGGATTGTGAATAAGGCCACTTAATACTTTCTGCGTATGGAGCTGGTCGTCACCGAGCTGCGAGCAGCCATGGGGATGACTGTAGGAATAGATGCCGTCGATGTTGTCAGTCTTATAGACCTGGGCCGCCGTTTCAATAGCCCTGGCAATATTGTTGACACAGCCGACGGTCGGAATGATCCAAACTTCATTGCGGATACCGGCCTGGCCGTCTGTCCGTTTATATCCGAGAAACTCGTATTTTTTTTCACTTTCCTTGGGAGGACGCTGAGCCTTTTCCGGTTCGTAGGTGTAATCCAGGAGGTCGCCCAGTTTACTTTGGACGTTGTGGGTATGGACCCAGGAACCCTGAGGAATATCCATTTTTGCAGTCCCGATAGGGAAACCGTATTTTACGACGTCTTCGCCTTTTTTAATCTCTTTAATGGCGATTTTATGGCCTGCCGGAATGTCCTGGCAGACGGCAAAAGACTCTCCGCCGACGGTAACGCTGCTGCCTTTGGCAACAGCGTCAACAGCGACGGCAACATTATCATCAGCGTGTATCTGGAATACGTTCATCATAATCTCCTTATGCAGTCAATTCGGTAAGATGAGCTTTGACGCCAACTTCCGCCATGCGGTCCATATGAGCCGTTACAGCATCCGCGAGGCCGTCAATGGCAGTCAAATCTTCGCCCCACCAAGCCTGTTGTCCGAGGACGGCTTTGACATAGTCAGCCGTCGCAAGACCTGCATGGTCTTTGATAAAGTCCAATTTTTCTTCGTCATCGTGAATTTCATAGGTGTTGCCGGTCCGGGACCCGATGAGGCATTGGTCGCTGGCTTCCGTCGTACGGTAGAATGCCAGGAGGGCGGCCAGCGAATAGGTCAGGAACTTCGGCAGTTTTCCCGTCGCTGCCAGGCTGTCCTTAAAGGTCGGCAGGATGCGGGCTCTCCACTTCGAAATGGAGTTGAGGGAAATAGCCAGGAGTGCGTGTTTTACGAAGGGATTTTCGAATCGTTCGTAGACCGCACGAGCAAAGGCAACGGCCTTCTCTTCCGGTAAATCGACGGTCGGCACGATTTCGCCAAAAACCGTCTGATCCAGGGATTTGCGGATGATCGGGTCTTCCATGCACTGGCCGACGTAGTCGAGGCCGGAGAGATAGGCCCCGAGAACCATCGACGTATGAGCGCCGTTGAGGATACGGACTTTCTGTTCTTTGAAAGCTTGGATGTTGTCCGTAAATTCGACGTGGAATTTACTCGATTTTAACGGCAGACGATCGGCCAGTGTCGAATCACCGATAACCCATTGAGAAAAAGGTTCGGCCTGGTCGAGGAGGGCGTCTTCATAGCCCAGTTCAGCCTGAATTTTTTCAATGGAGTCTTCAGGGTAGCCTACGACGATGCGGTCGACGAGGGTGTCGACAAAGCGGCAGCTATGCGCAAGCCAGCCCAGGAAGCCTTGTTCCAATCCCCAGTTTTCTGCATACTTGGTAACGCAGTCCTGAAGAAGTTTACCGTTATTATCGTTCAACTCCGTCGGCAGCATGATGAGGCCTTTGTCGGCAGCACCTTTATAGAAGGTATACCGTTCATAGAGGAACTTCGTCAGTTTGGCCGGAAAGGTTGTCGGCGGGCAGTCTTCGAATTTGTCGGCAGCATCACAGACAATGCCGGCTTCCGTCGTATTAGATACGACGAATTCGAGAGTATCTTCATGAGCCAGAGCCATGAAGGCGTCGTATTCATCGCGGGCACTGATTACGGTCTTTACGGACGTAATGACCCGGTTTTCCTTGCAGACTTTGCCGTTCTGCTGACCTCTCAGGCAGACCGTGTATATGTCATTTTGCTTAGAATAACGGTCGGTCTTGCCCGAGCGGGGCATGACGACAGCCACGCTGCCGTCAAAACCGTTTTCCTCGTTAGCTACGTCAACAGCGTAGTCGACGAAGGCACGCAGGAAATTGCCTTCCCCAAACTGTAAGATCCGCACGGGATGCTGTTGTTTCTGATGGAATTCACTTACATTTTTCATCGTTTACCCTCGTTTACATCTGAAATTGAAAATAGTTGGCTGCGTTGTTGTAGCAAATGTCTTCGACTAATTGACGAAGTGCGTCTTCATCGTTCGGATATTCGCCGTTTTCGACGAGATTGCCGATCCAGTTGCAGAGAATTCGGCGATAATATTCATGACGAGCATAGGACAAGAAGGAGCGGGAGTCCGTCAGCATGCCCAGGATATTGCCAAAAACAGATTCGTCGGCAATGCCGTTCATCTGATCGAGCATGCCCTGTTTCGTATCATTGAACCACCAGGCAGCGCCCTGCTGAATTTTGCAGCGAACGCCAGGACCCTGGAATGCGCCGATAATCGTAGCAATCATGGCATTGTCATTAGGGTTGCCCGAATAAAGAATCGTCTTCGGCAAAATATGAAGTTCATTGAGATGGTCTAAAAGGGCGATAAGGCCTTTGCAGCAGTTGCCTTCGGCAATGCTGTCATACCCCGTATCAGGACCAAGTTTACGATACATTTCCGAGTTGAGGTCGCGCAGGGTTGCAAAATGGATCTGCATAGCCCAGCCGCGTTTATGATATTCACCGGCAAGATAGGTGAGGACGGCCGTCTTATAAGCTTCCGTTTCTTCCTTACTTACAGCTTCGCCTTTCAAGGCTTTGGCCATGATGGCATCAATCGTCTTTTCATCGGCTTCACGGCAGAAAACATATTCCAAGGCATGGTCCGTAGCGCGGCAGCCCATTTCTTCAAAGAAGACAATTCGTTTGTCCATGGCTTTGCGAAGGTCGGCAAAGTTCTTGATATCGACGCTGGCAGCCTTACCGAGACGAGCCATGTAATCCGCGTAGCCGGCTTTGTCGACGTTCATCAGTTTGTCCGGACGCATAGCCGGATATACTTTAGCAGAACAAGTCTTTTCGTCTCTCAATTTTTTATGCCATTTCAAATCGTCTGCCGGATCGTCCGTCGTGCAGATGACTTTAACATTAGACTGTTCGATCAGGCCCTGAACGCCCATACTTTTTTCCTGGAGCTTAGCATTGCAGCGGTTGAAAATGTCTTCAGCATTCTTTTCGGTCAGCGGTTCATTAATTCCGAAATAACGCTGTAATTCCAAATGGCTCCAATGATAAAGGGGATTGCCGATAGAGCGAGAAAGCGCTTTCGCATATTCAACAAATTTTTCCAAGTCCGTCGACGTTTCACCGGTGACTTTTTCTTCAGGAGTACCGTTGGCACGAATGATGCGCCATTTGTAATGGTCACCGCCGAGCCATACTTCGGTAATGCTGCGGAAATGGTGATCTTCAGCGATTTCCTGCGGAGAGATGTGACAGTGATAGTCAATAATCGGCATCTTAGCGGCATAATCATGGAATAAATGTTTTGCCGTATCCGTATCCAATAAGAAATCCTTGTCCATAAATTGTTTCATTTTATTTATCTCCTTCCAAATCCCCGGCATCATGTCTGTCGGTCAACTGAGAAAATTATTGTAAGCTCTTACACTTATCTTTACCGAAAGAATATCATAGCATGACCTAAGTGTCAATGACGTATGATTTTTTTGTATGGTTTTTGAAAAATTAACGGTTTTTGATGCTTTTTCCTCATGGTTAAAACAATTACATTTAAACATGCTACTAAATTCCCCAGTGTTCTCCTTGTCTATTCATTTTCTTTCGGTTAAGCCCTTACACAATCCCCTCCAAAAGCTCTTGATTTATTAAGAAAGAAGTGTGTTATAATGTAAGTACCCCAGATTTTTACATAAAGAGGATCGATCGCTATGAATATCACGATTTACGACATCGCTCAAAAATGCCATGTATCTATCGCCACCGTCTCCCGCGTCCTCAACGGCAGCAGCCGGGTCAGCGAAAAAACACGGGCTAAAGTACTCCAAGTGATGAAAGAAATGGGTTATAAACCCAATCCTTTCGCTCGCGGATTGGGCCTGGATTCCATGAAAATAATCGGCGTCATCTGTACCGACGTCGCCGATATCTTCTATGCCCATGCCGTGTCCCTTTTGGAAGACGGCCTCAGGCAGCATCACTTTGACGTCATGCTGTCCAACACCGGCAGCGATAACGGCCATAACGGCAAGTATATCTCCGACATGGCAGGGAAACATGTCGATGCTATCATCACCATCGGAACGCCCTTTTCATCGGAGTCCGATGTCCGCCTTCTCTGTGAAACGGCCCGTCAAATCCCAGTCATTACCATCAACAGTGATTATCACCAGCCCCGCATGTACAGTGTCGTCTGTAATGAAAAAGACGGCATGAAAGATGTCGTCTCTGCCCTGGCCGCCAAGAGCTGTCGCCATATCCTCTATATTTATAGTTCCCTTACGTACAGCGGACGCCACAAATTGGAGGGATTTCGCCAGGGAATCAAAGAATTAGACTTGCCTCATCAAAATGAGCTAATCCAACAAATTCCCCGAACACTTGCCGATACAGAAGCCTTGATCGACCGCTTAGTCGCTGGAAATATCGACTTCGATGCCATCGTTACCGCCGACGATATCTTTGCCGTCGGAGCCCAGCGGGCGGCCTTGCGTCACGGCCGGGACATCCCGGTCATCGGCTGTAATAATTCTATCTTAGCAGAGTGTGCGACACCGACCCTTACCAGCCTGGACAACAAGTTGACCAACTTATGTACAGCTGCCGTCAACATCGTAACTGAATTAACCACGAAAGGTTCCGATGCCGTTCCCATCCGGACCGAATTCAACGCCGAACTCGTCGAGCGCGAAAGCTTTACAATATAAAAAAAGGCTCCGTATAAAATATACGGAGCCTTTTTTTATCCGAAGTATTCGGGATATTCTTGTTTTAGTACTGCTACGTCACCCATGACCTTGTTAATGTGTTCGGTCATAATATCCTTAGCGGCTTTTACATTTTTATCAAACACAGCCTGTACAATTCCCTTATGCTGTTCATAGAGAAGCTGCATCTGTTCGGCCGCATCACCATCACTGACGTTCAAAATGCGGGCTCGGGCATAGTCGAGGTTTGAGTCTTGGACGACCTGCCAAATATGGGGCTTTCCGCAGCCTTCATAGAGAAGAGAATGCAGCGTATTATCACTCTTAAAAAATTTTTCGGCACTGCCGGAAGCTACAAACTTCCCCTGCTCAAAGATACAAAATTCCAGTTTCGTTTTCCAGGGATCTATAAACTCCTGACAGGCCAATTCTACGATGGCCCGTTCCATAGTAACTCGAAAGAAACGAAACTCGGCTAATTGCTCGGTATGAATTTTTGATACAAAAGTGCCTCGCTGGGGCAGTACTTCCAGCAGCCCCTTTTCCGCCAACCGAATGAAGGCTTCGCGAACCGGCGTCCGACTTACCTGCAATACGCCGGATAACTCCTGTTCAGACATAGCCGTTCCCGGCGGCAGATTCAAAGTCATGATATTTTGGTACAACACGCGGTAAGCGTATTCCCGCACCGTTTCATGAGGCGCTTTTTCTCTCAATTCAAACTTTTCCATAGCCACTCCATAATTCCTAAAGTCTATAATTTTTTCCACTTTCATTTTCATCTTACCATATTTTCATCAGAAATAGTATAGGCTATTTATCTCAAAAGAGAAAGTCAGCCCATATATTTCCTAAAAAATAATCAGCTGGCGATAAATAAGCTTAACTGCATTCACCGGTCATAAACCACTGTTATTATGCCATTTTAAATTACATAGTAATCTTGTTTAAACGATATTGGTAAAGTCGTAAATTACAATAAAAAAACTCCCTCCCAAGCAAAACAAGGTCGTCACCCCAGGCCTACTTGAAAAGGAGCTTATCAGCGAAAGGTTATTTAATCCGTGCAGCTTTGACAGCAGCAATGAATTTCTTGGCCGTTTCCGTAATTTCATCGGCCGTTTTGCCGCCGCCCGTCAGGGCTCCGCCGGCACCGACAGCAACGCAGCCGGCTTTAATCCATTCACCGGCATTGTCGACGTTAACACCGCCCGTCGGCATGAGCGGGGCCTGCGGCAAGGGGCCGTGGATGGCTTTGATAGCCTTCATGCCCACGACTTCACCCGGGAAGATTTTAACGACGTCAGCGCCGCATTCAAGGGCCGTAACAACGTCTTTCAAGGTCGTCGTCCCCGGCATGACGGCTACGCGGTAGCGGTTGCACAGCTTAATCGTTTCGACGTCGAGGGCCGGCGATACGA
>NZ_UQBH01000044.1 GCF_900539295.1 uncultured Megasphaera sp.
GCCGAAAGTACTTGGGGGGAGGCCCCCTGGGAGGATAGGAAGCCGCTGATTAAGCCAAGAAGCACTTCGATGAGAAGTGCTTCTTTTTGTATATGAAAAATAAAATAATGACGGATGTCGAAAGACGACGAGACTGCCGCTATCAGCACCTTGATTTGTCTGCCATATTCAAAATTTCTACGGACCATTGATTGCAATCTTCCATCTATACTAATCTTTTCCGACGACAAGGCCGAATGATTCAGTGCCAATCCCGCGTTCCGATTTCGTAATCGCTCCTTCATCCTTTGAATAATAGCTATTCATTATAATACATATAATTATAGTAACTGATAAATTTATCCCAAAGCGATTTTTTCGCCGGTTATGCAATTATTTTAAGCCATTTATTCCAATATAGAAAAGGATACTCGTTGAACAGCCTGTATCTTTTGTATTTTGAATACATCGCAGATATATCGATACTGTTTGTTGTCATTCTACTTTGAATGTGGTATAAATGTGTATGTAACTAAGAAAGGGGAGTTGATTCATATGGTAAAAAGTGTTGCAGCACCACAGGCAAAAGGGAAGAGTGCTGAAGATAAAATTTTTGGCGCCAACAACCGGGCCGTTGCTTTGACAGAAAAATTAGGGGCTGATAAGGTTATCAATGGTACCGTCGGTTCTTTGCTCGATGAAGACGGCAACCTGGTCATGCTCGACGTCGTACAAAAAGCTTATAAGGCCTTAACGCCGAAAGAAATCGTAGCCTATGCACCGATTCAAGGCTATCCCGATTATCTGGAAGCAGCCATTGACCAGTGCTTTGGCGAATCCCGCCCGGATGGCTATATCCGTGCCTGTGCTACGTCCGGCGGTTCCGGCGTTCTCCATCACGTCATTCACAACTACTCCGAATGGGGCGATGACATTTTGACCAGTGACTGGCATTGGGGTGCTTACGGTTCCATGTGTCACGACAATGGCCGCAATCTTCGGGAATTCAATTTGCTCACCGATGATGGGAAATTTAATTTCCAAAGCTTCAAAGAACATGTCAGCGCCATGGTTGCCAAGCAGTACAACACGGTTATCATCATGAATTCACCGGCCAACAATCCGACCGGGTTCGGTCTGTCCGACTCCGATTGGGATCAGGTCCTGTCCTTCCTTAAAGACGTCGTCAAAGGTCAGGATAAAAATATTATCTTCGTCTCTGACGTAGCTTATCTCGACTATAGCGGTGAAAAGCACGAATGCCGCAAGTTCTTCAAAAAATTCGGAAACATGCCGGACAATGTCTTCATCATCGTTGCCTATACCTGCAGCAAGGGCTTTACCATGTACGGCCAGCGCATGGGAGCCATGATCGGCATTACGCAGAATAAAGACATTGCTGACGAATTCGTTGCCATCAATCAGTATACCAGCCGCGCTACCTGGTCTAACTCCAACAGTGCTGCCATGAAGGTCATGGCCAATATCTGCAAGGATCCGGCGAAAGTCGCTGAACTCGATACCGAACGGGCCAAGTATTTCCATCTCATTCAGGAACGAGCCGATTTGTTCATGAAGGAAGCTGACGAATGCGGTTTGAAATATCTGCGCTACATTTCGGGCTTCTTCATTACCATCCCCTTAATCGGTGCACAGAAGGTATGCGATGAACTGGAAAAGGAAAATATCTTCCTCGTTCCGTTGGAAAAAGGCATTCGCCTGGCTGTCTGCTCCGTTTCTAAGAAGAAGATTCACGGACTGGCTGCTAAGATCAAAGCGACTTTTGATGCCGTCGGCGTTCAGCAGTAACGGCTGAAGAAAGGATTGGCGTATGTTTAACACTATCGGTGTCTGCGGGACCGGCAATATGGGGCAGGCTATCGTCAAAGGCCTGGTAGATTCGAAGGCTATTGCTGCCGATCACATCTACCTGTACAATATCCATCGAGAAAAAGCTGCGGCCTTAGCGAAAGAAACGGGGGCTGTCGTCGTCGATTCTCCTTTGGAATTGGCCAAGCTCTCCCAGGGGCTTATCATGGCCGTCAAGCCGAATATGATGAAATCGGCGATTGATGCTGTCTATGACGGACTGTCGTCGGATACGGTCCTCATTTCGATTGCTGCCGGCCTGTCTTTGGAAAGCCTTGCCGGCTATGCCGGACAGAAGACTAAAATCATTCGCGTCATGCCCAATACACCGGCCATGGTCGGTGAAGGCATGGCCTCGATTTCGTCGAACGACAAAGTGACGGCTGAAGAAACAGCAGATGCTGTCGATGTTTTTTCCAGCTTTGGCAAAGCCGAAGTCGTCGATGAAAAATTGATCGATGCCGTCTGCGGTCTCAGCGGCAGCGGCCCGGCGTATGTCTATTTGTTCATTGAAGCCTTGGCCGACGGTGCCGTTCGTGAAGGTATGCCGCGGCAGATGGCCTATACCTTTGCGGCTCAGACTGTCTTAGGGGCAGCCAAGATGGTCTTGGAAACGGGAACTCATCCCGGTGCCTTGAAAGATGCCGTCTGCTCTCCCGGCGGTACAACCATTGAAGCTGTACAGACTTTGGAAGAAGGCGGTTTTCGTGCTGCCGTCATGAAGGCTGTCAGCGCTTCGGCCGAAAAAAATAGAAATCTTTAGCTTAGTGCCCGGTGAAGGCCAGAAACCTTCACCGGGCAATTTTTTTAACTTTTTAGTAAAATAGAGGGGGATATTTTCGTTATAAATCGTTTATAAACGGCTTTGTTATGCGATTTTTAGATAATTTAAAAATTACAAAAAGTAATAGTAATAATAAGATTTAATTATTTTTACTTTATAAACTCCAAGTTTTTACGGTTCAATATGCAAAATAGTAAAGAATATTGTGATTTATATCGAAAATAAGCATATGATTATGTCTAAATGTAATTTACAAACATTACTTTCAGGTATATAATAACAAGCATAGAAACTGTATCCGGATACAATCTAATATGAGAAACGGCGCTGTCCATAAATTTTTATGGACGAGCCCATGCCTCTTAAAGGCGTGACACGTGTATTTTTTATGAAAGGGTGTTATGTAATGGTTATCTTGGCCTTACTCCCGATTCTATTTCTCATCGTAGCATTGGGATTCTTGAAGATGGCCGGTTGGAAAGCGTGCCCAATCGCAGCCATTATCGCATTTATTGTTGCTGTGGCCGTGTATGACATGCCGGTTCCCATCGCTATTTCGGCAGCCTTAGAAGGGGTTGCCCTGGCATGTTGGCCAATCTTGCTGGTCATCGTTATGGCTCTGTTTGCCTATAAGTTGACGGTTGCAACGGGCAGCCTGGAAATTATCAAACAGATGCTGACCACGGTTAGTGAAGACAAACGCGTACTGTTCCTGCTCATCGCTTGGGGCTTCGGTACTTTCATGGAAGGCATGGCCGGGTTCGGTACGGCTGTTGCTATTCCGGCAGCTATGTTGGTTGCCCTCGGCTACCCGCCGATTAAGACCATCGTTGCCTGCTTGATTTCTAACGCCGTAGCGCCTTCGTTCGGTTCCATCGGTATTCCGACGACGACGATGGCTGCTGTTACGGGTCTTGATTCCGGTGTCTTGGCTACGAAGGTTTCCATCGTATCCTTTATTCCTGACCTGATCGTTCCTTTCTTAATGGTTATTTGTATCGGCGGCGGCCTGAAAGCCATCAAGGGCGTCGGAATCGTTACTCTTCTTTCGGGCTTAGCCTTGGCTATCCCGCAGCTGCTCATTTCCGTGACTATCGGTGCTGAACTGCCGGTCATGGTTTCGTCCATCATCATCATGGCCGTCATCGTCCTTTATTCCAGAGCCTGCAAGACGACGAGCAATCCGGAATACCAGGTCGATTTCAAAACGGATGATCAGAAAACCGTTTCCTTTGGCGAAGGCGTCAAAGCAGCTATGATCTTCATCCTGATTTTCGTCCTTCTCGTCGGAACGTCGAAACTCTTCCCGTTCATCAACGGACCGCTGGCTTCGATTAAAACGACGGTTCCCATCTACGCCGGTGCCGGTGCAAAACCGTATACCTTTACGTGGATTGCCGTTCCCGGCATCATGATTTTCATCGCCTCGGTTTTGGGCGGCCTCTACCAGGGTGCTTCCATT
This sequence comes from uncultured Megasphaera sp., assembly GCF_900539295.1. GTDB lineage: Bacteria > Bacillota > Negativicutes > Veillonellales > Megasphaeraceae > Megasphaera. The sequence goes on from NZ_UQBH01000044.1 coordinate 4,095, forward strand.
GGTAAAATTGCTCAGGTCTTTAAAGACAACTTTGTCGGCCTGCGCTTTACGTACTTGACGATCATCACCGTCGTCGTCGTCGCTAAACTGATGACCTATTCGGGCATGACCAAGGAAATCGCCGATGCGCTCGTCTTTGCGACAGGCAATGGCTATCCGGTCTTCGCTCCCTTTGTCGGCGGCTTAGGTGCTTTCATTACCGGGTCGTGCACGAACGCCAACGTCCTCTTTGGACCGCTCCAGACTTCGGTTGCTTCCAGCCTCGGCATGAGTCAGCCCTGGCTTGCAGGTGCAAGTTCCCTTGGCGGTTGCATCGGCAAGATGCTTTCTCCTCAGAGTATTGCCCTCGGTATCGGCGCTGTCGGTGCTGTTGCTGACGGCAAGGAAGGCGAAATCATGCGGGGTACCGTCGGATATTGCCTCTTCTTACTGGTCGTTGCCGGTATCATTACCATCTTAGCTCCCAGCGTTGTTCCTTTCTTAGTCAACTGATATATAGTAGGCAGGCATGAAAGAGTATGCTGCATCTCTATGTAGCATACCCTTTTTCTAACAGGAACAATGTGATATAATCTGTTGTGAAATGTTCCTCATACGAAACGTTTCCTTATAGGAATAATATAATATTACTTTAAAGCATAGTAAAAATTCGTAAAAATAATCATGATTTAAAAATTTTCGTTTGTTGGCGGATTATTTAAAAATAAACCGTCCTTATGATAAGTTATCATGGAATGGTACGGAGCAATCGAAAAGTGATATGTACAAAATGTACAAATGTAATTTACATGCATAATAAAGTAGAGTATAATGATACCTGTAAGAGATAAACGAAGAATAAACACAACAGACTAGTTTAGAATTTCGTTATGTTCGGTCTTAATCTGGAAGTCCTTTCCGGATGTAAATAAGTGTTATGCTTATTCTTTTCATTATTTGGAGGTATGTATTATGGCAAAAGGTAAAGTTTCACCAGAGTTAATTGAACAGTTCAAACAAATCGTCGGCGAAAAGTACGTTTATACGGACAAAGAAAAACTCGAACCGTATTCCCACGACGAAGTAACGGACCCTCATTACATGAAAGAACCGCAGGTCGTCGTTCTCCCTGCTACGACGGAAGAAGTTTCTAAAGTCGTAAAACTCTGCTATGAAAACGATACAGTTATGGTTCCGCGTGCTGCAGGTACGGGCCTTGCAGCTGGTGCTGTTGCTACGTTCGGCGGCGTTATCATCTCTATCGAACGCATGAACAATATCATCGAAATCGACAAAGAAAACATGGTCTGTGTTACGGAACCGGGCGTTACGACGGCCGTTCTCCAGGAATCCGTTCAGAAGGAAGGCCTCTTCTACGGCGGCGACCCCTGCAGCGGGGACTCCTGCTTCATCGGCGGCAACGTTGCTACCAATGCCGGCGGTAACCGCGCTGTTAAATACGGCGTAACCCGCGACCAGGTCATGGGCATGGAAGTCGTTACTCCGAGCGGCGAAGTTGTAACCCTTGGCGGTAAATTCCGTAAAAATGCTACGGGCTACATGCTGATGCACCTCTTCATCGGTTCTGAAGGTACCCTTGGCATCATCACCAAGATTTACCTCAAATTGGTTGCTCTTCCGAAATACCAGATGGACCTCTTGGCCGTATTCGACAACCTCGACGATGCTATCGCTTTGACGCCGAAAGTTATGGGCGCCGGCATCACTCCGGTCTGTGTCGAATTCATGGACAACGCTTCCATCAAACAGGTTGAAATCTTCCTCGATGAAAAACTGCCGAAATCCGATATCGGTAACTACATCATCATCCAGATCGCCGGCGACAGTGAAGACGTCCTCGACGAACAGTGCGAAAAGATCGTCGAATTGGCTGAAGAAAACAACGCTATCGACTCCTTGGTTGCTGACCCGGCTGTCATTTGGAAATCCCGTAAAGCATACCTCGAAGCTGACCGCGCTCGCAGCTTAGTCTTCTCCATGGAAGATATCGTCGTTCCCATGACGGAAATCCCTGATGCTGTACAGCAGATTTCCCGCTTGGCTGAAAAATACAATGTTGCTATGCACTGCGCCGGCCACTGCGGCGACGGCAACGTCCATATCGATATCTTGAAAGATGACCGCACTCAGGAAGAATGGGAAGAAATGCTCCCGAAAATCCAGGGCGAAATCTATGCTCTCGTTTACCAGCTCGGCGGCCGCCTCTCCGGCGAACACGGCATTGGCTACAAACGTGAAGCTCTCCTCGAAAAATACACGGACCCCGTTGAACTCAGCATGATGAAAGCTGTTAAGAAAGCATTGGATCCGAAGAACATCATGAACCCGGGCAAAGTTGTCAGCATCAACGACGAAGTTCCGGTCGAAGAATAAGTTTTACAGTTGCATACTGGGGAAAAGGGCAAGGCCAAGGCTTTGCCCTTTCTCTTTAGAGCTATGAATGCTATGAAAATAGCGCGGATTTAGAAAGGGTGTGTACGTATGCAGAAGTTTGCAGTGCCTTTTGGCAAAGAAAAAATCAATTTTGAACTGTCGGATGAACAGGTAGCCGGCGTTCTCGTTTCTCATGCTCACGAATATAAAGCACCGAAATCGGAAGAAGAACTCGTTGCCGATGCTTTGGCAAACCCCATTGGCAGCCCGAAACTGAGCGAATTGGCCAAAGGTAAAAAAACTTGCGTCATTATTTCCAGTGACCATACTCGTCCCGTACCGAGCCATGTCATCATGCCGCAGCTCCTGGCTGAACTGCGCAAAGGCAATCCGGATATCGACATTACGATCCTCATTGCAACGGGGATGCATCGCCCGACAACGCAGGATGAATTAGTAGCTAAATACGGTAAAGAAATTGCCGAACATGAAAAATTCTCCATCCATGTCAGCCGTAACGACGAAGACATGGTCAGTATCGGTACCTTGCCGTCCGGCGGCGAATGCCTCATCAACAAACTGGCTGCCAATGCAGACCTGCTCATTGCTGAAGGCTTCATTGAACCCCATTTCTTCGCCGGCATGTCCGGTGGCCGTAAATCCGTTTTGCCGGGCATTGCCAGCAAAATCACGGTTTTGGCTAACCACTGCTCCGAATTCATCGCCAGCCCCAATGCCCGTACGGGTATCTTGAAAGGCAACCCGATCCACGAAGATATGCTCTATGCTGCTAAAGCTGCTAACCTGGCTTTCATCTGCAACGTCGTCATCGATGCCGATAAGAAAGTCATCGCTGCTTTTGCCGGCGACCGCGAAGAAGCTCACTATGCCGGTGTTGACTTCGAAATGAAATTGGCCGGTGTTAAACCGATTCCGGCTGATATCGTCATCACGACTAACGGCGGCTATCCTTTGGACCAGAACATTTACCAGTCCGTAAAAGGCATGACGGCTGCTGAAGCTACATGTAAAGAAGGCGGCGTCATCATCGATGTATCGTCCTGCTCCGACGGTCACGGCGGCGAAGACTTCTACAACAACTTGAAGAATGCTACGTCCCTGCAGAAAGCCATGGATGAAATCCTGGCCCGCGGCCGCAACGAAACGGTCTTTGACCAGTGGGAAGCTCAGATCCTCATGCGCATGCTCCTGCGGTTTACGATCATCATGGTTACGGAAGCTCCGAAACAGATGATTGAAGATATGCACATGAAATATGCTTCGTCCATCGAAGAAGCTTTGGCTATGGCTAAAGACGTATTGGCTGAAAAAGGCGTTAAGGAACCGAAGATTACGGTTATTCCTGACGGCGTATCGGTCATCGTAAAATAAGCTTTGCAGCTGATTGTTATAACTAACAAATGATGATAGAACGGCTCTACAAAGGTGAACCCTTTGTGGGGCCGTTTTTGTCTTGCAATGACCTATAAAGTATCATATAATGAGTGAGATATTGTTTTGGCAAGATAAAGGGGGAATTGCCTTGGCAGGCTTAGAAACAGCATTGGTGTTTGATATCACCATGATTCTGCAAGTAGTACTCATCGATTTGGCCTTAGGCGGTGACAATTCTATCGTCATCGGCATGGCAGCCAAGAATCTGCCGGCTCATTTACAAAAGAAGGCTATTTTATATGGTACGGCAGGGGCCATTGTCCTGCGCTTTATCATGGCCTTCATCGTGTCCTGGCTGTTCCAGGTTCCATTTTTGAAGACCCTCGGCGCTGTCTTACTTGTTTTTATCGGCATCAAGCTTATCGGGGCCGATGAGGCCGCAGAAGATATCCACGTCGAAGCCAAGGACTCCTTGTGGGCAGCTGTGCGGACGATTATGATGGCCGATGCCCTCATGAGTTTAGACAACGTGCTGGGAATCGTCGGTGTCACGAATAACCATTGGGGTCTTTTGATGTTCGGTATGCTCATTTCGGTTCCGATCATCGTCTTTGGCAGCACTGTCGTCGTTAAAGTTATGAACCGTTTTCCTATTTTAGTCTATATCGGCGGAGCTATCCTCGGCTGGGCTTCCGGCGGTATGGTGGCAACGGACCCGTATTTAGCACAGTATGTCGGCTGGGCAGCTGCTAATCCGACAGCGATGAAGCTCGTCTTGTTGGGCGTTACCGTCGTCGGCGGTTTTCTCTGGAAATTCTTTCACCGGGGAGGGAAAATTGCGGCCTAGATAAAGAAAAAACTTGACATTTTCTTCCAGTGTGATATTATATATAAGTCAGGTAACGGGGCGTAGCGCAGTTTGGTAGCGCGCTTGGTTCGGGACTAAGAGGTCGCAG
>NZ_UQBH01000045.1 GCF_900539295.1 uncultured Megasphaera sp.
TCTTGACATAGTCAGCATGGCCCGGGCAGTCAACGTGTGCATAGTGACGGTTGTCCGTTTCGTATTCAACGTGTGCCGTATTAATAGTAATACCGCGTTCACGTTCTTCCGGAGCCTTGTCGATGTCGGCATAGTCTTCGAATTTAGCGTAGCCTTTTTCAGCCAAAACTTTGGTGATAGCTGCCGTTAATGTCGTTTTGCCGTGGTCGACGTGACCGATGGTGCCAATGTTGACATGCGGTTTAGTTCTTTCAAAATGTTCTTTTGCCATGATAATCAATTCCTCCTTTAAAAAACATCTATCCACTTGCATTTTATCACATATCCACATTCTTTGCTTAAAAAAACAGAAAATTAAGCAAAAAATATGTCTGCATATAGAAATAACCCCGTGGATACGAGGTTATCAGTATGGTGGCGGCTCGGAGATTCGAACTCTGGACACTGCGGGTATGAACCGCATGCTCTAGCCAACTGAGCTAAGCCGCCATGTGTGGAGCTATTGACCGGGATTGAACCGGTGACCTTATCCTTACCAAGGATACGCTCTACCGACTGAGCTACAACAGCTTGTATACAGGTCAAAGCCTTGTATGAAGTTGTCTTTTACTAATATATAGTAAAAAAAATTTGGTAGCGGGGGCAGGACTTGAACCTACGACCTTCGGGTTATGAGCCCGACGAGCTACCAACTGCTCCACCCCGCGACATTGGTGGTGGGGGAAGGATTCGAACCTTCGAAGGCGAACGCCGGCAGATTTACAGTCTGCTCCCTTTAGCCACTCGGGAACCCCACCATTTTTTGGAGCCAACGATAGGACTTGAACCTACAACCTACTGATTACAAGTCAGTTGCTCTACCAATTGAGCTACGTTGGCTTATCGTTCCATAGAACATAGTCTATTATATCTAAGACTCGATGTTCTGTCAAGAACTTTCATCAGTTTTTTTAATTCTTGTCCTGAAATCAAAAGTTTTTCGACTTCTCAGAAGAACCGCTGACTTAATTAGTATACTACAGCGCATAGAATAATGCAAGCACTTTTTTATTTTTTTCGAAGGAAGTTACTTGGGGTTAATTGCAATACCCATTAAGCCCTCGGGAACAATTGAATCTGAAATTTCCATTCAACACAGCATCAGCAACTGTGTTTCGCGGTAATTTTAAGTCGCTAGCAAAAAAAACGCAGCACGTTATCCTTCGTGCTGCGTGTCCAAGTTGAGGAACAAGGTAAATTCATTTCTGAAGTAGAGCTTCACCGAGCCGACCGGGCCGTTTCGGTGCTTAGCCAGGATGACTTCGGTAATGTGCTGATTTTCCGTCTCCTTATCGTAGTAATCTTCTCGATATAAGAAGGAAACGATATCCGCATCCTGTTCAAGAGCCCCTGATTCACGGAGGTCGCTGAGCATCGGCCGCTTATCCTGACGGCTTTCAACGCTTCGGCTGAGCTGGGACAAGGCGATTAAAGGAACCTTGAGTTCTCGGGCCAGAGCCTTGAGGGACCGGGAAATTTCAGAGATTTCCTGCTGACGGCTTTCCGAGTTTCTCCCCTGCATGAGCTGCAGGTAGTCGACAATGATGAGGTCCAGGCCATGCTCCGATTTCAGGCGCCGCGCTTTAGAGCGCATTTCAGCAACGGAAATGCCCGGCGTATCGTCGATGTAGACCGGCGATTCATAGAGCTTGTCGCAGGCATCGGTAAGGCGCGCCCATTCATCGTCGCTGTTGAGCTGGCCCGTACGAAGCTTCTGCGAATCGATATGGGCAATCTGGCAGAGCAGACGCTGAACGAGCTGTTCCTGAGACATTTCCAAAGAAAAGAAGGCGACGGTCTTGCGCTGGCGAACGCCGACGTTCTGGGCGATATTCAGGGTAAAGGCCGTCTTGCCCATACTGGGACGGGCGGCGACGAGGATCAGGTCCGACGGCTGGAGACCCGACGTCATGCGGTCGAGGTCGCGAAAACCCGTCGGAAGCCCCGTAAGGCCGGCTTTATTTTCATAGAGCTTGGTAATCTTATCGAGGGTCGTTTCGACGACGGCACCGACCGATGCAAAGTCCCCACGGTTCTTCGTATCCGACAGCTGCAGGATTTTTCGTTCTGCATCGTCGAGGAGATCTTCCGGCTCCTTTTCCCCGTCATAGGCTTCGGTCGTCAATTCGGTACACGTCGAAATCAAGTTCCGCGCCAAGGCCTTTTCGGAAACGATGTTGGCGTGGTACTCGATGTTTGCCGCTGTCGCCACCAAGTTAGGCAGCTGCAGGACGTATTCGACACCGCCTACATCGTCGAGGCGTTTCATGCGCCGCAGTTCTTCCGTCAAAGTAATGACGTCGATTTCTTTATTTTCCCGGTGCAGATGTTCCATGCCTTCAAAGATGACGCGGTGGACATCCCGGTAAAAATCGCGCGACTGCAGTCGTTCCATGGCCGCAATGACAGCGTCATGGCTGAGAAGCATGGCGCCGAGAACAGCTTGTTCAGCTTCGACATTCTGCGGTGGCACCCGCTGTTCCATACTATGATTCCCCCTGTTTAACCAACATCAAATCCAGAATATCGTCAATAGCCGCGGCATAATGGATATCGAGGCCCAAATGGCGTTCCGGAATGTCATGGCTGTTTTCTTTCGGGATGATGATGCCCTTCATGCCGGCTTGGCGAGCTCCGTAGGCTTTTTCAAAGACGCCGCCGACGGGTTTGACCTGGCCTTGGATCGAGATTTCTCCCGTAAGGGCCATATCCTGACGGACGGGCACACCGGAAACGGCTGAAATGAGGGCCGTCGTAATGGCGCAGCCGGCGGAAGGACCGTCGATATTGCCGCCGCCGACGAAGTTGATGTTGACATCGTAGTCGGACAATTCTTTCCCGGTTACGCGGCGCATGACAGCGGCTGCATTGAACATGGAGTCCTTGGCCATGGAGCCTGCCGTATCATTGAAGCGGTAATACCCCTTGCCCGGCTGCCGCGCCGGAAAGGCGACGGCTTCGATTTCAATGGCAGATCCTAAATAACCGGCAACGCCGAGGCCGAATACCTTGCCGACGGCCGGCGTATTGCTGGCTTTTTCCGTCATATAAGGCACGAGACGGCTGATCTGAGCGACACGGCGGACGTGATCTTTCGTAATGCGCACCTGATCTTTCTGTCCCGACTGAAAGACGGCCAACCCATAGGTATCTGCCAGGATGTTGACGGCTTTTCGCCCTTCAATGGTAAATTCAGAGATGGATTTAGCAACGCCGTCTTCGAGTTCAGCACCGAGCTGTTCGGCTGCATGGGAAACGATCTTTTCGATGTCCGTCGGAATGAGGGGTTCAAAAAAGATTTCTGCGCAGCGCGAACGGATGGCCGGATTGATTTCCGACGGATCCCTCGTCGTCGCTCCGATGAGGATGAAGTCCGCCGGTGCCCCTTCGGCAAAGAGGCGGCGAATATATTCAGGAACGTTGGGATCGTCTTCATCGTAATAGGCCGATTCGAAGCGAACCCGTTTGTCTTCCATAACTTTCAACAATTTATTGAGCAGCATCGGATCCATTTCACCGATTTCATCGATGAATAAGATGCCGCCATGGGCTTCGGTAACCAGGCCCGGCTTCGGTTCCGGAATGCCTGTATCGGCCAAATCGCGGCGGGCACCCTGATAAATCGGATCGTGAACGGAACCGATGAGGGGGTTGGTCATATCCCGCGAATCCCAGCGAAGGGTCGTTCCGTCTGTTTCAATGAAAGGAGCCTTGGCCCCAAAAGGCGTAAAGGCTAATTTCTTCGCTTCGTCGAGAACGATGCGGGCCGCCGTCGTCTTGCCGACGCCGGGCGGTCCATAGAGGAGCAGATGCTGAGGATAGACCGAGGCCAGTTTGCTCTGCATGGCTTCGACAGCCCGTTCTTGACCGACGATGGCACTGAGCCGTTTCGGACGAACCCGTTCCATGACCGATTCCGTAAGTTCGACCTTTTCGAGGTCATTTAATTCTTTGAGCTTGCGCTTGGTCTGCTGGGTTTCTACGTCATGCAGTTCTTCTTTGATGAGTTCCATCTTGATTTCCCGCACGTATTCCTGCTGCTTTTCGTCCATGCGCTGGCTGATTTTCTTTTCCAGCCGCTCTTCGACGGCCTGACGGGCCAGCATTTCGGCAAGGACCATTTCAAGCTCATTGAGGACGTTGATGACTTCGTCATCGCCGGGCACCTTGTCATACGATACGTCTTCGTAAATAAGGCGCTGCAGACCGACCAGGCGTTGACGCGGATCTTCAGAATGAATATATGACAGAGCCGAGTATTTGCTGGCACGAAGGACCATTTTTTCAGACCCTATAAGGCCAGTAAAAGCGCCATAAAGCACGTTAACCTGACGGCGGAGTTCTTCCTCCGCCGTAGGTTCTAAGTACTTATGGCGCTGTAACAGTTTATCCAATAATTCTTTCATTGTAACCTCTTACGGCTGGAAAATCAGCCTTCTACAACGTGTATTTTGATGACACTGGTAATGGTCGGATGAACGCGAATGGTGACATCATAGTCGCCGACGGATTTAATCGGGTCCTTGATTTCGACCTTCTTCTTGTCGAGATCGATGTCGTACTGTTCTTTGGCAGCTTCACTGATATTCTTGCCCGTAATGGCACCGAATACTTTGCCGCCTTCACCGACTTTAACGGGAATCGTGAGTTCTACTTTTTTAAGCTGGCTGGCCAGGATGACTGCTTCATCCGAAGCAACCTGGGCCTTATGTTTAGCGGCAGCCTGCTTCTGCTTGGCATCGTTGATGTTTTCCGATGTCCCCGGCGATGCTAATTTACGGGGCAGGAGGAAGTTGCGGCCATAGCCTTCAGAGACTTCGACGATGTCCCCTTTCTTTCCCAGTTTCTTTACATCTTCCAATAAAATTACCTTCATTTTTCATCAATCTCCTTATTTTTATCTAAAGTCTCACGGAGAGCCGCCATGACAATCTCTTGGGCTTCTTCCATCGTGCGCCCCTTAACCTGGGCGCCGGCTACGGTGCGATGACCGCCGCCGCCGATGGCTTCCATGACGAGTTGTACGTTAATATCGCCTCGCGACCGGGCACTGACGCCAATATAGCCGTCGTCGAGGTAGTAAAAAGTAAAGCTGGCTTCAACCTTGTCGATATTGACCAAGGCATCGGCTGCCTGAGCTGCAATGATCATGGCGTTGGCCAGTCCCTTAGGACAGCTGGCCACGGCAATGCCCTCTTTGATGCGGGCCCCGGAAAGGATAGCAGCCCGATCTTTTACGGTATCGAAATCGCAGCTGAAGAGATCACGGACGATGTCCGGATCAGCGCCGCATCGGCGCAGATAAGACGCTGCATCAAAGGTACGGACCCCGGTCTGGACGGCAAAGTTCTTCGTATCGACGACGATACCGGCATAGAGGGCCGTCGCTTCGATTTTAGCAAGGTCTACGTCTTCCTGGAAATACTGCAAAAGTTCGGTTACGAGTTCGCTCGTCGAGGAACTCGACGTTTCCGTATACGTCAGCAGCGGTTTTTGAATGAAGTCCGAACTGCGGCGATGGTGGTCGATGACGACGCGGCGGTCGGTCTTGGTCAAGAGGGCCGGTGCCGCCGTCATATCCGGCCGATGGGTATCGGTGACGAACAGCAGGGTCTGGTTGTTGCAGAGCTTTTCTGCCGTTTCCGGCGAAATGATTAAGTCCTTGAAATCAGGATCATCCATCAGTTCCGACGTAAGGCGCTCGACGGCGTCGGTCTGATCACTGAGGACGACATGGACCGGTTTTCCGGCCATGCGGGCCATGTGTGCGACGCCGACAGCCGCACCGAGGCTGTCATAATCTTCCCGTTCGTGGCCCATGACTAAGACCAGTTCACTGGTATCGATGAGTTCATGGATAGCCTGGGATACGACGCGGGCCCGCACACGAGTATTCTTTTCGACGCTTCTCGTTTTACCGCCGTAAAAATGGGGCGAACCGTCGTCTTCATAGACGACGACCTGATCGCCGCCCCGCCCTAAAGCCAAATCCAACCCGGCCTGAGCTTTTTCGGCCAATTCGTTAAAATTAGCCTTGCCGGCGGCGATGACTTCACTCGGAAAGAGGGCCACACCCATACTGATCGTGACGGGAATCCGGTTTACCTGACTAAAAACGGCTACGGTGCCATGGTGGTTCTAAGTCTTGAACAGTACGCCAGTTTAACTGACAACATTGAAGCAAAGCTCGATGAAGCAGATTATCAGGCTTCCATAACAGAAGAACGCCTTTCCCATGAAACGGTCTTCCGCAATGCAAGGAGCGCAGTATAACGTCTGGATAATCCCCTCTCGTATGAGCCGTATCCCTCCACAAAGAAACGGGATTATCCATAATCGGAAAGGATACACCATGCCATCCTTTCCGATTATATTTTTTCTATTCAATTCTTCCCCTCTCCAGATACTCCGCCAGCTCCTCCCTGCTCCTTGTGATATACTCATACGTCACATACAGTGGCGCAATCCGCTCCACCAGCCCTTTCACTCCTGCAGCCGTAAAGGGTTCATGCTTATCGATCCGGAAAATGTGCTCGTAAACCTTACAGAACCGCTCCGTCGGATTCTCCGGAAGCTCATGGGGCGTCTGAAGCCACTCTTTCACATAGTTTCCTGTCAGGGACTGCTGGAGATGTAAGCCTTTGATATAGGGAATCATATCTTTCTGCCGGTCCAGCATCCGATGCAGGGCCTCCACCGCTTCCTCCTGGGTTCTAAGTTCCAGATCCGTGTGTAGATAATGCCCGGTATCCAGCATAAAGCCCTTTTTCCCATAATGCACCTGGCTAATCAATGCCCGGGTGTCCTCCGGCTCCAAAAAGGTCAGACCCGGCCACCAGAGATTTTCCATCAGGAACCAGAAGGAATACTCCTGACCGTCCAAAAGCTCATTGATAAAAGCAGCCGCTGCGTCTATCACTTCCCGATCTGTATGCTTTCCCTGATAGGTAAAGCCCTCCTCATCGTCCACCTGCACCACATGAAAGACCACATACTCCGCGCCCACTCGCATAGCGTAGTCCAGATCCTTCCGATAATGCCGAATCAGCCCTTTCCTGTCCTGATTTACCCAATCCCCGACACAGCAGCAATGGATTCCGGTCACCATACCCGGAACGATCAGCGGACACTTTTTCGGCGACAGATAGACATCCGGAGCTTCCGCCGTAGAATAAGGAAGCGGCATAAGCTCCAGCCCGTCGCAGCCATGTTCTGTATAAAATCTGTGCAAGTCCTCCGCCGATGTAAAACGAATTACATCGTCATAGGAGGTCGTAAAATTCATCTGAAAACGCATTATTTTATTCTCCCTGCTATTCCTGTCTTTTTCTTGCAAATAGGCCTTTTCTGCGCTATGATCTCTATTAGAATATCATATCTGGAGGAAAAAGCCATGAAGCTTCTGGAGTTGCCCGGCGGCGACAAATTACATCACTATCAGAAATCCCTGGTTTTATGCTTTGCGGGTCCGCGGGACGTCTTAAGTACCGGACCCATCGGCGGCGGTTTTCGTGCGGATCTGCAAGCTGTCTTTAACAATGACTGTAATCCTGGAGCCGGAATGTCCTGTGAGCTGCGGGCAGACACCTATGAGGAGCATATGGAGCTGCTGGCCCTCACGGATCTGGGCCTGAACCCGAAGCTCTGTACCGGGCTCTCCACTGCAGCCAGCATGGACCATGTGGCCATCCGTTCCATGTCCTATGAGGATTTTACCGTGACGGCTATCGTCACCGGAGGCATCCGGGTCAATGGAAGCCGGGTGGGCGATCCGGCTGTCTGGCATGAAAAGGCCGGTATCTCCCATTCTACCACC
>NZ_UQBH01000046.1 GCF_900539295.1 uncultured Megasphaera sp.
CTGCGACCTCTTAGTCCCGAACCAAGCGCGCTACCAAACTGCGCTACGCCCCGTTGACCCGACTTGTTTATTGTACCATATCCCACAAAAAAGTCAAGAAAAGAGAAACTCCGATCGAGGCACCGCAGCCGGCGCCCCCATCGGAAAAAACCTAGGCGAGCTTCTTGTCGCGAATAAAATCGATAAGCATGACCGCCGTATCGCCCATCAAGGTCCCGCAGGCCACAGGGCCGCCATTAGCCGGGCTTTTCAGGACGCGGCAGCACGTCGCTTTAAAGCGGTCGAGCCAAATTTTTTCAAATTCCCGGACGGGCTGATTGATTTCAGCCTTCGTCTTTTCATCCGGTTCGGTCCGGCCGACGAGGCTTCCCAAGACGAGACAGGCGCCGTTCAAAGCGCCGCAGAGACAGCCTGAGCCGGCGACGCCGCCGCCGAGGACCGACACCATGCGCAGCGTTTCCTGAGGCAGGTTCAGTTCCAGGCAGTCGTTACAGACCTTGACCACCGTTTCAGCACAGTTATTACCGGCTTCATGGTAGGCTGCAGCCAGTTTTTTTACATCTTCCATCGTATATCCTCCTTACCTTTTTTATATATTCATATATATTGTACCTGTTTCACAGCGAGAAGGCCAGACCTTGCCAAAAGGCTCAGCCAAACGGTCATTCATCCTGCATACAGGGACGAAAAAGGGCATAAAAAAGAGGATGACGGCAAAATGGATTTACCACTTTGTCGTCATCCTCTTTTTCCGATATTACTGAGCTTTTGCGACTTCTACGAGTTTCGTGAAGGCAGCAGCATCATTGACAGCGAGGTCAGCCAACATTTTGCGGTTTACGATGACACCGGCTTTGGTCAGACCATAGATGAAACGGCTGTAGCTGAGGCCGTTTGCACGGGTAGCAGCGTTGATACGAGCGATCCACAATTTACGGAATTCGCGTTTCTTGGCACGACGGTCACGACGAGCGTAGTAGAGCGCTTTCATGACGCTTTCGTTAGCTTTTTTGAAGAGACGGCTGCGGGTACCGCGATAGCCTTTAGCCATTTTTAAGATTTTTTTATGACGAGCGTGTGCTGTAACGCCAACTTTGATTCTTGCCATTAGTCTATTCCTCCGAATCTATGTCAAAAAATATTCTGTCTGTTATTAGATGAACGGGCACATCTTGCGAACGACATCGGTCATGGACTGCGATACCAGTGTAGCTTTTCTCAGGTTACGTTTCCGTTTTGCAGTTTTGCTTTCCAAGATATGGCTCTTGTACGGTTTCATGCGTTTGATCTTACCTGTAGCAGTTGATTTAAAGCGTTTTGCCGCGGCACGGCGGGTTTTGATTTTCGGCATAATAATTGTCCTCCTGTTACTTTTTGTTGACAGCAATGACCATGGTCATGTTTCTGCCTTCAATTTTAGGTTCTTTTTCTACATGGGCGGTGTCTTTCAATTCATCAGCGAATCGAACCAGCAAATCACGGCCCAGTTCCGGATGGCTCATTTCACGGCCGCGGAACATGATGGTAACCTTTACTTTGCTGCCTTCACCCAGGAAACGCTGAGCAGCTTTCATTTTAACGTAGAAGTCATGATCTTCAATATTGGGACGAAGCTTTACTTCCTTCAATGTCAAGACCTTCTGTTTTTTCTTGGCTTCCTTTTCACGCTTCTGCTGTTCATAGCGGTATTTTCCGTAGTTCATGATACGGCAGACCGGCGGTTTGCCATTCGGTGCGACTTCTACCAAGTCCAAACGCCGTTCTTCCGCAATCTGACGGGCAGAACGAAGAGACATGACACCGAGCTGTTCGTTAGAATCACTGACCACGCGTACTTCACGGGCTCTGATTTGATCGTTGATACGTAATTCCTTACTAATTGTCTTTCACCTCCGAATAAAAAAAGAACGGATAGCATGACTATCCGCTCTACGTTTCCGTCATAGACCCTAGTGACACCATCGTCTTGTAAGGTGAGAAGCGGATAGCTTCTGCTTTATTTTCAACGTTCTATATTATATCAGCACTTTTCGAAACTGTCAAGCTTATTTAATCTTAACGAAGCGATATTCCTGTTCCGAACGGGGATATTTTTCCTTGTCGACTTCGCTCATGAAATCTTTCAACGGGCGGGCGTAGGTTTTCATCGTATCGTGCAAGGCTTTGTAGATGACGAATTTTTCACCCGTTTCCGTGTGTTCGGCAAGCGTAATGATTTCATAAGTATTGTTTTTAAAATGGCGCCACGTTTCATGCGCTTTCGGTAAGTCTCTCATCAGTGACCCTCCTAATATCATAACATTATAAGCTGTGTAGTAATTATACCATAGATCAGCCTTATTTCAATGGTGCGACGGCCCTTCCGCCCCGTCTTTTGCCGGGAGCCTTTCCAGGGATTCTCGAGCCGCTTCCAGATTGATGCGGTCGCTTTCCTGCTCGGCCACGTCGATGCCGAGGCGCTGGCGGGCTTCCTTCTTGATGGCCTTATAGAGGCCCTTGGGGAAATCGGCGACGGTCGTCGTCACGCCCCGGGGAAAGACGGCTTCCCGCTCGAGGGTATAGCCTTCGGGATAGAGGCGGGAACAACGGGGATGATACATGTCGACGTACAGCCGGTCGGCAAACTGACCGCTGACATTGGTGAGCTCAAAAACATCGATGCGCCCGATCCGGCCGACTTTATGAAAAAAGACCATCGACCCTGTCCGCCGCAGGCGAAGACGCGACAAATAGACGAACTCCCCACTCGGCCCGTTGACGGGTATGGGATTGGTCACATCATGGCCAAAGCGGCCGGAAGCCCCGCTCACCTGATCGCAGTCTTCCCCTTGAAGAACGTCCCGGGCGAGCTCTGTTGGCAAGGACTCATTCTGCAGCTCCGGTGAATTAAAGATCTGCAGGGCACGGTCATAAATTTCTTCACTTTTCGTGCGCTGCTGCTCTTTAAAAAATGCATCGAAAAATCCCATCGTATTCCTCCTGATATCAGTCATGATTTGGCGCCAGCTGCCGCGGAAAATACCGGACGAGCTGACCTTTTACTTTATTATATTCATTATAGAACATTTTTTAGCTATCTGCCAATACTTATCTCACTACAACTTCATTTTATTTTTTAAGTCGCGCCTTTATTTAAACATAAAATTTAACATTTTTCTGTTTTGAATAAATAATCATTTTATTCAACTTTTTCTTGATTTATTTTTTATGGAAAAATAGACTTGCCCCCTAATGCGCGTAAATATTTTCTCGCATTTAGCTTGATATTATCTACTTAAACCGCTTATTTTTGCGTTCCAATCATATTGACCCCCTTCAATTGCATTTTTCAGCTATTGATTTTATTTTAATCACGCGTTATTATATTTATAGATAAAGAGATCACCTACCAGCCGGTCATTATCCAGCAATAACTTAAATTATTAGGCTGGCATATGAATACAAGAGAAATGAGGGAGAATTATGAACTTAAGTGCAAACGCAAAAATCATTATTTCCATGGGTGCTTTGCTTTCGTACAGCTTCATTGCACACCTTCTTTAATATGTCCGACTGTAATGCCTGAAAAAGCGACCTCACGTATGTGGAGTCGCTTTTTTAGTTGCCCTTTTTCAAGACTGTCATTCGATATAGTCCTTGTGACCTTCCTTTTTACAAGGCTCTTTTTTTATGTAAAAAAAGATGCCCTTAGCTGACACGGACCGGTGACGCCGCCATCGCCAAGGACCTGCTTTAGGATTAATTATATATTATATATAATATAATCCTCTAATTGTGTATTAAGCTGCCAGGGATTTTGTCGTCCCGAAGGCAGGCCTTTTCATCCCAATGATATGCATAGCGAACTATTCGGGGTGTTCATTCTTCTTTTATCTGCTCCCTACTTTATCATGATTATTTAGCACAGTAAAAATACATTTTCCTCTTGCAATTATTTGTGAAAAAATGTACTATATAGACATGGAGATTGTGAAATTTAGAACTCAAATTCTTCATTTCAGCGTACCCCCAAGGAGCTGCGTAAGCGGCGGCTCCGTCAATTTAAGGCTATATACTATATTATTCTATACTTTAGTTTTACATCAGAAAGGATGGTTTTTCTAATGAGAGATGCTGTTATCGTAAGTGCTTGCCGTACGGCCATCGGCAGCTTCAATGGCCAATTCGCAGATATTACCGCTGTAGACCTCGGTATTGCTGCGGTTACTGAAGCAATTAAACGCGCAGGTGTTCCTGTCAATCAGATTGACGAAGTCATCATGGGTCATGTACTCCAAGCCGGTTGCGGTGAAAACACAGCCCGTCAGGTTGCCCTTCATTCGGGTATTCCCCAGGAAGTTCCAGCTTTCACATTAAATAAACTCTGTGGTTCCGGTATGCGTGCCATTTCCCTGGCTTCGCAGCAGATTAAACTCGGCGACGCTGACATCATCGTTGCCGGCGGTATGGAATCCATGTCCAACGCTCCCTACTCCATCGCTAAAGGCCGCCGCGGCTATCGCATGGGTAACGGCGTTCTCGAAGATCTTCTCCTTCGTGACGGCTTGATCTGCACGGAAAACAATTACCATATGGGCGTTACGGCTGAAAACGTAGCCAGCCGCTTTGGCGTAACTCGTGAAGACCAGGATAAATTGGCTCTCCGTTCCCAGCAGTACGCTTACAAAGCTCAGCAGGAAGGTAAATTCGACAGCCAGATCGTACCGGTTACGGTTCATAAGAGAAAAGGCGACGTCGTCATCGACAAAGACGAATTCATCCGTCCGGACTGCACCATGGATATGCTCTCCAAACTCCGCCCGGCTTTCATTAAAGACGGCACAGTTACGGCAGGCAACGCTTCCGGCATCAACGACGGTGCAGCAGCTGTCGTCATCATGTCCGCTGACAAAGCTAAAGAACTCGGCATCAAACCGCTCGCTAAGATCGTAGACTGGGCTTCGGCTGGCGTAGAACCGGCAATCATGGGTATCGGCCCTGTTCCGGCTGTCCGCAAAGTCATGAAGAAGACCGGCATGAACGTCGACCAGATGGACCTCATCGAATTGAACGAAGCTTTCGCAGCTCAGTCCGTATACTGCTGCCGCGAACTCGGCCTCAACATGGACAAAGTCAACATCCACGGCGGCGCTATCGCTCTCGGCCATCCGATTGGATGCTCCGGCGCTCGTATTATCGTCACCTTGCTCTATGCAATGGCTGAACCGGAAATCAACGGCCACTATGGTCTTGCTGCCCTCTGCATCGGCGGCGGCCAGGGCACGGCTGTCATCGTAGAACGCCTGTAAGTTTTTACCCCCCTATTCCCTAAATAGTAAGCACCTAAATGTATAGACTACGTAATTTTCTGAACGTGGTCTATACATTTCCTTTTGTAAGGTGTATTATATCATTATCTGGTATCATCATTATGATGATGCTTTTCGCGGCGCATTTCTCTCATACCGATGCGTCTCATCTATTCCATACGTAAAAAAATTCAAGGAGTGATTCCAATGAAAGAAGTAGTTATCGTAAGTGCTTGCCGTACAGCTATCGGCAAATTCGGCGGCGGTTTTAAAGATACCCCGGCAGTTGACTTAGGCGCTGTCGTTATCGCTGAAGCCCTCAAACGTGCCGGCATCGAAGGCAAAGACGTCGACGAAGTCGTCATGGGCAACGTTCTCCAGGCTGCTCAGGGTCAGAACCCGGCTCGCCAGGCTATGATTAAAGCCGGCATGCCGATCGAAGTTCCGGCTCTCACGGTCAACAAAGTCTGCGGTTCCGGTCTCCGCTGCGTATCCTTGGCAGCTCAGATGATCAAAGCCGGTGACGCTGACGTCATCGTAGCCGGCGGCATGGAAAACATGTCCATGGCTCCCTATGCTGTTCCCAAAGGCCGTTACGGCTACCGCATGGGCAACGGCGTCCTCGTCGACACGATGATCAAAGACGGCCTCTGGGATGCTTTCAATGACTACCACATGGGCATCACCGCTGAAAACGTCGCTGAAAAATTCGGCGTTACTCGTGAAGATCAGGATGAAATGGGCGTTCGTTCTCAGGTCAAAGCCTGCGAAGCAATTAAGAGCGGCGCTTTCAAATCCCAGATCGTTCCGGTTACGGTTCATCAGCGCAAACAGGACGTCATCATCGATACCGACGAATTCCCGCGTGAAGGCACGACCATGGAAAGCCTGGCTAAATTGAAACCGGCCTTCAAAAAAGGCGGTACGGTAACGGCCGGCAACGCTTCCGGCATCAATGACGGTGCTGCAGCTTTCGTCGTCATGTCTGCTGACAAAGCCAAAGAACTCGGCCTCAAACCGATGGCTAAAATCGTAAGCTATGCATCGGCCGGCGTCGATCCGACCATCATGGGTACCGGCCCGGTTCCTTCGTCCCGCAAAGCCCTGGCTAAAGCAGGTCTCGAAGTCAAAGACCTCGACCTCGTCGAAGCCAACGAAGCTTTCGCAGCTCAGGCTGTATACTGCTGCCGCGAACTCGGCTTCGATATGGATAAAGTCAACATCCACGGTGGCGCTATCGCCCTCGGCCATCCGATCGGCGCATCGGGCGCTCGTATCCTCGTAACCTTGCTCTACGGCTTGAAAGAAGTCGGTGGCAAATACGGCTTGGCTACGCTGTGCATCGGCGGCGGCCAGGGTACGGCCTGCATCGTCGAAAACATCGACTAATCCCGATTTAAAACTTCAGAGAGTCTCGCACACATCCGGGTGCGGGACTCTTTTTTATCGTGTTTTTTCCAGTCGTAAAAAAAATTATTTCTTGTGGTTAATTGCAATACCAATTAGGACACTCGAGACAATTCAATCTGAAATTTAGAT
>NZ_UQBH01000047.1 GCF_900539295.1 uncultured Megasphaera sp.
CCTTGCGGTATTCCGCTTCGCATTCTTCCGAAAAGAGGGGGTGCTTATAAAAGGGATTGATCCGCGGATGAGGAGACTGTTCGATATACTTATAGCCCCAATCGGCGACTTTATGCACCATATCGTTGATGCTCATCTGTTTAGCTAATACGTCTACGTCAAAGGCAATTTTCATGGCATTATCTCCCCCTTCGTTAAATGGCCAGTATTTTCGCGTACAAGTTTACGATTTCTTCAGCCACTTCTTTAAAATCCATGGTCGTCATGATGTAGTCCTGTGCATGGGCTATAATCGGTGAATAGGGTTCTGAAAACTCACCGCGTGCCTGGCGCCCCAAAAGTTCATTGGTCTGTATTTCGTGGGCTTTCAAGATGAACTGGTCGGCCTCTTTAAGCAGGTCCTTAGCGTCCCCAAAATTACCGCGGCGGGCTTCCTTTAAGGCCAATTTCACTTTAATTCTTCCATCACCGGCCGTGGAAATGATTTCAAAAGCAATTTCTTCGATTTTCGCCATATTTTCTTTTGTCATAAAAATCCTCCTTATTGGCTGATTGTCGCCTTTAAAGCATCGATAGATGTCTTAAGTCCGGCGTCGACACTCATGGTCAGGTCTTCCATTTCTAAGGAAACGAAGCCGTCATAGCCCATCATATGAGCGACGGAGAAGAATTCCTTCCACCACTGTAAATCCTTCCCGCAGCCGACGGCGACGTAATTCCAAGTTCTGTCCTTAGTTTCCGTAACCGGCAGGTTTTCAAGCAGTCCGTTTACGTCGGCCAGACCCCGTTCAATACGGGCATCTTTGCCGTGGACATAAAATATTTTATCGCCTAAAGCCCGTGCAGCTGCAATGGGATCGGCGCCTTGGATCATTAAATGAGACGGGTCTAAGTTCATGCCGATTAGTTTTCCCAGTTCCGGCCCGACAGCTTCTACTAAGGTATTCAGCGACCGGACATTATGGACCAGTTGGCAGGGAAATTCTTCGATGGCAATTTTTTCGATACCATGGTCTTTGGCGAACTGCGCAAATTCTGTCCACCATTCTTTAGCCACTTTCCACTGATATGTAACGGCTTCTACCATATACTTACTGCCGTCAAACTCCGGCCAGGAAACAGTGGAGGCAATCCAGTTCGGCGTCTTATCGCCAGGTGCCCCTCCCGGAAGGCCGGACATAGTGACAATGGTCTTTACGCCTAAAAGTTCTGCCAAGACCACCGTATCGTGAATCGTTTTGCTGTGGGCATGGCCCATGGGCGTGTCAATCAAGGGATTGCCGGAACAATTTAATGCCGAAATGGTAAGCCCTCGTTTATCGATTTCTTCTTTAAAAGACCTTAATTTTTCCGGATTTTTAATCAATTCTTCTGCCGACGGGACGAAGAAGCAGCCGCCCCAGCCGCCGGTCGTCAATTCAATCGCGTCAAGGCCATAGGCCTTTACTTTATCGAGCATATCCGTAAAGGGGATTTTCCCAAAAACATCCGTACAAATAGATAATTTCATGATTCGTTCCTCCTAGTATTCGACTCACTCCGTTATACAGAGCCTAAAGATTTTTCACTTTCTTCCGTTGATTGTCCTTTAGAGTCAATCGAACGGAAGTACTTTTCAATTTCTTCCAGCGATTTCCCTTTCGTTTCAGGGACGCACAGTTTGACAAACACCATGCCTACGATTCCACTGACGACAAAGACAAAGAAAGCTGTCGACAGGCCCCACGTATCGAGTAGTACGGGGAACACCGAACCGATCAAAAAATCGAAAATCCACAAGAAAAAGATGCAGACGCCCATTCCCAGCCCGCGCAGGCGGAGCGGGAATATTTCAGCAATGACCAACCAGAGAATCGGCGCAATGCAGCCCTGCATGAAGGCCAAGAACAAGATGGTCATACCCAGTACGATAAAGGGCAGCATAGCCGTCCCGCTCAGGTACATGGATGACAGGGCGATGAGGAGCAGGCTCGTCGTCGTCCCGCCGAGGCCGGTCAAGAACATGGTGCGGCGGCCCATCTTCCCCAGCAACCAAATGCCAACAAAAGTTGCGATAACTGAAGTCAAGCCGTTAGCGACGTTAGCAATGAGGGCTGTTTGACGGCCAAAACCGGCATCGGTTAGAATTTGTGTGCCGTAAAACATGATCGTATTGACGCCCGTAAACCGCGTTACTACAGCAACGCCGATGCCGATGAGCAGGATGCGAAGAATCCACGGTCGTCTTAAATCTTTCCAGCCATACTGTTTGACAATAGTCTCTTGTTTTATATTATCTTCGATTTCATTCAATTCTGCAATGGCTTCGATTTCACTGGACCGCAATTTTTTCAATATGTCCAAGGCCTCGCTGATGGAGCCCTTCAAAATCATCCAGCGCGGTGACTCCGGCATCCGCATCATCCCAAAGAAGAGGGCGATAGCCGGCAGAGTTGCCAGGAAAAGCATATACCGCCAAATATGGCCGGTATCATCAAAGAGGGTCCCTAAAACGGCGTTGCAGACGTATGCAAGAAACTGGCCCGATACGATCATCAGCTCATTTTGCGTAACCATCCGCCCTCGTTTATTAGATGGTGAGACTTCCGCCAAATAGATAGGAACGGCAACAGAAGCGCCGCCGACGGCTAAGCCTAAAATAAAGCGGCAGGGAATCATGACCCAAACGGACGGAGCCAAGGTACATCCCATAGCGGCACAGAAGAAGATAACGGCCAATGCCAAAATCATTTTCCGGCGGCCGAACGCATCAGCAATCCTGCCACCGGCAATGGATCCGATAGCAGCACCAAAGAGAAGGGCTGAAACGACAAAGCCTTCTAAGGCCGGTGTCAAATTGAGCTGGTCCGGCTGTTTCATATACGGGAGGGCTCCGTTTACGACGCCCGTATCATAGCCAAACAACAGACCGCCCAAGGTGGCCGTAATCATTACAGAATAGAGAAATCTCTTTTTTGAAGCATCAATAGTTTCACCTTGCATCACATATGTCATCCTTCCTTTTATCCGACATCGGGGTCGTGAAGAAGCAGAGGCAAAATCGAGACGTCTTCTGTTTCTTCACGATTCCTACTTTTATTTTTTATAGAAATCCGGCGTTTCCGGCAAATCAATGTTCACGATGGACTGCGTATCCCGTGCTTTAGAGGCAGCAGCGGCCGTCACCTGGCCGGCATAGCCGTCCCAAGCCGTCGGGCCGTCAACGCGGCCTTCTTTGCAGGCATTGATCCACTCCTGGAATTCCGTATTATAGGCCTGGACAAACCGTTCAGACCAGTCTTCACAAATCGGATATACCCGCGATGCATTGGTACGGATCATGGCATTGGACGGTTCCGGCAGGGAAATGATGCCGTCTTCGCAGCACACTTCACATTTAATGTCGTAGCCGTAGCCGCAGCAGACGAAGGCTTCGACATCGATGCGGACACCGGATTTCGTCGTCAAATACATGATCTGTGGGTCCTGCAGGTTTTCACGAGCGTGACGGGTCTTTTTCGGGAAGCGGACTTCTGCCGTCGCATAGTCTTCGCCTAAGAGCCAGCGCAGTACGTCGATTTCATGGATCATAGAATTTTCAACAGCCATGGGTGTATCGTAGTTTTCATCAACCGTCATATTGCGGTGAGCACAGTGCAGCATGAGGGGTTCGCCATAGGTACCTTCGGAAATATATTTCTTCAACTGCTGATAGCCGTAATCGTAGCGGCGCATGAATCCGACTTGTACCAATTGTTTGCCGCCGGCCATTTCAAGATCGACGATTTCTTTGCAGACCGACGCTTCCGGTGCCAATGGTTTTTCGCAGAATACATATTTGCCGGCTTTAATGGATTCTTTTACATATTGGGCATGGTAGGGATCGGCCGTGGTGACGATGACGGCATCGATATTAGCATCATGGATCAGGTCTTCCCCTTTTTCAAAAAATTGGCAGCCATACTGTGCAGCCACTTGTTTGCCGAATTCCGCAAAAGCATCGGATACCGCGATGACCTTGGCGCCCTGCAGGGTGTTATTGATGCGGTCAATGTGCGTGCGGCCAATAGCCCCGGTACCAATCAAACCTACTTTTAATGTCGTGTTTTTTTCCATGATAAAGTCTCCTTTTTATTAGCGAGCTCGTGCTCGTAGATATTTAAAATAAAATGAAT
>NZ_UQBH01000048.1 GCF_900539295.1 uncultured Megasphaera sp.
AAGTCTCCTTTTTATTAGCGAGCTCGTGCTCGTAGATATTTAAAATAAAATGAATCGATACGATTCATCTTTTTCCGGCTTCTCCCCTTTGCGAGCCCGTGCTCGTAAAGGGGTAATAAAATAAGTCCCGAGGACTCATTTTATTATAAATTTTCTTTCAGCAAAATATTGATATCCATATACTGATACTCTTCCGGCCTGCGGCCGTAAATAAAGTAGTCACGCAGGGCCATGACGGCCTGGTAGCCTTGATTGATTAAATCGCTGCTGATAGTACATGAAACAGCACCGTCTTCTAAAAGCTTTATAATCTTAGGATACCGTTCATAGCAGACGACGGGAATATCCTGACAGTCCGCATCGGCTTTGGCCCGACAAATATCTTCAACGTTGCCGCAGGTGACAAAAAGGCCATTGATATCTTTGTGCTGAGTCAACAACTCTTTCGTCTTTTCATAGGCCAGTTTCGGCTGTTCATGGGTGATGATGCGCTTGACGACGGTCATGTCCGGCTCGTGTTCCCTGAGGTACTGCCGAAAGCCCTTCTCTCGAAGATCTACGGCCAACAGGTTGCGCGCACTTCCGGCAACGATCCCGATTCTCCCGATATGGGCCGTCAGCAGCCCCATCATCCGTGCTGCCGTTCGCCCCGCCTTAGCGGCATCCTGGCCGATATGGCACAAACGGTTGGACTTGATAATGTCCGTATTGACCGTCACCATAGGAATCCCGGCGGCAATAGCCTTATCGGCAGCCTTCCAGACATCGGGATGATTCAAGGGGGTGATGACGATCCCATCGACCTGATCGGTTACACAAGTTTCTAAGGCCTTGACCTGCCCTTGAACATCTAAGTATTTCAGAATATTGAAGCGGACTTCTATATTCAAAGACTCGATTTCTTGGCAGGCTTGCTCAATGCCTTCGTGAATATCTGAAAGAGCATCGACGACTAATAAGATGACGGAAATGATTCGCTTGTGCTTCTGTGCATTCAAAGCCTTTCCCAAGGGATTCACTTCGTAGCCGACGTCATCGATGATTTTTTGGACCTTAGCCCGCACTTCATCACTGACACCGGGCCGCTTGTGGAGGACCTTGTCGACTGTCGAGCGATGGACATTCGCCATTTCGGCAATCTGCTTAATTGTAACGCCCAAATCTATCACTCCTCATCATTTACGAGCCCGTGCTCTTTATGGGTACATGATAGCACAGTGTGTAAAGAACATGCAAGCTTTTTTACAAAACATTCCTCACTTGTATGGCAGATTAAAAAGTTATGCATTATAAATATAGCTACTTATAAAAGAAAGGCCTCTGCAGCGATTATCGACTGCAGAGGCCTTTCTTTCATATCAAATTTAGATGGCCATTACTTTAGCATATAAATGAACGATTTCCTTGGCCAGTTCGCGCATCACCATAGCCGTCATGACGTAATCCTGGGCGTGAGCTACGACGACGTTGAAAGGTTCCTTCCATTCGCCCTTGGCCTGACGCGTAATCAATTCATCGGTCTGGATTTGATGGGCTTTTAACAGCATCAAATCGGCTTCTTTCAATAAATCTTCAGCTTCTCCAAAATTTCCTCTTCGGGCCTGACGCAAAGCTTCTTGTACTTTAGCCTTGCCATCTCCGGCCTGGGCAATGATGTTAAAAGCAACTTCTTCGATGTGTGTCATCTCTATAACCTCCTAGTTTATCGATTCACTACGCAATTCATGCTGTATTTCATCTGCGCCCTTACCATAGCGGAAGCGTCGTTCGATGGATTCCAAAGAATGGCCCTTCGTTTCCGGTACAAAGTGAGCTACGCAAAGGACGGCAATGACGTTGATGGCTGCAAAGCCCCAAAAAGTATAGGACAAGCCGACATATTCCATAAAGATCGGGAAGGTAAAGCCGACGCAGAAGTTTGCCAGCCACAGGAAGCATACGGCAACGCCCATGCCCATACCGCGAAGGCGGGTCGGGAAAATTTCAGATAAAAGTACCCAGATAACGGGGGACACCGTCGATTGCTGGCAAGCTAAGAAGCTGACGGTCAACAGTAAAATCAAGTACGGCTGTATCGGAGAACCATTTAAGGATAAGGATACGAGGCCCATGAGTACCAAGACGATAATGATGCCGACTTGACCGCCGATCAGCATCTTCCGGCGGCCGACGCGTGCCAACAGCCAAAAGGCGAAGAACGTAGCGACGACAGAAATCAACCCATTGGCAATATTGCCAACCAGTGCCGCTTCCGTACTAAAGCCGGACCGCTGCAGGATTTGTGTACCGTAATACATGATGGAGTTAACGCCGGTCACCTGCTGCGTAGCTGCTAAGAACATGCCCAAGAAGACGATATGGCGAATCCATGGTGTTGCCAAGTCCTTTAACGTCGCTTTTTTCATCATGCGGTCCTTGGCCAGGTTATCCTGAATTTCATTTAATTCAGCAATCGCTCGTTCTACCGTTCTAGCCTTTTTCAAAACCATTAACGCATCGCTGATACGGTTATTTACAACGAGCCAGCGCGGTGATTCCGGCATCCGCCGCATGCCGATGAAGAGCAAGACGGCCGGGAAAACAGCGATGCAGAGCATATAGCGCCAAACGTGCTCGTTATGGCCCAGCATGATGCCTAAGCAGGCATTGAAGGTAAAGGCCAAAAGCTGCCCGGTAACTACCATCAGTTCACCTTGGTTGACCATCCGGCCGCGATGTTCTGCCGGCGATATTTCAGCTAAATAAACAGGAACCGTCGTGGCTGCGCCGCCAACGGCCATGCCCAAAATAAAGCGGCACAGAATCATGACCGCCGCATTGGGCGACAAGGTGCATCCTAAAGCTCCGAAGAAAAAGATGACGGCAAGAGTGCTCAACGTCCGTTTTCGGCCATAGGCATCGGAAAATCTCCCGCCAAAGACCGAGCCGATAGCAGCACCGAGAAGCAAGATACTCGCTACCAGGCCTTCTGTAACCGGCGTCAAATTAAGCTGATCCGGCCGTGACATATACGGCAGGGCCCCATTGATAACGCCCGTATCATAACCGAACAGCAAATTGCCGAAAGTCGAGATAATCATGACCTTCATAAGAAATTGATGAGGCGTTTGCTGTTTTTTATTTTCTACATTATCCATAACAGTCTCTCCTTACGCACATAAAAGGACACTTTATTTGCCAAGCAGTTCTCGTTCAATCCGTTCACGAGCTGCCGGAGCCTGGACTTCCATCTTTTCGG